>VGZH01000119.1 GCA_016872645.1 Planctomycetota bacterium | reverse complement strand
TTCGGCTTTCCTGTCGCGGAGCGACAGGGCTACATTGCGCGACAGGGTTCCGTCGCGCGACACGAGACTCGACATGCCATCCTCGCTTTGGCCGTTGCCGGTGTTTGATCCGAACGCGGAGTTCTCCATCCTCGAACGCAAGTTGCCGCATTGGTCGCAGGCCGGAGCCGTCTGCTTCATCACTTGGCGAACGATTGACTCGACTCCCAAATCGCTCCTCGAACGCAGGCTTCAATCTGGTCGGCTGAAATTCGACATCGGGAGTCAATCGACGACATCGGGTGGCGGCGGCGGTTTGGCAGGGCCGCCGGGAGCGGGTGCGGGAGCGGCGGGGGGCGGCGGTTCTTTTCCGAGACACAGCAATTTGAAGTCACCGGGGAAACCGATCCAGTACTCGGCGTTGGCTGAATACGGAATCCAGCCGGCCAGGATGCCTCGTCGCGCGGCGGCGTTGCGAGCTTCCAGATACGCATCGAAGCTGTCGCCCCAGACCCGGAAGTCGACAAATTGTTTTTGTGGATTCATTTCACGCAGGCCGCGTGCGAATAGCGAAGTTGGCTTTTGTAGTTCGAGGGCATTCAGCCCGGCGTCCTTTCGCGGGAAGACGGCCAGGTACGGCCGCGCGTCGCCACCGATGCGGACTTTCAGTTGGCAATAGCGGTCTCCGACAAATCGCTTCTCAAACAAGTCGGTGAGCTTTTCGCAGTCGAGCCGGTCTTGGCGAATGACGGCGCGGGCCGCCGACTTCACAATCTCCATCGCCTTCGCCTGCAAGCCGGGGGTGTCAAGCGGCACCAACTGACCGCCACGGCAGAGGAAAATGATCCCGGAGGTTCCTTGCGGGGCATCTTTGGGATCGGGGAGATTGACGATCTTGGCGTCCTTGTCAGGGCCGGACGCGACCGTATCGGCCAAGCGAGCCTTCAAGCTGGCGATCTGCTTTTGCTGTTCGAGCAGTTGCCCCTCGAGTTCTTGGACCCGTTTTTGCCGCTCGGCAATTTGCGCCGCGAGCGCCGCCGGATCGATCTGCGACTTCGCCAGCTTCTCAAGTTCGGCTCGCAGTTGTTCAGCCGTTTGTTTGGCTTTGTCGATGTTGGTGGACGCATCCGGCGTGGCGGCTTCGAGCGCTGCCAGTTGGTCGCGATACTGCTCCAACAGCTTTCGCAACTCCGCCGATTCGGCCTGAGTCTTTTGCAACTGTCCGGCGGAGATCTCATCCACGAAGTTCTTGATCCGCTTCACCGCATCCGCGCCGCTCAGGACGGTGAAGATCAAGATGATCAACAAAATCCCCACGACGTTCGTCAACGTGTCCATCAACGAATCGAGATTCATGCCGCCAATTTGTGATCTGCGTCGAGCCATTTGCTATTTTCTGAACACGCTCAGGTCGATGTTTCCTTGTGTGGGGACAGGGAGTTTTCCGTTCTTGCAATATCCGTTGGGGCCGAAGTGGCCACGAGCGAAGTTGCGGGCAACGTTGAAGACATCGACGCCGTCGGGGCGGACCAAAAAGATGACTTGCCCTTTCGGCGTGCCGGCGACTTGATCGAGCAGCGGCGGGAAGCCCGAGGCCGGGTTGCCGATGTCGGCCGCGACGATCCGTTTGGGCTGCGGGCTATCGTGAATGACGAGTCCGGTCGCCGTGCATTCGACGAAGGTCGGGACGAGGTCCGCGCCGCTGCCGCCTGGGCGAATCTGCACGACCTTTTCTTCCGGGCCGGCGTTTTTCTTGGCGACTTCCTGTTGCAAGCGGTCGAGTTCGACTTGCAACTTGGCCGGTTCGGCTTCGAGTTCCGCGATTCGCAGTCGCAACCGATTGGCGTCCGCGAGCTGCTTGGCGTACTCGCTGTTAGCATCGACGGACGCCAGCTTGTCTTTGTGAGTTGCCTCCAGCGCGGCGACCTCGGCCAGTGCGAGCTTCGTTTGTTCGGCCAGCTTGTCCGCCTGCGCCAGCAGTTGCTTGAGCCGCTCCAATTCTTCGCGATCCTGCTGCTGGTCGGCTTTTAGTTCCGAGTATTGCTTGTATCGCTCGACGATCTCCGGCGCCTGTTTGGAATTCATCGAGCTGATCATCAGCGCGGCAATCATCAACGTCAGCGCTCCGATCAGGCAGACGAGAATGCTCATGAACGGAAACAGCGAAACGTTGTCTCCATCAGATGATTTGCGTCGTCCCATGATGATCTCAGAGTCTGTCGATTGTGAGTGCGGGCCTACTTGCCGAAGAACCATCGGCGGCGCGGTGGATCTTTCGGCGGGCTTTGTTCGATGACGATTTGTTTGCCGCCCAGGTCGGTCAGAACTTGGTTCAGCGACGCGATTCCCTGCTCGACCGTGCCGAGATGCTGTTGAGCCGAATCGGTCGACTGGCGAAGCGCGGCAGCGTTTTGTTTGAGAGCATCGGCGAGATCGTCCTGAGCTTTCGCCGCGCGGTCGCCGAATTGGCCGAGCGATTCGGATTGCTTATCGGCCACGACTTTCAGCCGCGCGGCCACTTCATTGATCGCGTCGGCCGACTGCTGCAGCTGTTTCATCGTCTGACTTTGCCGCGAATGCGATTGCTCTTCCAGCTTGGCCCAGCCTTTTGCGACGTGCTGTGTCAGCGTCTCGCCGATCGTTTCGAGCTTCTTCGTCCATGTCCGCAGTTCGGCATGATGATTGGCCATCGCGGCATCGATCGCGGTCTGTAAAGCTTTCGAGTCCACGCCGCTCTCCGCCGCGCCGGACGATTCCCCTTTCAGCCGCTTAAACAAGTTTTCGTTGCAATACTCATCGACCCAGTTGAGCAAATCTTGTTCGGCCTTTTGCAGCGAACTCATTGGGAACATGATCAACATGCTCAGCAGCAGCGCCAACAGCGTGGTATCGAACGCAGTGGCGAGGCCGCCGGTCACTTCGTTGAACGACTCCTTGAGAGCACTCATGTCGTTGGCCGCTTGCATCGTCGCCGCGAAGCTGCCGACCGCCATGCCGATCCCTTGCACCGTACCGATGAAACCGAGAATCGGAATCGCCCACACGAGCACTTTCAGCAGCGTGTAACTCGAATCGACTTCGTTCGCGTCGATGTCTGATTGCGAGCCGACTCGACCGACGACCTCGCTGGAGTCCCGCAAGATGCGAAAATGTTCGAGTCCGCGCAGCACGCGATTGACCAGAAAACTCTCACTCGGCCGCACCGGCAGTTCGCGAATGTTCTGCACGAACTTGTCGGCTGAGTCTGGAGTGATGTCGCGCGAAATGCTCATCGGCAGCAGGTCGAACAGCATCGAATCCTTCTGAGCCGACAGCTTGCGAAACTTGAAAACTAAGATGGCGACCGCCCACGCGGCCAGAAACGTCTCGGCGAATTGCACCCAGCCGCGTTCCCACAACAATGCACCAAGAAACGACCCTCGAAACGGATACAGAGCTGCGTAAATGACGACGAATGCGGCGAACCCTATGATCCCGGTCGTCGTCGCGCTGACGTCTGTCCCGCTGGTGACCTCGTCTTGTTTTCTTGCCGAGGCCGCTTGCTTCGTCTTGGCGACAGCTTTCGGTTTCTGTTTCGCGGCCACCGCACCGGCCGGAGTCTTCGTTGATCCAGCCGGACTCGTCCCCGCAGCCGCTCCTGTTGGAGAACTCGATGTCGAACTCGCAGAAGACTCAGACGGCTCATTCAAGAAGCTGAATGGATTCTCTTCGGTCTCCGCAGGCGATTCCGGTGCTTGCACCAGCTGCGTGTGATGACAATACGGGCAACGAACTTTTTGCCCGACATGATCCTCTCGCACTTTCAACTTCTTCTGACAAGAGGCACACGCAAATTCAAAGTACATCAGCCAATCCTCTTCGCTGAAAATGTCATCGGAATTCGTCAGCTCTCATACATCAGACATCGAACTTCAATCTGCGACAATTCTGCCCGGGATTAGAAACGTTGACAACCAAGGGTGCGTGCGTCGTTGGTGATGCAGCCAACGGGAAGATCGTCGGTGACTACCTGCTTAAGTTCGACGGCGAGGGTACGAAGTGACCGATTTCGTGGTCACACCCAACCACGCCCACCTGCTGGCCCCCTTCTTGGATGAAGATGGAATGCTGGATCAATGCGAATCATGGAAGCACTTCACCGCTCGCAAAATCAATCGAGCCAGCGGCTCATCAGGCCACTTCTGGCAACAAGACGGCTTCGATTACCTTATCCGCCCCCCGACCACTTCGACGCGTTCCGCCGCTATATCGCCAACAACGGCCCGAAAGCTTGGCTGGAGCCAGGCGGCTACCTGTGTTACTCGAAGCCGTTGTAGCCAGAAATTAGCCCTGTCGCTCGGCGACAGATTAGTGGGGCGTGCGAACGATGTGGAGTGGTGGTTGACGGTTGATCGCGGGGACGAAGTCAAGCGACCGTTCGGCGTTCCTGTGATGGAGCGACCGGGCTATTTTCGGCGATCGCGCCTCAGTGATGCAAAAGGTGCGGGCCGTCGGTCCGATAGGCTCCGTCGCCACCTTGGTCGCGGCGGCCGTGGTGCCAGCCGAGCCAAATCCGTTTAGTGAAGAGCCGGCCGTGGTAGTCCCAGCCCCAGGTTCCTTCGTGGCCATAGCGGCCCTCGCCGTGGAACGGTGCTCCACCGCCGACGTAGCAGCCCCATTCGTGGCAGCCGTAGGATGGGCGTGCCCAGCGCGAGATGCACTGCGGCCAGCCAGCGCAGGCGTGGCGGTCGTAGCGTTCACAGGTGTCGCAGCGGTGGTCGCTGGCCGCCAGCCGAACAGACATGAACCCGAGAACGATGAGCGTGGCTAAGAACGAATGGCGAATGACGAATGACAAAAGAATGACGAATGTCGAATCACGAAGGGAGCAATGCATCCTGCGGTAACTTCGGAACTCGGGGCGTAGTGATCTCGTTTTGTGAGTGTTCATGGTCAGGTCATTTCTTCGTCATTCGAGCTTCGTCATTCTTTCGTCGTTGGGGACTTCAAGCTTCGTCATTCGCTCAAGCAAAAGGATTGCGGTTAAATTTCTGGTACGGCAAACGTGTACCGCGAACAAAGTACTGGTCTGCGGCGATCGCGGTTGGCGGCCGGAAGCCGTTGACTCCGAATAAGGTCACGACGTCGTCTTGATCGACTCCGTCACCGCTGACGCCGAAGCCGCCGACAAGCGCGCCGAGGGTGTTGTAGAGCGGTGCGCTGCCAGGAAAGAAGATGACGCCGTTTTGATTGGCGATGTTCGCCGCCTGTCGGAAATTGCGGCCGGGGTTGAACGAGTCGTAACCGAACACTGATGCGGTCGGCAGTGAAAACACCGACGCGGAGACGGGGTCAGCGAGGTTTTCGACCGCTCCGGCGGCGATAGTCGGATTTTTCGACTTCAGCAAAGCGGTGTTGAAGCCGGGGTCGTTGAGAATTGAGAAGTCCCCTTGCTTGCTGCCATCGACACCTTGTGGATAACGCGGTTCAGCCAAAAAACGGAATGTGCGGTTGCTGAACGCCTTGCCGAGCGGAACATCTGGTGAGCCATTATTGTCGTCGTCCACCTGGTCGCCGGGATTGAGGATGAGTTGCGCGGCGTCGGCGTAGTAGGCGGTGTTGCGAGCTTTCGCGACAGCGACGTCGATCGAAAAGACTGTCGCATCGTGCATGCGATACAGGCCCAGAATGCTGCCATCGGTGTCGGTGACAGCAAACACCATGCGCGTCCGCGCGCCGGCAGTCGTCGTTCCTTTCGTGGTGTTCGTGACTTTGAGCCGAATTGCCGCTCGTGTCGCATTGGCGGTAGCGATGCCTTGCTCGATGATGTCGCGCACGTTGTCCTCGGTCAGCGAACTTCCCGCATGTGGCATAACGAGCCAACCTTCAGGGACATTCACTCCATCGCGCACGATGATGTTGTCGCCCAGTGTGGTCGGGTCCATGTCCAAGCCAGGCGTAACGAATTGATTGGCACCGGTGTTCTCGCCGACTCCGAGTTGTTTCCCGATGGCGACAACTTTGCGAACGCCTGAGACCCCCGCAGTCGGGCCGATGATTTGCAGCGTGATCCCGACGAGATCAATCCGTCCAAACGGCAACAGAAACGGCGAAGGATCGAGGGGGATTCCGTCCAAGCCGGTAATCACTCCGATTTTGTCCTTCGCCGCGAGTCCACCAAAGGCCGCGCCGCCGGCTGCCGCGAACGCGATGTATTCGGCCTCCAGCACCTTTGGAGCATTCGTACGTCGTGCTTCGGTTTGTTTGATGCCGGGAACGAAACCTTGCTCGAACGTTGCGTCGCCGAGTTGTTGCGGGCCAGCACCATCGGCATCAACGGTACCGGGAAAAAAGACACCGATGCCTCCCACGACATCAAAGCCGCGATACAAGGGAATGCCGCCAGGCAGCGTCGCGATGCCGCGTGACTGAGCGGTCATCAGGCGTGCCGAAGTGAAACCGTAACTTTCGGGAGGTTCGAGATCTTTGCCCGGTTCGTAGGTCGTGTTGAAGCGACCGGGGAGCAGGATGTCATCGCCGCCGATGACAGTCAGAGTTGGGTCTGTCGTCTCGTGGACCGAATTCATTCCCGGATGCACCTTGCTGTCGCGATTGGTATGCTCGATGCCGAACAGGTCAACTTGTGGTGTGTGCGGGACTGCCGGCGGAAAGTGTCCACCGATGCCGACCGGCGCGACGAAGCCGGGGCCGCGTTTCGTCAGGTCAGACTCGTTCGGGTTGGCTTGCATCTCGCGCTGCGTAATGGTGGTTTGACTGATGAACCTCACGGTGCGTGATGTCAGCGGGCCGACGGTGGGTGTCGGGGTTCCGCCGGCCGGTGCCATGAGGGTATCGGGGTCGATGCGCGAATCGGCCGTCCCATTGGCGAAGAAAGCGGCGGTGCGAGCCTTCGCGACCGCGCCGTCGATCGCGTACACGAGCGTCGCTTCTTCGGCGGCGGTGTTGATAATCCCGTCCGCGCTGACAAGGCTGCCGTAGGCCAACAACACATCTTCCTCGACACGTACTCCGAGGATTCGCCCGCCGCGATCGACGACGGCGATGATGGCATCTTCCGAACTCGTAGCAACCGCCGCTCGGTCCAGCAGCAGTTCCACTTCGACCGCGCTGATCGGAGTGACGGCCAGAAGCTGTCGCGATTCCAAACACTCGACCGGCGAACGTCGCGAGCATGCTCGGCGAGTCGGGCGGCGGCGCAGGAACGAGAACAACCGAGACATGAGCGAAAATCCTTTTGGCCCGCAAATTCCTCGAACTTGTCTTCGTTCCGCTAAATTAAATGCCCCGGATTCCCAGAGCTACCCGACTTTCGTGCGTTCCATGATCCGCACGCGAACAGTCAATCCTTCATCGGGCGTTAGAACCGTTGACAACGGATTGATTTGTTTTTGTCGGCAGAACCGATCTGAGCGGAAAAGCCACGGGCCATCGGTTGGCTCATGGCCAGATTGTTGATGCAAGGATGCACGCCGTGCGAAGCTGGCACGGTGAGGTCATTCTCAAGGATGAGGTTAGAAGTGCCGCGTCATTCGGAGACGTCCCGATTGCCGTTGCCACGAATCGACGCGCGACGTCGAGCCGTTCGCGTGCGCGCACAACTCGACATGCTTCGTCGCCCAATGTGGATGCTGGCAGCAGTTGGCTGCCTCTCGTTAGTCGTGTGGCAAGCGGTGCTTGCTGAATCTCCGCAACTTTGGCCAAGAGAAATGCTGTTCACGGGCATCGAATCTGAGGCAGAGACGCCGTTCGTCGAGTCGACCATGGCGAGCGAGGAAGTGACGGCCGACGAGGATGAAGAGGTCTTCACCGACGAGCCGTCGCCGATCCCTGATGATGATGTTCGTCCACCGGTTCTGCGTCGGCCGTTCGAACCATCATTTCCGGAAACCGATTCGTTGCTGTTGCCGGAGATGCCGCTCGAACCGGACATGCTCCTTACCTATCCGATGGACGCACCGCTCGGATTCACTGGCCGCAGCGGAGTGCTTCCCAGTGAAGGGCAAGAGAGCAGCCATTTTGTCCCGATGGAGGATCGTTGGCGATCGGGGTTTCCGGAATGGGATCGCTACGGCAAGGGTTATCCGCCCGAGGACGACTACCCGTACATGCAGGGGAACATTCTCGATCCCTACAACCAAAACGTGCTGAAGGGGGATTATCCAATCTTCGGTCAGCACACGTTCTTGAACCTCACCGCGACGAACTTGACGATCCTTGAAGCTCGACAAGTGCCGACGCCGACGACTCCGTTCGAGAGCACGGGCGGCGCAGGACAAATGGAGTTCTTTGGAAACCCGAATCAGTTTTTCGTCTCCCAGAACTTCTTTCTGTCGTTCGATCTCGTCCACGGGGATGGAGTGTTCAAACCGGCGGACTGGCGCATCAAGCTGACGCCCGTTCTGAATCTGAATTATCTCGACGTGCAGGAACTGGGGATCGTCAACCCGAACGTCAGTCGCGGCACGACGCGATTTGGAACGGACGGGGCGCTCGAAGAGTGGTTCTTCGAAACCAAGCTGGCTGATACCAGTCCGTACTACGATTTCGTTTCGGTACGAGCCGGTTCGCAGCCGTTCGTCAGCGACTTTCGCGGCTTCATCTTCAGCGACATCAACCGCGGTGTGCGACTGTTCGGCAACTACAACGCCAATCGGGATCAGTACAACGTGGTCTTCTTTGACCAGACGGAGAAGCAGACCAACAGTTTACTCAACACGTTTGACGACCGGCGTCAGAATACGCTGATCGCCAACTACTATCGGCAGGATTTTGTGTTCCCCGGATACACCGTTCAGGCCAGTTTTCACTGGAACCACGACGGTCCGAGCACCAAGTTTGACAAGAATGATTTTCTGGTCCGCCCCGATCCAGTGGGTGTGTTTCAGCCACACAGGGTCGATGCGTACTACCTGGGCTGGGCGGGGGACGGGCATATCAATCGAGTCAATGTCAACCACGCGTTCTATTGGGTGCTGGGTCGTGACACACTCAACCCACTGGCTGGCAAGGCGCAGGACATTGACGCTCAGATGGCCGCGCTGGAGCTTTCGTATGATCGGGATTGGGTGCGTTTCCGCAGTTCAATTTTCTGGGCCAGCGGCGACAAGGACATCAACGACGATAGAGCCACCGGCTTCGACACGATTTTCGACAACCCCAACTTCGCTGGCGGCGGCTTCAGTTATTGGCAGCGGCAAACCATCGGGCTGTTTGGCGTGAACCTCGTCAATCGCATGAGCCTTGTGCCCGACTTGCGGTCGAGCAAATTCCAAGGCCAATCGAACTTCGTCAATCCTGGTTTGTTTCTGTTGAATTTCGGGGTGGACTTCGACGTCACTCCGAAACTGCGGTTCGTCAATAACTGCAACTTTCTGTGGTTCGACCGGACCAATGTGCTCGAAAAGTACATTTTCCAAGAGAAGGTCCACAGGGAGATCGGGACCGACCTGAGTACCGGCGTCGAGTACCGTCCGTTCCTGAACAACAATGTGATCATCATCGGCGGCGTCTCCGGACTGATTTCGGACCGCGGCTTCAACGACCTTTTCAATCGCAACAACGGCAGCCAAAACGGATTCTTTGCCAGCTTCCTGCAAATCGATCTCACGTATTAGTCGTCCTGTCGCTCCGCGACAGGAAAGCCAAGGAACCAGCGACACTCAAACAACCCAACATCGCCGACGTCGAGTGACGTGCGGCTCGCCTGTCGCAAAGTGACAGGACTACTGTTGAGACAAGGACGTCTCTGATATGCGACTCATTTCCACGGTTCTGTTCGTGATGCTGCTGCTCGATGGCGGACGGTCATTTGCCGGCGAGCCGACGCTCAAGGCCGCGATTGAAAAGCTCAAGCGACGAGATTCCGCCGTGCAGCCGGCGGCGATGCGGCAACAAGAGCTGATACCGCCTGCTCCCGATGAACCGCTCAAACCGCGCGTTCACGGCGGACCGCGCGAACCGCTGCGACTCGATGAATTCAGTCTCATGCGGCAAACGGCCGAGGAGGGACACGCCAAAAGTTGGGGCTGTGTGCAGTGTCACAAAAATACTCATGACATGCACAAGGCCGGCACGACGCAGCTCGGCTGTATCGACTGTCATGGCGGCGACGCGACGACGACAAACAAATGGCAGGCCCACGTCCAGCCGCGATTCCCGGATGTGTGGGCTTCGACCGGCAATCCCGTCCGATCGTACACCGTACTCAATCACGAATGTCCGGAGTTCGTGCGTTTCGTGAATCCGGGCGACTTGCGGATCGCGCACCTGTCGTGTGGCACGGCCGGTTGTCATCCGAAGGAAACGCTGGAAGTCAAAAAGAGCATGATGACTCACGGCTGCATGCTGTGGGGCGCGGCTCTGTACAACAACGGCATCGTCCCCAAGAAGCGAGCCCGCTACGGTGAGAGCTACTCGATGAACGGGGTGCCTCAGCGTCTGCAAACGGTGCCGGCTCCGACCGAGTACGAAATGAAGTTCAAGGGAGTTCTGCCGTTTCTCGATCCGCTGCCCCGCTTCGAAATCTCGCAACCAGGAAACATTCTGCGAATCTTCGAGCGAGGCGGACGCTTTCGCCCCGAGGTCGGCATCCCCGAACGGGAAGAGGAATCGGGCCGTCCGCGCAGTCGTCTGAGCAATCGTGGACTGGGCACCGAAAACCGCACCGACCCAGTCTTCATTGGCTTACAGAAGACGCGATTGCTCGACCCGACGCTGAACTTCCTGGGGACCAACGACCATCCTGGTGACTACCGTTCGAGCGGCTGCACGGCGTGCCACGTCATCTATGCCAACGATCGCTCGTCCGTCCATTCCGGGCCGTACGCCAGCGCGGGGAATCGCGGGTTGTCACTGAATCCCGATCCGACCATTCCGAAGAGCGAACCGGGGCATCCGATCAAACACGAGTTCACGACCGCAATCCCGACCAGTCAATGCATTGTTTGCCACATGCACCCCGGCACGACGGTCTTGCAGAGCTTCCTCGGCATGATGTGGTGGGACAATGAGACCGATGGTGAATTCATGTACCCGGCTCAGCAGAAGTACCCGACGGCGGAAGAATTTATCCGTTCAGCCATGAATAATCCCGAAGAAGGCTCGTTGCGCGGCAACTGGTCCGATCCGGAGTTCCTCGCACAGTCGGCGGACCTCAACACGCAGTTGCGGCACTCACAGTTCGCCGACTTCCATGGCCACGGCTGGGTCTTCCGAGCGGTCTTCAAACGGGATCGTGAGGGACACCTCATCGACTACAAGAACAAGCCGATCGAAAACGAGACCACTGCAAAGCTCAACTACGCGATGTTGCATCCCAACTGCCGAACCGAGAAGGACGGCATGCCGGTGCATTTCATGGACATCCACCTGGAGAAGGGAATGCACTGCGTCGATTGCCACTTCAAACAGGACAATCACGGCAACACGAAACTGTACGGCGAGGTTCGTGCCGCCATCGAAATCGCCTGCGAAGACTGTCACGGAACGGCCTATGCGCGAGCGACGCTGCGCACGTCCGGCCCCGCCGCGCCGGAGGGTGGTACAAATCTCGAAGCCCTCACGACACCGTCCGGCCAGCCACGATTCCGTCGAGTCGGCAACAAGATCATCCAGACGTCGATGGTCGAGAAAGACGGCGACAAGCCGCGGCAGTGGGACGTTCCGCAAGTGCTCGACACCATCACCCCCGGTCATCCGCGCTATAACGAGAAGTCGCATCTCGCAAAGACGGTTCGCTTCGACGGCGACAATATCGTGTGGGGAACGCGGCCTAAGGACTCCAGTAAATGTGCTCACGACAGCAATAAGATGACCTGCGCTGCGTGTCACTCGTCGTGGAATCCAAGCTGCTACGGCTGCCATCTCACGCAACGAGCGAACATGAAGATGCCGAACCTGCACAACGACGGCGATGTCAGCCGCAACTACACCTCTTACAACTTTCAGACTCTGCGTGATGACGTCTACATGCTGGCGAAGGACGGCAACGTGATGAAGAACCGCATCAGCCCGGTCAGGTCGGCCTGTGCTGTGCATGTCGGCAGCTACAACAACAACCGCGAATCGATCTACGTTCAACAGCAGACGATCTCCGCCGACGGACTCAGTGGAATCTCGTTTTCCACGAACGTACCGCATACCGTGCGCGGCAAGGACGGCACGAAGCAATGCAACGACTGCCATCTCAGCAAGGACGACGACAACAACGCCATCATGGCTCAATTGTTGATGCACGGTACGAACTACCTGAACTTCATCGGCCGCTACTGCTGGGTCGGAGCGGGCGAGCATGGCCTGGAGGCGGTCGTCGTCACCGAACGTGATGAACCGCAATCAGTCATCGGCAGCACGATGCACAAGATCGTGTACCCCGACAACTACGCTGAGCACATCGAACACAGCGGCTACCTGGAACACTCACACGAGCATCCCGGCCGTGATGTCAGCGAGCGGCTGACGCATCCTCGCCGCAAGCCGAACATCCAAAGCCTGCAAGCACGCGGCGAATACTTGTACGCCGCGTGTGGCGAAGCGGGTTTGCGTGTCTTCGATATTGCCTTTATCGACCACAAGGGTTTCTCCGAGCGGATCACAACGGCACCCGTGTCGCCGTTCGGTCAGCAGTTCTACGTTCCGACAAAGAACGCTCGCTTTGTGACGGCTCCGGCGACAACCGCTCCCGATCCGACTCGCAAGCAAGACCCGGAAAACCAAGAGTCGGCAGTCCACATGCTCTATGGCTTCCTGTACGTCGCCGATGCGGAGGAAGGGCTAATCATGGTTGGGGCCGGGACACTGCTGGACGGCAATCCGACGAACAACTTCTTGAAGCGCGACGTGACGTTTAATCCGAACGGCATTCTCTGCGGAGCGCGACACATTTCGTTTGCGGGGACGTACGCCTACATCTGCGCCGATATCGGCATCGTGGTTGTCGATCTCAGTGCGCCGACGACACCACGCATCGAAACCGTTATCGGAGCACCGTTTGTCAATCAGCCGAATTCGGTGCAGTTTCAGTTCCGCTACGCTTTCGTGACGGATTGCGAAGGTCTGAAAATCCTCGACGTGACCAACCTCGCTGGCCCGGAACTCAAAGCCGCGTTGCCGCTCGATGATGCTCGCGGCGTGTACGTCGCGAGGACCTACGCCTACGTCGCCGGAGGCCACAACGGGCTCGTGATCGTCGACGTCAAGAATCCGCTGCAGCCGAAGGTCGATCAAATCTACAACGCCGATGGCTGCATCAACGACTTGAACGATGTGAAGCTGGGCATCACGTACAACAGCGAGTTCGCATATCTCGCCGATGGTCACAACGGCCTGCGAGTCGTGCAGCTCACAAGTCCTGAAACGCCGGGCAACATGGGTTTCAGCCCACGTCCGACTCCGCAGCTGATCGCGACGAAGAAGTTCGCCAAAGATGGCCATGCCCTGTGCGTCGCCGAGGGCGTTGATCGTGATCGAGCCGTTGACGAGTCCGGCAATCAGCTCAGCGTCTTCGGACGCATCGGCGCGAGGCCGTTCAACTTCGAAGAGCAGCGGCATCTCTACATGCACAACGGCAAGCCGTGGCGAGTGGCAAATGAACCGGAGTTCTTCCGCTCCGGCTACCGCACTCCGAAGACGTCGCTGACGGTGCGACCGTAAAAGACTGGAGGTCAGCCGTCTCGCCAGCGAAAGAGCTTTTGCATGGAATACAAATGCCGATAGACTTCTGACCGACAGAACCGGCGTCCGTGGTGAATTCCTTTTCTCGAGGCCAAGGAATGACTCATGCTGAGGATTACCGGCCAAGGAACGCGATTGTGTGACGGGATTACTCGCCGCGAAATATTGCGAGTCGGCGGTTTGGCGTTCGGCGGCCTGACGCTGGCGGATGTGCTGCGAAGCCGAGCGGCCGCAGGCTCAATGGCGGGACGTCCCAAGTCGGTCATCATGATTTGGCTGCGCGGCGCGATGTCGCATATCGACAGCTTCGACATGAAGCCGAATGCTCCGGCCGAGATTCGCGGCGAATTTCAGCCGATCGCCACGAATCTTTCCGGCGTTCAGGTTTGCGAGCACCTGCCGAAGGTCTCACAGATGCTGGACAAGTTGGCGATCGTGCGCGGGATCAAATCGATCGACCTGGGTGATCACACGCCGCATTTCATTCTGACCGGCTTTGGCGAACGGGGAAAACGCCCTGTGTTCGGTTCGGTCGTCAGCCATCAGCGACCGCATGCGGGTGGTCTGCCGCCATACGTCAGCCTGATGTACAAGCCGCCGGGGTTGTACGACAACGAAGGCCCGACGTACCTCGGCCCCGCGCATCGGCCATTCGTTCCGAAGGCCGAAGGGCTCGCGAACTTGAGCCTCGCGAAGGAGATCTCGCTCGATCGCCTGCGTGACAGACGCCAAATTCTCCGCGAGTTTGACACGCTGAACCGTGGTGTTGATGCAACCAATGGGCTGTCGATGATCGATGGCTACACGCAGCGAGCACTGGAGATGATCACCTCCCCGCAAGTCCGAGAGGCGTTCGACGTTGGTCGAGAGACTCCCGAAACGCACGCTCGTTACGGCAAGTACTGCGAGAACTTTCTGATGGCTCGGCGGTTGGTCGAGGCGGGCGTCTCGGTGGTGACGCTGAAGGTTGGCGACTGGGACACTCACGAGAAAAACTTCAGTGAGATGCGCGTGCAGTTGCCGCAACTCGATCAAGGTTTCCACGCCCTTGTCTCTGATCTGCACGACCGCGGCCTGGACCAAGACGTCGCCGTCGTGCTGTGGGGCGAGTTCGGACGTGCTCCGCGCATTTCGCGCGGCGACGGCCGCGATCACTGGCCCGAAGCCGGCGCGGCAGTGATCGCCGGCGGCGGCTTCAAGATGGGTCAAGTGATCGGTGAGACCGACTCGCACGGCGGCCAATCTCTCGGCCAGCCGTACACGCCGAGCAATGTGCTCGCCAATTTATACCAACACCTTGGCATTGATCCGGCGATCACAATTCCCGACCACAACAAGCGCCCGATGCACGTCCTTGACGATCGCCGACTCGTCCAAGAACTCACCGCGTAGGACACGCCGAAGTCCCCGAAAGCTCAGTCGCCCAACGACCAGGGTAACGCGGCGGCGGCCAGCGACATGCAAGACAGAAAACGTGCGAGCCGCCGCTCGCGTTGACCGACTTGTTGGGCGGTGTGATTGTCTTCAAAGGCTTCAGGTGCCGAACAAC
>VGZH01000118.1 GCA_016872645.1 Planctomycetota bacterium | reverse complement strand
AAAATGGGACCGCTGGGATTCGAACCCAGAACCAAAGGATTATGAGTCCTCTGCTCTAACCGTTGAGCTACGGTCCCATCAAATGGATTTTGCGTGTTTTCTCTGGGAAATCCTAGTGTTTTGGAATCATCGCCGAAATCGTCGCGACTGGTCGGAATGATAGATGAAATCGGTTGAGAACGGCTGATTTTGGCAGGTGCATTGCAACTTTTTGTGCAACTAGAATCGGCGACCTCTTGATCCGTCATGCCGGTCGCACGCATCGTTTGCGACTCCGGCGGCACGATGGTCGGAAGTAATTCCAATGCAGCGTTGAGGTCCAAGAGTCCGATGTGTGAGTAGCGGCCCATTATCAAGGTGATGGTCGAATGCCGCATGATTTTCTGGACGATCTTCTCGCACTCGGCAAGCATGGTCGAAAGCTTAAGGGCCTTCGAGTGATGCTTGAGCGACACGGTGCTCTTGGTTTCGGTCTTGTTCATGGCGTCACCTTCATCAGCAACGCCTGATAGGCCGAGACCTGGGTCGTCTCGACGCGGACATGAGCCAAATGCGGTTATCCGTCCAACGCAAACAGCGGGATGGGCTGATCGCTGCGATGTTCGACGATCGTCCGCAGGCTGTCGGCATCGATCCGCTTGGGCGCTCCGCCCAAGAACTCAAACGCACCGCGATGACCCTCCAGAAACGTCTCCGTGCATTTCCGAGGAAACGCCTGCACGAAGATCGCCCCCGAATACGGCAGCGTCATCGCTGCGATGTTCGACGATCGTCCGCAGGCTGTCGGCATTGATCCGCTTGGGCGTTCCGCCCAAGAACTCAAACGCACCGCGATGACCCTCCAGAAACGTCTCCGTGCATTCCCGAGGAAACGCCTGCACGAAGATCGCCCCCGAATATGGCAGCGTCATCACGAACAACGCTACCGATGTCTCTTGGCCATTGAGCTGGACCTTCGCCTCGCCGTAGTCCACCTGAGCTTCTCCCGGTGGATGCGACAACGACAGAAACACCTCCTTCCGCGACTGACGCCGGTCCCGAACCGCCAGCGACACCATCGTCAGCCCGCCGGAATAACCGTGCTCATCCCGCGGACGCTCAAAGATCCGCCGTACCGTATGACGCGGCTTCTGCGGAGCCTCCCGATCCGCTTCCAAAATCTGCTCGATGATCGGCAGATACGCTCCCAGCTTTCGCTTCTTCCGCGGCTGCCGCAGTCGATAATCCGGAGGTTCCGTGTAAGCCAAAATCTTCTTCAGCGTGTGTCAGCCCAACCCATACTTCCGACAGGCCGCTCGCTGGCTCAATTCGTTCGTCAGAACTTCCCGACGAACTTCCTTCAAAAATTCCAGATCGCTACGCACTCCTGTGTCTCCTGATGAACCTCGTGAAGATCGGAGCGAACGCTCCGACCTTCACCTTTCACCAGCAAACAAACCTGCGCGCCGCCATTTTCAACTGTCTTCAACTGGGAAGGGTTGATCAACACTACATGTACTTACGAGCCGTCCTGTTTATTTTGAGTGGTGAGAAATGCGGGTTAAAGCGATCGCATCTGCGTTCAGTATTCGTTCGCCTCTTCACCGGCTGATTCAAACGAGCGGAAACTGGATTTTACGACTTGGCGAACTCGGCGAGCGTCTGCTTCCTCGCGGAGTTTAGCGATGGCCTCGATGACGGAGAGGTTCTGTTGTTTATCGGCTTCGAGCCGATCGCGAACGGTGACCGTGTCAGTAGCGGCTTCTTTTTCGCCGACGACCAGCATGTATGGGATCAGTGCGAGCTGCGCGTCGCGGACTTTCGCATTGACTCGGTTGCTGGAGTAATCGGTCGTTGTGCGGAAGCCGGCTTCGCGGAATCGGCGTTCGACCGACTGAGCAAAGTCATTGACTTTATCGCTGATCGGCAGAACGCGGACTTGTTCGGGAGCCAGCCACAGCGGGAATGCTCCGGCGAAATGTTCGATCAACATGCCGGTGAAGCGTTCCATCGAACCGAAAGGGGCCCGGTGAATCATCACGGGGCGATGCGGCTTGTTGTCCGGGCCGACGTATTCCAGCTTAAAGCGTTCGGGCAGATTGAAGTCGAGCTGCACGGTGCCAAGCTGCCACTCGCGGCCGATGCAATCGCGGACCATAAAATCGGTTTTCGGTCCATAGAATGCCGCCTCGCCTTCGACGGCCGAGAAAGACCAGCCCATCTCGGTGAGCACGTTACGTAGCACTGCCTCCGCTTTACTCCAGTTCTCATCGCTGCCGACATATTTGTCTTTGTTCTTCGAATCGCGCAGCGAGAGTTGAACTCGGTAGTCCTCTAAGCCAACGCTGCCGAGCACGAACTTCACCAGGTTCAGCGTTGCCTTGAACTCCTCTTCGACTTGATCCGGCGTGCAGAACATGTGCGCGTCGTCCTGTGTGAGGCCGCGGACACGCAACATGCCGTTGAGCTCGCCGGTCTTCTCATGGCGATAGACTGTGCCAAATTCGGCCAGTCGCACGGGCAGGTCGCGATAGCTGCGCTGCTGGCTCGCGTACATCTGGACGTGGTGCGGGCAGTTCATCGGTTTGAGCAAGTATCGCTCTTGGTTCTTCTCCCAAATGCGAAGCGTGTCGATCTTGGCATCGACGCTGCCGCTGATGGGGTATTCGGTCAGTGCCGCTCCCATGACCTTGGCCGATTCGAGCAGCTTTTTCTCGTCGTCGAGCGAGAAGACGGTGGTCCCCGCCTTGTGCTCGCGGAGTTTTCGAATCCAGAAATCGACGAGCGCGCCCGCATCATGTCCGAAGATCGGCGAGAACTGAGCGTCGCGGTAATACGGGAAGTGTCCGCTGGTCTCGTACATTTCGACGCGGCCGATGTGCGGCGAATAGACTGGTGTGTAGCCCAGCTTCAGCAGTTCCTTCTTGATGAATTCTTCCAGCGTCGCTCGGATGGTCGAACCCTTCGGCAGCCACAAGCACAGTCCTTGCCCGACGTCTGGCGAGATGCTGAACAACCCTAGCTGCTTGCCGAGCACTCGGTGATCGCGCTTCTTCGCTTCATCGACTTGCTTGAGGTACTCATCAAGATCTTTCTGGCTCAACCAAGCGGTGCCGTATAGCCGCTGAAGCTGTTTGTTATTCGCGTCTCCCTTCCAGTAAGAGCCGGCCACGGAGACCAACTTGATTGCCGTGATCTTCCCCGCGTCGGGAACGTGCGGGCCACGACAGAGATCCAGAAAGTTGCCCTGCCGATAAAAGCTGAGCGAACCGTGATCAGCAAGTCCGGTTTCAATGTGCTCACACTTGAGCTGCTGATTGAGGTCACCGCACAACTTCAGAGCCTCAGCGCGCGTCGCACTGAACCGCTCAAACGGCTCGGCATCGGCGATGATCTTTTTCATCTCTTCTTCGATGCGCGGGAAGTCGTCTTCGCTGATCTTCGTGGCCAGATCGAAGTCGTAATAAAAGCCGTGCCCGGTGGTCGGGCCAAACGCGAGACCAACTCCCGGATACAACCGCATGATCGCTCGAGCCATGACGTGCGCGGCCGAGTGACGCATAACGGCCAATGCCTTCGTATCTTTGTTCGTAATGAGCTTCACAGAAATCGGCTGACTAGACGAATCCCCGACGAGATCGCGAATCGGCCGCGTGGCATCGACGACCGTGCCGTTCACTTCGGCGGCCAGCGTCGCGTTCGCCAGTCGCTCACCAATCGTTTTGGCGATATCAATCGCGGTGTAGTTTTCGGGGTACTCCTTGATGGTGCCGTCGGGAAGTTGGATTTGCAGCATGAGTCTCGTCGATCCTTAATTGCATTTTGGTGGGTCTTGATGACTCGACCCACCCTAAGTTTGCCTCGGCCGCCGGTACGAAGGGCGAACCGCCTCAGCAAGTCGGCGGGAGTGTAGTAAGGCGCGGCCACGGACACACGGTCTGATGAGGGGATGTGACGATGACTCTCCGATTGCTTTGTTTGGTGGCAACCTGTTGTTTCGCGACGACCATCCCGTTAGCAGACGATCGCCACTGGCCGCAGCGGCGTGGCTCACTCGGAACAAGTGTTGCGCCGGATGCCGATCCGCGAAGACAACCCTGCCTCCCCGCGATAGTTCATCAACGAACTGGGCGAGCGTGTTGGCTATCGGGGGGCCCTAAAAGAGTGAATCGAAAACCGAAAGCGCAGATAGCCATGTTTCACTGCGATGCCTGCGGACCTTATGCCGTGAAAACGGAACTGTTCAGAGAAGTTTTCAACCTTGATGGTCGTCGCGTGCTGGTGAAAAACATTCCCGCGAACATTATGGGGAGGCCACAGTCTCACGAGAGACGGCCGAGGTAGTCCAACAGGAGGTTCATGGCGCAGGCCACCTCGTTAAAACCGTGCCGATGGACCTGTTTGCAATGAATTGACCTGAGCGAGCGGGGCGTGTGTTGATCGTACTTATCTTAAATTGAGAGTTGTTGCGACAGCTACGCCTCACACATCACAGACCTTGGCGGCGTGGCGGAGGGCTTCGATTTTGTCGGGCCAGGTGGGGATGAACTCTTGGGCGACGAAGCCGCGGTAGCCGGTGGCGAGGATGGCCTGCATCACGGCGGGGTAGTTGATCTCTTGGGTGGCGTCGAGTTCGGCTCGGCCGGGATTGCCGGCGGTGTGGTAGTGAGCGATCACGTCTTTGTATTGGCCGATGCGGCGGATCACGTCGCCGTTCATGATCTGCACGTGGTAGATGTCGAACAGCAGCTTCATGCGCGGCGAGTCCACTCGGCGAATCAGCTCGACGCAGAAGTCCACGTCGTCGCCGAAGTAGCCGGGATGACCTTTCATCGGATGGCTGCTGTCACGCGAGTTGAGATGCTCCAGGCAGAGGTTGATCTTCTTTTCCTCGGCGTAGGTGATGACCTGCTTCCAACACTCGATGCAGTTCTTCGCTCCTTGTTCGTCGGAGATGCCTTTCTCGCGCATGCCGGTGAACGTGATGACGTTCTCGCATTGATGCTCGACGGCCAGGTCGATGCTGGCTCGGAGTTTCGTCAGGCAGAACTCGTGGTTGTCGCGGTTGAACGGGCCGCGAGCGAACCCGTGACTGCTGACCAGCGAAATCTTCAGACCGAGCTTTCGCACGGCGGGATAGTGCTCCGCGCCGATCCCTTCGATGGCCTCCAATCCGATCTCGCGGCAGTGTCGGGCCAATTCTTCAGCGGGCATCGGATTGAAGCACCAGCCCATCACCGATTGCCGAATGCGACCGTTGCGAATCTTAAAGTCCGGTTCGACGGGCCGATCGGCAGCGACGCTTGGCGTTGACCCAAGGGCAACGCTTCCGACGGCCATCGTGCCGACGGCGGTCTTGATGAGGTCGCGTCGATTGAGTCGTGAAGTCATGAGACGGCTCCTGAAAAGTGCGTTGAAATTGGGTCGATCAAAGGACTCCGAATCGTCCGAGACTTCGAGAGCATTGACCAATCTTAGCGTTTTGAGCGCCGGTCCGTTTTTAGACGGTGAGCAGCACGGTCTCGTGATGAATCTCGGCGTGGCGTGGATGGCTCAGGAAGCGGTTCACGAGGGAGGGTGAGCGTTTTCAGCGCGTGCTGTAGACCGCGGATCAGCAAGCCCGTGTCAGAATTCAAGCCAAGCATTTGAAATCCTTGATCGCGGCGTTTGAGTAATTCTGTCGAGTCTCGGCACAGCATGCCGCAGGGTATACCGCGAGCGCGGATGCGGTCTTTGATGTGGAGCAATTGCGCGGCGACCCCCGGACCTTCCCAATCGCCGAGCGATCCCGCACTGGCCGAGTAATCGGCGGGGCCGAATTGAATCGCATCCACACCGGGGACGTCGCAAATCTGTTCGATGCTCTTGCCAGCCGAGACGTTTTCCATCAACGGGATCACCAACGTTTCGGAGTTCGCGATCATCGTGTCGGACTTCAGTCCCATGCCCCAGTGCGTGGCTCGCTCGCCACCGACGCCGCGCTGACCCCACGGCGGATATTTGGCGAAACGGACCGCGCGCTGCACCTCGTCCGCCGAATGAATCTGCGGAACCAGAATGCCACCGGCTCCCAGATCGAGCACACGTTTGATGAGACCTTGCTCGATCTCCTGAATGCGGACCAGCGGCACGGTGTCCGAGTTCCGAGTCGCTCGGATGTGTTCCAAAAGTTCCTTGAAATCGAGATGCCCGTGCTCGGCGTCGATCACGACGAAGTCGAGTCCGAGCGTCACGGCGATCTCGGTGATCGTCGGCGATTCCAGCGTGATCCACAGACCGGAAGTCAGTTTTCTCGCGGCGAGTTTCTTCTTCAGCGGATTTGGCGAAGTCATGGAAAACAATTCCTTCGTGTCATGAGCTTGGTCCGCTCGACGGGTCGATCACAGAAACCTGAAGTGTCCGCGAGGGAAAACGCTTCACAGACTTCAGAATCCCGGATGAAGTCACTGCGGGCTCCCGCCCTCGCAGGCGCTTCGGGTCAGTGTGTGCCAGCGTGACGAATGCCGAGTGACCTGTCGTCCCACCTCGAGTGTCACGATCAACCCCGCGACATCCGTTTGCAATTCGATCAATTTCAAACCGCGCTCGGGACCGAGCACGCTGACGGCCGTGGCCAGTGCATCGGCGGTGATTCCATCCGGCGCGATCACGGTGACGCCGCAACGCTCGGTCAAACCGAGCCCCGTTTTGGGATCGACGATGTGCGAGTACCTTCGGCCACCGACTTCTACGAACTGATACGCGTCGCCGGAGGTCGAGATCGAGCAATTGGCTAATGTCACGAATTGAGTTGGAGCCGCATCCGGTTCGCGCAGAGACGCGATACCGATGTGCCAGCCAGTCGATCCGGGTGGCGGGTCGCTGACGACAATGTCTCCGCTGCCATCGATCATGGCGCGAGTGATACCGTGTTGTTTCAGGACGCGAACCGCCTCGTCGGCCGCGTAGCCGACCGCGATGCCGCCGAGATCGAGCCTCATGCCGGATTTGAGCAGTTCAACGGAGCAAGCATCGCAATGCAGCCGCATGTGCCGAAAGCCGACCAATTCGCGAGCTTCTTGCAGGAGCTTTGGATCAGGCAATTCCTTTTGTCGGCGAGCCCGCCGCCAGAGTTTGATCAGCGGGCCAACGGAGACATCAAAGGCCCCGTCAGAGAGTGCGGAAACTTCGACGGATTTGCTGAGCACTCGAAACAGCTCTGACGAGACGGCGATCGGTTTGCCGGGGCCGGAGTCTCGGCAGAGTCGCATCAGTTCGCTGTTCGAGTCGAAATCGCTCATCATCCAATTAAGGTGTTCGATGCGAGCCCAAACGGCTGCGATGGCCTTGTTTGCTGAGCCTTCGTCAGGGGCGTAGAATGCCGCCGCGAACGGAACGCCCATCAGCGTGCGTTGGAATTCAAAGCGACGTAGTTGGCTGGCTGGCGGCTCGGCCTGGCAAGGGGCCGTGAGCCACAACAGCATCAGAAATATCGGAGAGACTTTCATGGGTGGCAGACTAAGAGCGTGGCGATGGCTTGTGCAAGATGGCCGCGCGACTTTGTGGGGCGCGGCGACAATCATCGCAACGAGTTTTGGTTCACTTAGTTTCGCAGAGGAGAAAAATCTCGCAGCTGAGGCCAAGTCCGAAAAGGAAATGAAGCTTTACAAGCAGACGATTCCTGGTACTGAAGTCTCCTTCGAGATGGTCCCGATCCCCGGCGGTGAGTTCCTCTTGGGCAGCCCTGACTCGGAAGCGAAACGCAATCCCGACGAAGGTCCGCAGGTGAAGGTTAAGATCGAGCCATTCTGGATGGGCAAGTACGAAGTCACCTGGAACGAGTACGACATCTGGAGCTTTAATCTCGACATCCAGCGCCGCAAGACGTTGAATCTCACGCCAACGGCGCTCGATCCAAAGGCGGACGCGGTGACTCGGCCGACCAAGCCGTACACCGATATGACCTTCGGCATGGGGCACGACGGCTATCCTGCAATCTGCATGACGCAGCACGCGGCGAAAACGTACTGCGCGTGGCTCAGCGAGAAGACCGGCCAGTACTACCGTCTGCCGACCGAAGCGGAATGGGAATACGCCTGCCGAGCCGGAACCAAGACCGCCTACTTCTTCGGCGACGATCCCGCGAAGCTTGACGAATACGCCTGGCATTTCGGCAACAGCGACGAGAAGTACCACCCGATCGGCAAGAAAAAGCCGAATCCGTGGGGCTTGCATGATATCCACGGCAACGTATCGGAATTGTGTCTCGATCAGTACGACGAGAATCGGTACGCAAACATCCTCAAGCAAGGGATGGGGGCCAGCCCGCTGCTTGTGGTCACGAAGCTGTACCCGACAGTGGCTCGAGGTGGTTCATGGGACGATGACCCGGAACAACTGCGGAGCGCCGCTCGCATCGCCTCGACCCCTGATTGGAAGCAGCAAGACCCACAGATTCCCAAGAGCATCTGGTACTTCACCGATGCCCTGCAAGTCGGCTTCCGCGTCGTCCGCCCGCTGCGAGTTCCCAACGAGGCCGAACGCAAACAGCTCAATCTTGAACCAGAGAAAGAATTCAAACTGCGCGATTAGATTTGGTTTCACCACAAAGGCGCAAAGAAGGCATCGTGCTGGCCTGTGGTTGGTGGTTTCTTAGTGCCTTGATGTTTTTGTGGTTTTCTGTCGCTTAATTTCCATTTCACGGAGTTGCCATGTTCTTGCATCGCGTTGTCGGCCTGTCGATCGTCGTGGGTTTCGTGTTTTCGTTGACCGATGCTTTACGGGCTGCGGACCCGCCGCAACCGATGCCGGATTCTCCGCTGGACATCAAAGCGGTACGCGCCTTCCCGGAACTCAAGTTCTCGCGGCCAGTGTTGCTGACAAATGCGGGTGACGGCTCGAATCGCATCTTTGTCGCGCAACAACAAGGCAAGATTTTCGTGTTCCCGAACAAGCCGGACGTTGAAGAGCCCGATCTGTTCATGGATTGGGAAAAGAAGACGATTTACAAGAACGAGGAATTTGAGGAAGGAGTGCTGGGGATCGCGTTCCATCCGAAGTTCAAATCGAACGGTGAATTCTTCCTGTACTACACCGAGGTGCCACACATCTCAGTCATCTCGCGGTTCAAGGTTTCCAAGGACGATCCAAACAAGGCCGACCCGGCATCCGAAGAGCAGATCCTTCGCATCCCGCAGCCATACTGGAATCACAACGGCGGCACGATTTGCTTCGGCCCGGATGGATACCTCTACATCGGACTCGGCGATGGAGGCGCGGGGAACGATCCTCACAAGAACGCCCAGAATCCGAAGACGATGCTCGGCAAGATTCTTCGCATCGACGTCGATCACAAAGACGAAGGCAAAAAGTACGCCGTCCCGAAGGACAACCCCTGGGTCGGTCAGGCCGGTGCCGCGACCGAGGCCTTCGCGATGGGGATTCGCAATACCTGGCGCATGAGCTTCGATCGCAAGACGGGCACGCTCTGGCAAGCCGACGTCGGACAAGATTTCTGGGAAGAGATCAACCTCATCACCAAGGGTGGCAACTACGGCTGGAACCTGCGCGAAGGGATGCACAAGTTCAAAGAGGGCTCCGACGCGAAACCGGAACTCATCGAACCGATTTGGGAATACCACCACACCATCGGCAAGTCGATCACCGGCGGAGTCGTCTATCGCGGCAAGAAAGTTCCCGAGTTGGAAGGCTGCTACCTCTACGGCGACTTCGTCAGCGGCAAGCTGTGGGCCTTGAAGTACGATGAGAAGGCCAGGAAGGTCGCTGCGAATTATCTCCTGCAAGGGGACAATTTGCCGGTGATGACCTACGGCGAAGACGAAGCGGGCGAGGTCTATTTCACCACGCCCTTCGGCCAGATCTTCACCTTCGCCAAGGCGAAGTGAACTCGGACTGAGTGTGAGCGGATCAAAAATCAACACGACGCGCCAGCGAGTCGAAGCGGGCGAGGTCTATTTCACCACGCCCTTCGGCCAGATCTTCACCTTCGCCAAGGCGAAGTGAACTCGGACTGAGTGTGAGCGGATCAAAAATCAGCACGACGCGCCAGCGAGTGATGGCTATGTGGACCACTCGCCGGCGCGCTGCTGTGTTGTCGAACGGTCGCATTCTCTACGGCTGCGGCGTGTCCGTCTTGATGTGCAGGTCGCGAAGCTGTTTGGCATCCACGTCCGACGGAGCACCGGTCATTTGGTCGGCAGCTTTTTGAGTCTTCGGGAACGCGATGACTTCGCGAATGTTATCGTTCCCCAAAAACATCATCACCCAACGGTCCAGACCCAACGCGATGCCGGCGTGCGGCGGCGCTCCGTGAGCGAGCGCTTCCAGCAGAAAACCGAATCGTTCTTGAGCGACCTCCGGTGTGACGCCGATGAAGTCGAAGACTTGCTGCTGTACATCGGGGGAATGAATACGAACGCTGCCGCTGGCCGCTTCGTAGCCATTGCAGACAAGGTCGTATGACTGCGCTCGCACGCGACCGGGATCGGTCTTGAGATACGGCAAGTCTTCTTTGACGGGGTGGCAAAACGGATGATGCTCGGCATCCCACTTCTGCTCCTCTTCATTCCAACCGAACAGCGGAAAGTCGAGAACCCAAGCCACTTTCATTGCCGTCGGATCGTAGAGGTTCAGTTCTTTTCCGAGCCGATTTCGTAGTGCGGCCAGCGCGGCGGAGGTGACCTTGTTGCTGTCGGCGACGCACAGAATCAAGTCGCCGTTCTCAGCCCCGAACTTGGCGATGATCGCCTGCAGTTGCTCATCGGTGAAGAACCTCGTGATCGATGATTCGAGTTTGCCGTCCTTCATTTTGAAGAAGGCCAATCCTTTCGCGCCGTAGATTTTGACAAACTCGGTCAGTTCGTCGATCCCTTTGCGGCTGTACTTGTCGGCTGCGGCTTTTGCACACAGTCCGCGGACTCGGCCACCGTCGGCGAGCGTCTCTTTGAAGACCCGGAAGGTCGATTCATTCGCGATCTCGCCGAGGTCTTGCAGTTCCATGCCGAAACGCAGGTCAGGCTTGTCGTTGCCGAATCGTTCCAACGCCTCGCGATGCGTCAGCCGAGTCAGCGGCAACGGCAGTTCCTCGCCGCGAATCTCCTTGAAGAGATGCGCCATCAATCCGTCGATCGTCGACAAAATGTCTTCCTGCTCGACGAACGCCATCTCGACGTCGATCTGCGTGAACTCCGGCTGCCGGTCGGCTCGCAGGTCTTCGTCGCGGAAGCAGCGAGCAATCTGCATGTAGCGGTCATAGCCGGCCATCATCAGCAGCTGCTTGTAAAGTTGAGGCGACTGCGGCAACGCATAAAACTGTCCCGGGTGAACACGGCTGGGGACGAGGTAATCGCGAGCCCCTTCCGGCGTACTCTTGCCGAGCATCGGCGTTTCGATTTCGAGGAACCCGTGCTGATCAAAGTAGTCACGTACCGCCTTGGTCAGCTTGTGGCGCAGAACCATCGCCTTCTGAAGCTGCGGCCGACGCAGGTCGATGTAGCGGTATTTCAGCCGCAGCTCTTCGTTCGGCAAAGTCTGCGAACCCGGCTCGAACGGCGGGACTTTCGACTTGTTGAAGAGTTCGATCTTGGTCGCTTCGACTTCAATCTGACCGGTCGCGTGTTTCAGGTTTTCCAGTCCCTCGCCGCGCGGCGAGACCTTGCCGGTGGCTCCGATGACGAATTCGGATCGCAATGTCTGAGCGACCTCAAACGCTGCCGACTGATCCGGCTCGATGACGATCTGAGTGATGCCGTACCGATCCCGCAAGTCGATAAAAATCAAACCGCCGTGATCCCGTCTCGAATCCACCCAGCCACTGACCGTGACTATTTTGCCAACATCGCCGATCCGAAGCTCGCCACACGTATGAGTCCGCAGCACGATCCACAGTCCTTCCACAAAAGTCTGGCAGGCCCCACCCGCCCAAAATGTCAGGCCATTTCCGCAGGGAAATCGCGGCGGAGGGTAGTGGCTCGCGGCCTTCAGTCGCAACGGCGGAAATCTCAGCGGGTCGGTTCATAGGGCTGTCACGAGTTCGTGCGCGATTTCACTTCATGAGGACCGCCGATTATCGTGGGCCAACATGAACTCGAAGGCAATTCAGAAACGGGAGGTCGTCTCGCCCGACGAAATCATCAACTCGGAAACGCACACTCCGGCTCGAGTGTGGGTTGGCCGGGCCGGTGTGTCGTATCGCACCAGCACTGCACTGGAATTGCGTCGCGATCATGCGGCCGCCGTCGATGCCGTGCATGCCGAACTGAATCTGATTCAAGATCTGGGAGCGGATTTCGTGCGGATGTTCGGATTGTTCGAAGTTTCAACCGCGGCAATGTCGAAGGCGGAGCATCTGTCCCGGCCTGACTGTGGCCGACGCCTGAACGTGGATGCGAAGGATTTGCTCTGGAAACGCTGCCCGCGCGGTGCGGGTATGCAGGTCGTCATTGGCGACGGACTCTCGGCAACCGCCGTGGCCGCACAAGTGCCGATGCTGCTGCCATTGCTGCTCGACACAGCCGTGAATCACGGCTGGCAGGTGGGTCAACCGTTTGTCGTCCGGCACTGCCGAGTTGGAGTCCTCAACGACATCGGTGAGCACCTCGATCCGCAGGTGGTCGTGTTGTTGATTGGCGAACGGCCGGGACTCGCCACCGCCGAGAGCTTGTCGGCCTACTTGGCCTATCGCCCTCGGTCCGGTGACACCGACGCGCGACGGAATTTGATTTCCAACATCCACTCGGCCGGAGTGCCACACGAAGAAGCGGTCGAACGCATTCTCAGCTTGGCAGGTCAACTCCGCGACCAGCAACGCAGCGGCGTCGCCGTAAAAGAGGTTTGGTCGCGTGCGGGTCAAACATGCCGAATCCGATAGTCCAGGCTTTTGTGGTCTGGAGGACTCGGGTGAATGCCGAATTACTCGTCCGACTCGCGCAACTTGGCCAGCACGTTGTAGTCTTCCAGAGTGGTCGTGTCCTGGGTTTTCTCGCGGCCGGCGGCGATATCGCGCAGCAGGCGGCGCATGATTTTTCCGCTGCGAGTCTTGGGCAGCGCGGCGGCGAAGCGGATTTGATCCGGAGTTGCCAATGCTCCGATTTGCTTGCGGACGTGAGCGGTCAATTCCTTCTTCAAGGCATCGTCTCCGTCCAAACCCTTGAGCGAGACGAAGCAGCAGATTCCTTCTCCCTTGAGATCGTGCGGGAAGCCTACGACAGCTGCCTCGGCAACGCGCGGATGTGAGACAAGCGCGCTTTCTACTTCCATCGTGCTCAGGCGATGGCCGGCGACGTTGAGCACGTCATCGACACGACCCATGACCCAGTAATAGCCGTCTTCATCGCGGCGGGCTCCGTCCCCTGCGAAGTAGCAGCCGGGAATCTCACTGAAGTACGTCTTCACGAAGCGGTCGTGATCGCCGTACAGCGTTCTCAACATGCTCGGCCACGGTTGCTTCATCACGAGCAAGCCGCCATTCGTGCCGGGGACCGTTTGACCGTCCTTCGTGACGATGTCGGGCACGACGCCGGGCAGCGGCCGAGTGCAACTGCCGGGCTTGGTTGGAGTGATGCCGGGCAGCGGACTGATCATGATTCCGCCGGTTTCTGTCTGCCACCACGTATCGACAATCGGGCAACGCTCCTGGCCGATGATCTTGTGGTACCACATCCAGGCTTCGGGATTGATCGGCTCGCCCACGGTACCAAGCAGACGGAGGCTCGACAGGTCGTGGCGGTTCGGCCAATCGTCGCCCCATTTCACGAATGCGCGGATCGCGGTTGGAGCAGTGTAGAAGATCGACACGCGGTACTTTTCGATCAGCTCCCAGAAGCGACCTTCGTCCGGCCAGTTCGGAGCGCCTTCGTACATGACCGTTGTCGCGCCGTTCGACAACGGGCCGTAGACGACGTAGCTGTGCCCCGTAACCCAGCCGATGTCGGCGGTACACCAATAAGTGTCGTCGGCTTTGAGATCGAAGACCCACTTCGAGGTCATCGTTGCGCCGAGCAAGTATCCGCCGGTCGTGTGCAGCACTCCCTTCGGTTTGCCGGTGCTGCCGGACGTGTAGAGGATGAACAGCGGATGCTCGGCATCCAGTTCCACCGGATCGCATTCGGCGGAGACGTGCTTCATCAAGTCGTGCCACCAGTAGTCCCGATCGGGGACCATCTCGACCGGCGAACCGGTACGACGGACGACAACGACCTTCTGCACGGACGGCGATTTATCCAGCGAAGCATCGACCGCTTGTTTGAGGAACACTTCTTTGCCACGTCGCCACCCGGCATCGGCCGTGACGATGACCTTCGCTTGAGCGTCGTTGTTGCGGTCAGACACCGCTTCCGCGCTGAAGCCGCCAAAGATGATCGAGTGGATCGCGCCGATCCGAGTGCACGCCAGCATTGCGATCGCCAGTTCCGGGATCATTGGCATGTACAACGTCACCCGGTCGCCGGTCTGCACGCCAAGCTTCTTCAGGACGTTCGCAAACTTGCAGACCTCACGGTGCAGATCTTGGTAACGCAAGACGCGCGTGTCACCTGGCTCACCTTCCCAGATGATCGCCGCTTTGTTCTTGTCCGGGCCAAGCAGATGCCTGTCGAGGCAGTTATAGGACAGATTGATCTTTCCGCCGACAAACCACTTCGTGTTCGGCATGGCTCCGTCGAGCACCTTATCCCACTTCTTGAACCAGTCGAGATTTTCCGCCATGTCTCCCCAAAAACCGGCGGGGTCTTCTTTGGCTCGCGTCCACATCTGCTGGTACTGCTCTTCGCTGCTGATATTCGCTTGCGCGGTGAAGTCGCTCGGCGGCGGAAATTTGCGGGTCTCTTGCAGCACACTGGTAATGGCATCGGACATGAACGGCTCCTGCGGGTAGGGTCAAAAAGGCGGGAGCATGATGCCGATTCGCGAACGAACTCTCCAGTCAACACAAGGGGTCGTCGATCGTCCGACCCCTTGCGGTTCGGTCGATTTCTGGCACTCGCGGTAATCATCCGGGCCACAAGAGCCTGGGATACGACACGTTCGGCTTTCGGATGCTGCCAGCGACCGATTCGCCGGTCTCGTGGAGCGGGAGGATTCGCATCGCCGCCCTTTTTTCAGCGGTGGTGGGCATTCCGTAGACCACACGGGTCTTCTCGCCCTGAGCGATCGTGTGCCAACCCTTTTCTTTGAGGGTCAATAAACCCATCGCACCGTCGCGGCCTATGCCGGTCAGCAACACGGCAACTCCGGGATTCTTCCGATGCGATGCCAGCGTTCCGAACAGAACATCTACGGACGGTCAATACGGCGTGTCGGCAGGTTCGGCGGTGTAGGGGAGATGGGCTTTGCGTTTTTATCTTGCCGTATTGATTCCGCCAGCGATGATGCGCCGGCTCGCTGATTCCAAGCTGCTGCAACACCCCGCCGACAACATCGCATCCGCCTCGCGCAGCTTCTGAACAATCTGCTCCGGCGAATGACGCTTCCCACGCTCTCTGGTTCGTCGTGCCATGCTGAGTCCTCCTTCGCCGCTACTCGGCGAACCGGACTCTCATAACGCCTGAATCAGGTTTCGGTGAGCACTCCACCGTCGACAGTGCACTCAAGCTCAAGCCACCGGCCTTGAGCCAAGTCCGCCGATCACTCGCACCAGGACCGTGAGTTGTCGCGCGATGGACCATCATTTCCCCATTGATGAGGAACACGAATGTCGCGCGAACATGCGACGCTGTCACCAGAACTTCCACCACGGGCGATCCTCTTCCGGTTCGACGAGCGGTTGCGGTGGGTCGTCGCCGGAGGTGATGAGCACGAGTTCGGGGAGCAGTACGCAGCTCAGGTCGCCGCCTCGGCCGCCG
>VGZH01000117.1 GCA_016872645.1 Planctomycetota bacterium | reverse complement strand
CGCGTGGCCGTCCAGCGGATGAAGTCGTTGTTGGCTCCGAGACGTTCGATGAGTTGCTCGTCGGTCTCTTTCGTGAGGTCCAAATCTTTCGGCGTGCGCGGCGAGTCCTTGTACCGGACTCGATAGAGCCTTCCCTTGAGGCGGTCGATGCCGGCGGGGTCGCGGTTGGCGTCTTGGTAGCAGTGGTAGCGGTCGTACCAATCCAAAATGTAGAGGCAGCCGTCCGGGCCGGTCTTCTGCACCACCGGCATGAACCAGGCATCGTTGGCCGTTAGAAAATCGGGTTCGCCGGTCGCGAAGTACGTCGAGCCGTCGCGCTGCAACTTGTCCACGTTGATGCAGCCGCCGTGGATGTTCCCCATGTAGAGCTTGCCTCGGTACTGCTCCGGGTAGGCGTCGCTGTCGAAGTAATGAATGCCGCAGTAGGCCGCCTTCTGATGCTTGTGCTTGACGATGCTGTCGATCTTCCAAGTGAACGGCGGATACGGACCTCCCTGCCGGTGGTAGTAGCCGGTCTCGACGATGTGCCACAAATGATCGATCACGCACGCCGAGACGAACGCCTCTCCTTCATCGTTGAACGCGATCCCCCACGGATTGCTGGTCCCCTCGGCGAAGACCTGGAACTCACGCGTGCGTGGATGAATGCGGAACATCGCGCAGGTCAGCGGCCAGCCTTTGTGATCTTTTTTGAAGTTCGGGTTCTCTTTCGGGTACTTCACATGACTGTGATTGAAGACCCCATTGAGCCCATACAGCCAGCCATCCGGCCCCCAAGTCAGCGAGTTCGGCAACTCGTGCGTGTCGGTTCGTCCAAAGCCCGTGACGACGACTTGAGCCGGCCCATCAGGGACACCGTCGCGATCGGCATCGGGCACAAACAAGATGTCCGGCGAGTTCGCGATCCAGGCTCCGCCGTGACCGACCGCCACGCCGCTGGGAATGTTCAGCCCGTCGAGAAAGACTGTGAACTTGTCGCACTTCCCGTCGCCGTCGGTGTCCTCAAGGATCTTCACCCGATCCTTCCCCGGCCCGGCATCGCGACGCGGGTATTCGAGCGACTCGGTGATCCAGAACCGCCCGCGTTCGTCGATCGTCATCGCGACCGGATTGACGATGTCCGGCTCGGCGGCGACGACCTCAACCGAGAACCCTTCCGGCACGGTCATCATCTTGGCCGCCGTCTGCGGATCGCGCGGCTCGTTGGGCGGTTTGTCCTGAGCGTGTGGGATCAGTTGTTTCTTAGGCTCTTGAGCGAACGTTGTCAGGCCGCACGTCCACACGCCAATTGCGGTAAACAACGCGATGGTGGAGACAATACGGTTCGGCTCCCAAAGACAGCCAAGCCAGCAGCGCATGCGTGAACCTTTTTTAAATGAGGAATCGCGAGTCATCGTCCGCTCGCGGCGCGGCATTATGAAGGACGGGAGGCAAACTCGAAACCGATGCGCCACTTTGGAGTGCGGGGTGTCAGCCCCTGTGTTAAGCGTCCTGGGCCAAAAATCCAAAGCGGGGCAGGCGCCCCGTACTTCAAAGAACTGCCGTTGGTCCGCCAGTGACAGGGCGCTACACTGCCACCAGGAGTTGTGCATGGATGCTTCAAACTCGATGGTCGGCAGCCGCCGGATCTCGCTTGGCAAGCGTGCTGCGTTTGCGGTCGTACCGTTGCTCGTGCTGCTGACGCTGGCAGAACTGACGGCTCGATGCTTCGTCTCTGATGCGATGCTCGCAAAACGCTTCGAGCAGATCGAGCAGATCATCGTGTTTCTCGGCAACGAACCGGGGCAGAGCATTTTCCAACCGGATCGCGACTGCTTCTGGCGGTTGAAGCCGAACGCCGTCGCACCGTTTGACCGTGGTCAAACGTGGGGCGGCGTGATGTCCAACAGCCACGGACTGCGCAGCCGCGAAGTCTCGGTAACGGACGCGAGCCAAAGGGCTCGGGTGTTGTGCTTCGGCGACAGCACGACCTTTGCCTTCGGAGTCGACTTCAACGACGCCTGGCCGAATCAGTTGCAAGTGTTGTTGGACAGCGAGCAGCCCAGCGCGGTGGAAGTTCTCAACGCCGGCATACCGGGCCACACCAGCTTTCAAGGCCGACAACGGCTCGCGGCGGATTTGGAGAAATGGCGGCCGCATCTGACCGTCATCACCTTCGGCAATAACGACGGCTGGCGCTGGGACGATTGCACGGACAAGGATCACGCAGTCCGCTCGGCATCTCCCACAACCGACTGGATGAATCATAGCCGAGCGTTTTCTTGGCTTCGTTCCTGCCGGATGCAAACGACACACCAGCAGGCTGCTCGCGACGAATCCCGCTGGGCCGAGCAGGCGACCTTGAATTACTTCGACCCGAACCTGAATTGGACTCCGCGAGTCAGCCTTGACGACTTCGCCGAAAACCTGCGAGCAATGATCGCGATGTGCCGCGCACACAACAGCGAAGTCGTGCTCATCGTCTGGCCCGATCAACGGCAGTTGCTGAATCAACCGACGTGGCGTCTGCCGTATCAGGCGGTGACTCGGCAAGTGGCTGACGAGACGAGCGTCACGACCGTCGACCTCGTTCCCCCCTTCCAACGGTTTGGCCGCTGGGGGGCAAACCGCTTCCTGCCGGGCGACGTAATCCACGTCGACCGTGCCGGCAACCTCCTGGTTGCGAAAGCCGTCGCGCAGCATGTGCGACAGTTGTTGCATCGCAGCGATGTGGCCCAATCGGCACACGTCGAAACCCGCTGACAATTCTCAAATCGCCCGCCATCGGTCATGCTCCGAACGACGGAGTTGGGCAAATCAGGCCTGCCTCCGAACAGCGAGGCGCGGAACGATGGGCTTGTTGATCGGCATGGATGAAGCGGGATTTGGTCCCAACCTTGGCCCGCTTGTGGTGACGGTCACGGTTTGGGAAGTGCCCGGTCCGCCGCGCGAGTTCGATCTGTGGGCCGCGATGGCTGGCATCGCGTCGCAGGCACCCACGAAAGAACCATTGCGGTTGCAGATTGCCGACTCGAAGCAGGTCTATTCACCGGGGAAAGGGCTGGCAGCGTTGGAGAAGTCGGTACTCAGCGCGTTGCGGCTCTTGGGACAAACGCCGCGCACGTTGGAACAACTTGACAAGGTGCTCCGCTCAGTGAGTCAATTCGGTGACTCTGCCGGTCGGGAGGAGGGTTATCGATCATCGGCTGTCAGCAATCCGCCAGGCTGGCTGATCCGAGAGCTCGCACTGCCGACGGAAATTGACGCCTCACTGATTGGCGACATCGCGACGCAGTGGCTTGAATGCTGTCGGCGAGCAAATGTCACACTCCGAGCGATTCGCAGCGAGATTGTGCAACCGGAGCGGTTCAATGTCATCGTGCGGGAGTGCGACAACAAAGCCCTCGCGCTCTCGCGGATTAGCTTGAATCTGCTCCGTTCTGTCTGGAATCCGGATGACGAACGTCTGACGCTGGTGGTCTGTGACAAGCACGGTGGCCGCAATCGATACGACGACTTGCTGGCCGAAGTGCTCGACGATCGCCTGGTCTTTGCCGTCGGAGAGTCGCGAGAGCGGAGCGTGTACCGAGTCGGCTCGACCGAGTTGCGATTCCAGATGAAAGCGGAAGCGAACTTTCCCGTCGCGCTGGCGTCGCTGGTCTGCAAGTACGTCCGCGAGCTGTCGATGCACGCCTTCAACCAGTTCTGGGCCGATCACGTTCCTAACTTAAAGCCAACGGCCGGGTACCCCGTTGACGCGATCCGATTTCGAGCGAACATTGCCGAAGCTCAGAAGCGATTGGGTATCAGCAACGATATTTTGTGGCGCGAACGCTAATGGGACATTCCGATCCTGAACCGAGTCGCCGTGATTTTCTGGCAGGCCGCGCACTGCGGGACGAAATTGTTGCTGTCGGCCAAGCGACCGGTGACGCGCTCTTCGGTGCCGAGGACGAACCGCGTCGCGAGCCGACCAGTGGGGCGACAATTCGGTTGGCGACGGCGGCGATGGCCACTGACTTTGCGGTGATCCTCAACGAGGCTCTTCCCGACGATCCTCGGCAGCCGCTGCGATGGGCGAGCGAAGCATTGGATGTCGTGCATCTGCTGGAAGACCAGCTGAGCGTCTATCGGCCGAACACCGAGTTGTCGCAACTCAACCAAGTCGCCGCATCGCGCCCAGTCCAAGTTGAGGACCGGCTGTTCGGGTTGCTCTGTCGAGCAAGAGACATCTCACTCGAGACGGAGGGCGGCTTTGACCCGACATCGGGACAGTTAATCGCACTTTGGCGGCAATGCCGGAAGGAAGTGCGTTTACCGACCGACGCGGAGTTGGCGGAACGACTCAAGCTGCTGGGGATGCAGCATGTCGAGATGGCCGACGGCTGTATCGCATTCTCGCGACCCGGCGTCGAGCTGAATCTCGGCAGCATCGGCAAAGGGTACGCACTGGATCGCGCAGCAGAGATCCTGCTCGAACACGAGCTCACCGAGTGGCTGATCCAAGGCGGACACAGCAGCGTGATCGCTCAGGGCGGACACAACGGACTGCCTGGTTGGCCGGTCGGATTGCGGAATCCTCTGCTGCCTCAGCGACGGCTCGGCACGATTTTGTTGCGTGATCAGGCGCTCGCGACCAGCGGCACCGCGGTGCAACATTTTCGCTTCGAGGGAAAACGATACGGTCATATCATAGACCCGCGCACTGGCTGGCCGGTGGAGAACATGCTGTCTGTGACGGTTCTCGCACCAACCGCCGCCGAAGCGGACGCACTCTCGACCGCGTTCTTCGTCGGCGGAGTCGAATTGGCGGAGCGATATTGCTCTAATCACCGATCCGTTTCGGCACTTTTGATCCCGCCCCCAACAGGCGGGCAGCGGCTTAAGCCCGTGAACTTGGGAATCTCGCCGGAACAGATCTTTTGGAATGACCAATGACAGACTCGAAGAACATCTGCTGCGTTTCCATCATCCTCGTCGTGCTGCTGCGTCTCTCGATCGGCTGGCAATTCCTGTACGAGGGGTTGTGGAAGATCAACACGCTCAGCACACCGACACCGTGGTCGGCTGAGGGTTACCTCAGGAACGCTCAGGGGCCGTTTCGGAACACGTTCCGGAACATGACCGGCGATCCGAATGACCTCGAATGGCTCGACAAGGGGAAGGTCGCGGACAAGTGGGATGACTGGACGGCCCGCTTCACGGCTCACTATCAGTTGGACGAAAAGCAGTCAGCGGACCTGTCGAAGATGCTCAACGGTGCGGCGGATTATCGTGTGCCACTCGATGCCCTGCCGGAAGGGGTCGTCTTCGACGCGAATCTTTCCAAACAGTTGAAGTTCGACGTCAGCAAAGTGATCTCGTTCGATGCCAAAGCCAAGCGGTTGATTTGTCCCGGCAACTGGCGAATGCTTGCGAAGGAGCGTGAGGCACTGCTCGCCCTGGCGAAGATCGACGAATCGGCGCCGGAGGCGAAGCAGAACTCGGTCAAAGCGTACCGCGACGCCGTGGTGGCGTTGTACAACCGCGCGACTGATCCGAAGACGATGAGTCTCAAGGATCGTCTGGCCGTAGCGATCATCGGCAACAACGCGGCAACTGACCCGTCCGTGACCGAGCGGACGTTTGCTCTGTTCAACGACCCGCCGCGGGACGTGAAGGTCTATCAGGAAAAGATCGCCGAGTACGAAGCCAACCTCGCCAAAGCCAAGCAGCAATCGGCCATGCAATTCCCGCAGGAGCACCTGCAAAAGCAATGGTACGAACTGCAACAGCTCCGAGGAAAATTGATCGGCCCGGTGAAGGCGCTCGACGCGGAACTCAAAGTTGCGGGACAAAAGCTGCTCACCGCTGAACAACTCGTTCACGGCCCTGTGCGACTGCCGGCGTCGCCGATGGACCGCATCAACAAACAGACGATCTGGGGGCTGACCGTTTTCGGCGTGCTGCTGCTGATCGGTTTGGGGACCCGCTTCGCCGCGATCGGCGGCGCGGTCATGCTGACTATGTTCTACCTCGCCATGCCCCCGTGGCCCGGAGTCCCCGATGCCCCCGGCCCGGAGCACAGTTTGATTGTCAATAAGAACTTCATCGAGATTATGGCGCTTTTGGCGATTGCCGCCCTCCCGACCGGCCAATGGTTCGGCCTCGATCGAATTGTGGCGAAGTTCCGCTGCCGGAAGAAATCGTGCTGCGGAATTACGACTAGTTCGACTTCCAACCCGACGGCCTGACGGAAAACGCAAAAAAACACTTTGACACGACAACACTCGTCGCAAAAATGCTCGACACGGACAACGGACCAACGACAAGGGACAAAATCATGCAACTCACGCCAGAACAAAAGCAGATGGGTAAGGACAATTTCAACGAGGCGGTCGGGTTCACCCGGCGCGAGTTGTTGACCGGACTGGGCGCGGCGGGCACGGGACTCGGCGCGGCGTACTTCGGCTACGAAAAGCTGAAGGGGGAACGTGTCCGCGTTGGGTTTATCGGGACTGGCGACGAAGGTTCGGTATTGTTGACTCAGCATCCGCCGGAGTACATGGAGATCGTCGCGGTTGCCGACATCCGGCCCACGAATTTAATTCGCGCGCTGCATGGGGACGGGAACGACGATCGAGTCGGACTCATCAAGAAGCTCGGCGAATCGACGGCGATGAAGATCAAACGTTATGACGACTACAAAGCTCTGCTGGCTGATCCGAAGATCGAAGCGGTCGTCATCGCGACGCCGTTGATCTCGCACCATACGCTGGCCATCGAAGCGATGCGGGCGGGCAAGCACGTCCTCTGCGAGAAGTTGATGGCCAAGACTGTCGGCTTTTGCAAGGACATGATCAAAGCCTCGAATGAGACCGGCAAGCTGTTGGCGGTCGGGCATCAGCGGCACTACAGCGTGTTGTATGCAAATGCCTACAGCGTCATTCAGCAGGGACTGCTCGGTGACATCAAGCACATTCGAGCTCAGTGGCATCGCAACAACAGTTTTCCGGGCCGCGATTCCTGGAACAAGAAGATCGATCCGAAAGACCTCGCAGCGCTTAAGGACAAAACCGAGTATCTGAAGAGCTTCGGCTTCGATGACGTCGAGCATCTCGTCAACTGGCGAGTCTATAACGCGACCGGCGGCGGCTTGATGGCGGAGCTTGGCAGCCATCAGCTTGACGCCAGCAGCATCTTCCTCGGCAAGGTCAAGCCGATCGCTTGCAGCGGGTACGGCGGCAAGAATTTTTACGGCGTGAAGAATGTCGGCTCGAAGGACAAGCAGGAAGATAAACGTGAGATTGACGATCACGTCTACGTCACCTTCGAGTTCCCCGGCCCGCACTACGATGCCAAGGACAACCCGGATGACGTTGCGATCGTGACCTACTCATCGCTGAGTACTAATCGCCTCGAACCGTACGGCGAGCAAGTCATGGGCAGCCGAGGCACGCTGATCGTGCAGACCGAGCAACAAGCGATGCTCTACAAAGAGGCCAGCCCGGAGACGGGCGGTGGCGGCCTTGAGCAGCGACTGTACGTCATCAACGGCAACGACAGCGGCCCAGTGCTTTCGGCAAGCGCGAGCCTGGCCCCAACCGCGAGCGCCGCAGCAGCCGGAGCAACCGTCGAGAAGATCAGCCGCGGCTACACCGAAGAGATGGAGCACTTCTGCCATTGCATCCGTAACAACATCAACGCTCCGCCAAAGGATGGCGGCCTCCGCTGCAACGGCACCGTCGCAATGGCTGACGCCATCATGGCCCTGACCTCGAACCTCGCCATGAAGCACAAGAAGCGGATCGCCTTCAAGCCCGAATGGTTCGATCCGGACAATCCCGCCGCGCCGGAGACGGACAAGGAGGTTGTCGGTTGAGAAGTGCCATATCGAGCACAAAGAAGCGCACAGAGTTGATCTGTGATCGTCACGATTTCTTGTGATCCTTGCGTTCTTTGCGGCCATCGAATGAGCTTTACCTGCCGCTCGGCAGTTTCTGGGCGGCGGTTTTCGTTCGAGGAGTTGCTGATGACACGCTTGGCTCAATGGTTTGTCGCTTTGCTTTGGCTGGCTGCCGGAGTTCAAGAGGTTCGTGCTGCGGAGATCGTGCTCGAGACTCCCATGTCTCCTCCGGCTTGGGCATTGCTCGAACGGGAGTTGTTGAAGGCCAACGCCATCGCGTGCCAAGAGTTTTTTCAGCGGTACTTCGATGACCGCGGCTACCTCGAATGCGTCGAGCGTTGGGGAGGCGACGACGGGCCGGATGACGCGATCGAGAACTTGCAGGACTGGCCGCTGTTGCACGCGCTTGGCGGGCCGGATGTCGTGCGGGACATGGTCCACAAGGCGTGGGAAGGACACCTGCGGCAATTCACCGCGGCGAAGACGAAAGAGGTCGAGTTCGCTCGCGATGGAATGTACTACCGCGAGTTCCCCGTGATGATGGATTGGCTGCACAACGGCGAGGGATTGTGCGTCTTCAACGTGATGGGCTTGTCCGCTCCGCACGCCCCGAAGTTCTCCGAGCGGACGCGCCGTTTCGCCGACTTCTACGTACCGGCAGACGACAACCCGCTCAATCACACCGCGACGGCGAACTACGACCAGAAATTGAAACTGATCCGCAGCATGTTCAACGGCAGCCGTGGGCCATTGCTGCGCAAAGCGACGGCGCTCGATTGGGCGGGTGATCCGATCGAAATCGAAGGCCGCTTCAAACCGGGGCACGGCGAGCGGACGTTTGCCGAGATGCTCAAGCACTTCGAGGAATACACCGACACGCTGGGCGATCATCCGCAGAACATGCTGGCGACATCGCTGGCGTTCAACGCCTTCGCGGCCACACACGAGGACAAGTACAAGAACTGGCTGCTGGAGTACGTCAATGCGTGGTGCGACCGAGCCACCGCGAACAACGGCATCCTCCCGTCGAACATCGGCCGCGACGGCAAGATCGGCGGCGACGCGAACGGCAAGTGGTACGGCGGCACCTACGGCTGGGGCTTCACCGTCACCGATCCCGTCACCGGCAAGAAGGCTCATCGCAATACGGTGAGGTTGAGTCTGATCGGATTCGGCAATGCACTGCTGCTGAGCGGCAATCAGAAGTACGTCGATGTCTGGCGAAAGCAGATCGACGCCGTCAGCGCGAACGCGAAGGAGATCGACGGCAAGAAACAGTTCCCGCACATGTACGGCGATCAAGGTTGGTACGACTTCCAATCCGAACCGTGGCAGCCGGGGCTGCTCGAAATCGCGTATTGGTCAATGCGCGACGATGACCTCGGGCGAGTTGCCAATAATCCGTGGATCGCCTACCTCAACGGTCGAGCACCAACGTATGCCGAGTCCGCGCTGCGAGCAGACTTGAACCGTATCCGCTTGCATGTGGCCGCCATGAGGCAGGACACGACCACTCCCGACACACGCTTGTCTGACGACCCAATGAAATTCAATCCCTGCTCGGTCGACAGCTTGGTTCATTTGGTGCTCGGCGGAATCAGTCCCGGCAAGAACGGTTCTCCACTGCATGCCCGGCTGCGTTATTTTGATCCACACCAAAGACGTCCCGGATTGCCTGCCGATGTCGCGGCTCTCGTCGATCGCCTGACTGGCGACGAGGTCCGAGTCACGCTGGTGAATGTGCATCAGACGGAATCGCGCGCCGTGCTCGTCCAGGCCGGAGCCTATGGTGAGCATCAGATCGAATCATTGACGCTGGACGGTCAAACGCGCCCCATCAACGATCGCCGAGTCGCAGTACATCTGCCTCCCGGCTGCGGTGGAACGCTGACGCTGCGAACCAAGCGTTATCAAAATATTGTTCGGTTCGATTGAGAGTTCGATCGCATTTGAGAGTTGACATGGGACGCTGGCCAGACCAAAGACGTTCGCAGTGGACCACGTTTGGGATTCTGTTCGTCCTGTTTCCACTGCTGTGCTGGCTGGCGTGGTGGTTTGTGCGGCGCTGAAGGAAAATCAAGCGCCGGCGTCGTCAGGCGAGTCACCCGCGGTAAATGCCGGGCGTTCACTCCGTTCTTTGAGGCCGCGAAGCACAACCAACCAGAGCGTGCCGATGAGCACACCGCTGATGATCAGAGCCCAGGCACCGTCGCGGCGCAACCGCGCGGCCATCGCGGCCACTGGACGGAGTACCGCCGATTTGCGTTCTTGCACAATCGCGAACCAGCCAGTGTCGCCAACGCGGCAGAACGCGGCCAGCCATTCGCCGCCGTATTGCTGCGGATCGAATTCACCGGCTGGATCACGATAGTTGCGCATTTGAATCACGACTGACGAATCAGCTGCCTCATCTGGCCGGGAAGTGGGTCGGAGTTGTTCAATGGTCTCCTCCGACAGCCGCAATACCGGCACTCCCTCTTGAACCGGGTCGTCTCGGCGTTTATCGCTGATCCACGGATGGTCGAGCAGTTGCCAGTTTCGATCATCGATCAACACGATTTTGCGAGAGCTGTCCGTTTCCTCATCGGCTTCCGCGTCAGGGTGACGGCCCGGCACATAGGGTGACAGCAACTTCCCCAATTCCATGGATCGTCCAAGGACTCCAATCACACGCTCATGCGGTTCATCCCACACCGGCACGGTCAGCGAGACCATGTTGAGACCCGTGGCTTGACTCTTGTACGACAGCGAGACGTGTGGTTTGGAAATCGGTTGAATGTCCGAAGGCACCGTCCCTTCATCGAACTGGTCTCCCAAACCGTGAAAGTAATCGCGATACGAAAAATTCTTATCGAACGTTTTCTCTTCCTGCGGCTCGCGCCAGCGTTGGATGCCGCGATGATCAGTGAGATACCAACTGCCATCGCGGTTGAGCCCCAAGCGACGATACGCCTCGTCCGCTCGCGATTTCTCCTGGGCCAGTAACAGTCGCAATTCCGCCCGTTCCCGCCAATCGCGAGCAACAGCGGATTGGATGGCATTCACCAGAATCGGATCGTCAGCGATCTTAGAAAGTTCAGCGGTGCGCTTGTCGATTTCGCGAGCGACGCTCCGCGCGAGAATCTCCACAGAGAGCACGTCGCTTTCCAGTGCCCGAGTCGTAACATTTCGAGTCGCCGAGTCAACGGCGTCACGCATCGAGTCGAGATAGAACATTCCCAGTGCCACCATCAACAGGACGGGGCCGAGCCCTCCTAAAGCCAACAGCGGACGAAATGATCGCACCCGCTCGCGCTGGCCAATCGCGTCGAGAACCGCTGTCGCATTGGCGAATCGTTTCGTCGGGTCCGGTTCGAGACATCGATCAACGATTTCCGCCAGACGCCGGTCCACGCCGAGCTGACGACGATGCGCCGACGGCTTCGCTCCTTCACGCACCAATTGGCGATACGCCGCCAGTCGCTCTTCGAGTGAACTCGCCAATTCGAGGCGTTGCTCGGCCTCCGGAGTGCGATGCGGCGGGGCTCCGCACAACAGGTGATACAGCACCGCCCCCAGCCCATAGACGTCCCAACGAGCATCCGGAATGGCTTGCAAGTCGGCCTGCTCTGGAGCCATGTAAAACAATGTACCAAGAGCCGGAGTTTGCTCAGACGAAAGTCGAGACTGACCAAAGTCGCACAACCGTGGCTCGAGATCTGCATCGAGCAGCACATTGGCGGGCTTTAAATCGCAATGCAGAATTCCACTTCCGTGAGCATGCACGAGCGCCGCCAGGATCCCTTTCGCAATGCGAACCGACTCCTGAGCCGCAAGCGGACCATCAGCCAGCAGTGCGGCCAACGATCCACGCTCCAGATACTCCATCACGTAATACGGCGGATCGCTGTCCCACCCCACCTCCAACAATCCCACGACATTTCGCGACGTGTAAAGGATCGCCAACTTTTCAACTTCACGGCTCAGCAACGACCAATCCAATCCCCCGCGATGCGAATAAACTTTGACAGCCACCAACTTGCCCGTGTTCTTCTCGCGGGCTTGCCACACCGATCCGTACGCCCCTTCGCCAAGGCATCGCAGAATTATCAATCCCGGCACGCTGACCGTCGGGACTCGCCTTTGGCTGAGTGCGAGTGACTTTGTCAGCGCGGCATCGTCCTGGCGTTCGGTATCCCCGGGCTTTCGCCGGGAATTCGTAGAGGATTCAGTCGCATCCATTTCCGTGGCATCTCGGGGGTCGTGAATCGGATGAGATTCTCGCGAGCGATCCTGTGAATCGAAAGGGTCGGCTCCAGGAGGTGACGAAGCAGTCTTGCCTCATTTTTTTTTTTTGGGCTAGAAACCCGACAACTCGGCGAAGCCGGAGCGAATCGGGCCCCCGTCGAATCTCTCAGCGGAAAGGACGCCTCATGATGATCACCGTGGATCAATTGGCCAGACAACTCAGCGGAGAAGTCATCGGAAATCGCGAACGCGAAATCACCAACGCGAAGGCCTTACAGAAGGCTGCCTCGGATGACGTCACCTTCGTCGCCGACGACCAAAACCTGCGAAAACTCAGTAAATGCCTGGCGGGAGTCGTGCTGGTCGATGCCGAGCGATTGGCAGCCGCTCAACAATTGATGGCATTAAACGACACGACGTTCATCGTCGTGGCCGATCCACTGACGGCGTTCGTCGAGGCCATAAAATTCTTTCGGCCGCAGCGTGCGCGTCTGTCAATCGGCATCTCGCCGCACGCTCACGTCGATCCGTCGGCGACCATCGGCTCGAACACGAATATCCACCCTGGGGCGGTCGTAGGGCCGGATGTCGTCATCGGCTGCGATTGCGACGTTCATTCCGGCGTCGTCATCGGAGCCGGCAGTCAAATCGGCAATCAAACGACCATTCATCCACACGCGGTGCTGTACCCGGACATCACGATCGGCAGTCGCGTTCTGATCCACGCGAATGCCGTCATCGGCGCGGACGGGTTCGGTTATCGCTTTGAGCAGGGCCGGTTCGTAAAGATCCCGCAGTTAGGTACCGTGCGAATTGATGACGACGTCGAGGTCGGAGCTTGCACGACCATCGACCGCGGCATGGTCGGACCGACCATCATCGGTGAAGGAACCAAGCTCGATAACCTCGTGATGATCGCTCACAACTGCGAGCTGGGAAAACACAACGCGTTTGTTTCACAAGTCGGATTGGCCGGATCGGTGACGACAGGAGATTACGTCCGATGTGCTGGGCAAGTCGGGATCGCGGATCACCTGCATCTGGGGACCGGTTGCACATTGGCCGCGAAAGCCGGAGTCCACAAGAACGTCCCGGATGGTCAAACCCACGTCGGAACTCCTGCTGGACCGATTGACGAACAATTCAAAGTCATGATGACGATCCAGAAGGCTCCCGAAATGAGGACTCAACTTCGGCAACTCGAACGGCAAGTTCATGAGTTGACCAAGCAACTGAACGAACTCCGTGACCAATTGTCGGATTCGCTGATCGAAACGACTGCCGCTTGAGCCAATGACCAATGTTCTCGAACAGCCAACCCTCCGCACCGACACTTTCACTGACTGGATACTCGTCCGGCCAACGGATCGGCTTGTTGGCTGGGGCGGGACGCTTTCCGATCGTGTTCGCCGAGTCTGCCCGTCGCGAAGGGCACTCCGTGCATGGCGTGGGCGTCGAGGGGCTTTTTTCCGAGGAGCTGCCCGACCTCTGCGAAAGTTTTGCTACAACGCCACTCTCAAAAATCGGCCGCGCGATTCGATTGTTTCGGCGGGCCAAAGTCGATCATGTCGTGATGGCTGGGAAGATCGAAAAGGTCGCACTCTTCCAGAAATGGCTGTGGGGCAAACTCGTACCCGACTGGCGCACGCTGCACATGATGCTGCGATTCTGGTCCGACAAAAAAGATGACACACTCCTGTTGGCGGTCATACGTGAGTTCGAACGTGACAACATTCACTTTGAATCGGCCCTGAAATACTGTCCGGAGTTACTCGTGAAACATGGCTTTTTAACGCGCCGCAAGCCGACGTCGGCGCAATGGACGGACATCCGCTTCGGCTGGGAAATGGCCAAGGAAATGGGTCGCCTGGACATTGGCCAGTCGGTTGTCGTCCACGACTCGGCCGTGATCGCCGTGGAGGCGATAGAGGGAACCGATCACTGCATCCGCCGCGCGGGAGAACTCTGCCGTCGCGGATTCACGGTCGTGAAGGTCGCAAAGCCTCAGCAGGATTTGCGATTTGACATGCCAACCATCGGCCTCAAGACGATCCAGACCATGCACGAAGCGGGTGGCCGAGTCCTCGCCATCGAAGCTGGCATGACAATCTTGCTCGACCAGCAAGAGGTCATCGAACTCGCCGACAAGTTGGGGATCGCCATCGTCGCGGTCAAGGCCGAAGAAATGAAACTGCCGCTGCGTATCGCGGGCTAGCAGACACATTCGCTGCCGCAACAGGTGAGATCGTCCAGGTACATTCCCCAGAAGCGATACTTCTGCAAGGCGGATGTGTCGACTCCCAACCGCTGGCCGATCTGGTTGGCGACGACACCAAAGCGCTGGCGGAATTTGTAGATAAAGCAGAAGACCAGCCGCTCGTGCCGCACCAGCGAACCAACCAGGAACAGCCCCGGTGCGACCGTCGATTCGTCAACGGAATTGAGTCGCGGGACACCATCCTCTCGCCAGTCGAAGAATTCGCGGATCAGCTTCGGGCTGCCTTCAAAGCCGGTCGCCATAATCGGCTTTCGCTTGGTCAACCAACGTTCTCCAGAAGTCTCGATCACCGCATATCCACCGCGCTGCTTCTCGACCCGCTCAATCTCAACTTTGTCAATCAGCTCGATGAGTTTTTCGGGAGCCTCAAGCAACCGGTCCCAGGTGAATGGCGACAATGCGATGCTGGGATCACTCGCGTCGCTCGACCAAACTGAGTTCCGTTCGAGCACACGGACTTTCTTGCCGGCGTTCGCGAGATGTACGGCGGCATCGATTCCGCTTTCATAACCGCCGATCACGATGAATTCATCACCTGCCAAACGCTTCCAAGATTTCACTCGACTGTTGTGGACGCAGTGATCTGCGCCCGGGAATGACTGCCGTTTGGGATATTGAAATTCGCCAGCTGCCCAGACGACAGTGGCAGCTCGAATTCGTCCACAGGTGGTTTCCAGCTCAAAGCCACCACCGGGGCGTGCCGTCAACGACAACACATCGACGCCAGTCTGCACGGGGAGGTGAAAATACTCGACGACCGATCTCAGATAATCGGCGTATTGCCTGCCGGTCGGATGCTCGCATTCGAGCGTGAACGCCGGCGAAGTGCCGATCGCAATGCTATTCAGATCAAGCGTGCCGAACGAGTTCGATGGAAACGACGGCGTGATCAATCGCATCTCACGCGGCCAGCGACGAAACGAACCGCCAATTTCATGGCGTTCGAGAATCACGGCCGAGACATCAACCTCCTGCAAAGCCCGAGCAACGCCGATTCCCGCCGCTCCGGCACCCACGATGACGCACGGCAATTCTCTGGCAACCTTAAGTTTTCGGCGTTGAACCATCGGATTTCTCATCATCTTTGCCAGTGCTGATGCCAAGTCGTGCCAAACCGCACATCGAATGGTTTGAAATGTCGGGGGTTGGAGGTGTGCGCATCCCGTAGACAAGATTCGACTGCCAGGTTCCTCTCAGATTGTCGGCCAAATCCATCCAGCGGCTCAAGAATGGGCCCCCTTTTTTGACCAATGATCAGTTCGACCTAAGTTTGGCCTGTTCGGGAAAGCTCCGGTGAGAGGGCTAATTGAAAACGCCTCGAAATAAAGAGTGCCGCAGGACGATTCGATCGTGCTATGTCCCGATCAGTTTGCGAAACAAGGAATTGTTGCGATGTGAATCGCTCTCCAACAACCAAGGCCCGAATCCCCTTGGGGTGCGTTTGAATCGTCGCACGAGGAGCACGCAAATGAAACTTGGAAATCATTGACGTCGGACCGGCTTCACGTTGGCCTAAGTCTTGATCGTGGTCGTCATCCTCGGCATTCTCGCCGCTACGATCCTGCCACAATTCAGCCAAGCGTCGAAGGACGCGAAAGAAAGCTCTGTCGTGCAGAATCTGCAAA
>VGZH01000116.1 GCA_016872645.1 Planctomycetota bacterium | reverse complement strand
ATGCCTGAAAGTTGGACGTATTGAACGCCGCCAACGCCGACACCAGAATGCTGTCCCCCGCCGGCACAGGCGCGGCGACGTAATGATCGCTCGACTTGTGAACCCAAAGAACTTTTCCGGAACTCGGCCCCGGCTGACCATCGACGCAACCGGTACGAGCGAGGTTGCCGCGGTTCGTGGGCCAGTCGGCGGCACAGAGTGGAAGGATGAATGTCGAAGGACCTAATGACGCAAGGATGACGACCATCGCCGAACCAATGCATCGCCACGAAACGGATGCTGACCGCGAACGCTGAATTGTTTCTTCGTCATTCGTCATTGGGCTATTCGTCATTTGTCATTGGCCCTGGCTATTTCAAACTGACCTGTCCGACCACTGCTGCTGCCGGGCGGCCCAAGAGGATCGTCGATTCCTGCCCTTCGTTGTTCAGCAGTAGGTCGAGTGCTCCATCGGCGTTGACGTCCGCGACGGCGAGTCCGCGCGTGTTGTAGATGTGCTGCGACAATCCGACTTCGTCGGTGCTGTCGACAAATCTGCCTTGCCCACTGTTGCGGAAGTAGCGATTCGAGCCTTTCAGACAGCCGACGATCAAATCGACTTTCCCATCTTTGTTGAAATCGACGGCCGCGGCACTGACAGCTTGGCCGATCGGCTGAGCGATCGCGCCGCATTGAGCCGTGATGTCGGCAAAACGTCCGCCTCGGTAGGCAATGACCTTGCACGACCCGGACTGCGGAACGAACAGATCGACTTGCCCGTCGCCGTCGAAGTCAGCGAACACGGGCCGCACCTTGCCGGCTTGATATTGCACTGATGGCTCCTTGGTTTCCACGAAACCTTGAGCCGTGCTAAAGGCGAGCATTCCGGTGCCCGCGCTGTACAGAAAATCAGAACGGCCATCTCCGTTCCAATCGGCGATTGCCAGATGATCTCCTTTGAGTCGCCCGCCGATACCGTCCGGGCCGAGCTTCGCGACGAGCGTTGCGTCTTCGAATCCAGCTCCCGTGTTGCGATACAACCGCAAGCCGAGGAAGCCGTTCGCCAACAAAATGTCCGGCCGCTTGTCGCCGTCGTAGTCGAGCCACGCCGCTGCCGTGAGGTTGTAATACGGCTCCTTCGGCAGATTAGCGGTGTCATCCTTGAACGCCGCTCCTTGATTGGTCAACAGTTTCGGCCCCGTGGAAGTCGCCAGCAGCAGGTCTGGTTTCCCGTCGGCGTTGAAGTCGGCCCATTCGGCGGCGCGAGCACCTCCGGAATGTGGAAGCGTGATCTCACTGAGGGCCGGGCCGTCCACTTTCCACAGAGTGACTCGCCCCGATCCGTAGAAGCAGAAGTCCGGCTTGCCGTTGCCGTCGAAGTCAGCTACCGCGACTCCTTGAGCCTCCGGCCCCACCGACATGATTCCCGCGACGTGCGTGAAGCCGGGCATTCCGGCGATTGAACGGAAGTCATCGCCTCCCCAGCCGGCGAAGTCGCGCTGCGGATTGTAGTCCTGCAACTTCAGGCTCGCCTTCATCCGTTGAATCTTGGCGACTCGAAGCTGCAACGCATTCTTGTCCCCATCAACCATGCAAGGCACAACGACCTCTTGCCCCGCCAGCATCGATTGCACGATGCCGATCAGTTTGTCTGGAGTGCCGGCGTAGCTGCGAAGCAAATACGGTTCGCCGTGGCTCATGTTCCACCATTCGCCGCCGGCGTAAGCCTGGTACCAATAGTTGCCGATGCAGGTCTCGCTGGCTCCGCCATTGTTGAAGAAGACCGCCGTCTTGCCCGGCTCGGCCCATTCCATGATTGCTTTCCATTCCCGTTCATGGAAACCGGCACGGCCGATATTGTGCTTGTTGATTTCGCCCGCAAGCGTCCCTTTCAGGTCTTGGACTTTGCGATACAAAATCAAATTCTTTTCTTTATCGACCTTCTCGACTCGCAGGACGGAGATCGAAGTCGCTTCGAGAACCACTCGACCGAGCGTGTAGGCTTGTTCGATGTAGGCCATTGCAGACCGGACCAAACACCAGCCGCTAAGCAGGATCGTCAACGCCAAACACCAAGTTTTACGTTGAGTCCATGGAGTCTGCATGCCATTGCTCCTGAAATTGTTTGAATCGGAGGCAGGGCTTTGGATTCTTATTGGGATTCCTTGCTTGAACGTAGCGCTTAGATCGTTTTTCCGCAACACTGGCGGCTTCAAACACCGATTCCTTCGACGCATAATGACCACCGAGATCAACGGTCACCCCTAGCCCTCGGAAGGATTTGTGGTATGCCCCGACGAAACGACATCTTCGAGATCGGAGGGCTCCTTTTGAGAGAATGAATTCTGAGTTCTCTCTCTTGTGGCGTTCGCTGCAAAAAAAACACGAACACATCAAGCGGTTCGGCACTTCGATGGAGTTTTCAACATCCGTGACCTAAAAGCCGTCACACCTCGCAATGAAGATGAGGCGGGTGCGATCGGATTCATGAATTCGCGGGCGATCCATGTCCAATCTCTTTTCCGCTGGGGCAACACTGGCCGTCCTTCCGGTCTTGTACGGGCCACTGCAAATGCTGCTCGCTTTGCTGCCGGCAATCTTGCTCGGCTTGGCGAGCATGCTGTTCGCGGCCTTCAAGCCGAAGGGGTTTGTCAAACTGGTCCGCTTCTGTTGGCGTCAGAAATTGTTTTTCGGATGCGTCGCCGCAGGGATTGCCGGTTGGCAATACGGAGTCTTTGCGAGGTTGTTCGAGTCGCGTCGCTCGGCCAGCGAGACGACAACAACTGATGCAACCCAGTGGAGTACTTCCGGCGGCGGCCAGCTGCGACTGGGACGCGGACCGGGAGAACGTGATCCGACCAGCAGCGCGGCGGTTTGGAAGAATGATCGAGATGAGACGGTTTTCTCCTCACCGGCCGTGTCTGGCTCGCGGGTGTTTTTCGCCACGGCGACCGGCATGGGGCCGTTTTCACCGGAAGGACGCGGAGCGATCGTCTGCGTCGATGCGGAATCCGGTCGCGAAGTCTGGCGATACGCGCCGAGCGATTATCGCGCGACTTTCTCGTCGCCGGTCGTCGCTGATAGCTGCGTCGTGTGTGGCGAGGGGTTGCATCAGGTTCAGGACGCGCGCGTGACCTGCTTGGATCTGCTCGGTAATAAGCGTTGGGAGTTTCGGACGAACAGCCATGTTGAATCGACGGCCACCATCGCCGATGGTCGAGTTTTTATCGGCGCGGGAGCGGACGGCTTTTATTGCCTGTCGCTGGAAGCGACCGCCGATGGAAAGCCGCGAGTTCTCTGGCATTTGGACGGCGAGAAATATCCCGACTGTGAGTCCTCGCCCGCAGTGAACGATGGAGTCGTCTACTTCGGACTGGGAGACGGCGGCTTTGCGATCTGCGCGGTCGACGCGATCACGGGAGCTCACCGTTGGAAAATTGAGACGCCGTATCCGGTGTTTGCTGCGCCGACGGTCGCTCACGGCAAGCTTTACGCCGCGACGGGCAACGGCAACTACGTCCAATCGGCGGCCGACCTGTTGGCGATGAAGCTGCAAGTCCTGCAGGACGACGGAGCCACGGAAGAGCAACTCGCGGCCGCACGCCAGCGATTGCAACCGGCGGGTGAAGTCTGGTGCATTGATCTCGCGACGCAGCAGGTCGATTGGAAGTTTGAGGCGCGCGACGCGATCTTGGGAGGCATCGTGTGCGGGGACGATTCGTTGTACTTCGGTTCGCGTGACAGGCACTTGTATCGCGTGTCGCATTCTGGCCAACTGATTGCCAAACAAGACTTGCGCGAGCCGCTGGTTTGCTCGCCGGCACTCGGTCAGAAGCATGTCTACGCGACGACCTCAACCGGACGGCTGTTTTGTTTGAACGCACGGACGCTCGAGCCAGTCTGGGATGCGTCGCTGGGTGATGGTGAGAATTTCGTCAGCTCGCCAGTGGTCGCTCACGGGCACGTCTATGTGGGGACGATTCAGCAGGGGCTCCGCTGCCTTGGCCAGCCGGGAGTCTCCGAACCTCCGGTCTGGTCACGCGGCGATCGGGGCGGCCGAGCGGATGACGAACCGGTGCCAGAATCGTTGTCACTCGTCTGGCAATATCCGATCGAGGGGGACGCGCCATTCGAAATCAGCGCGCCGCTGATGCCGTTTGACGGAGCGATCTACGCCGTGGGACTGCGCCCGGGAACGACGCAACTCGTCAAACTATCCGCCGACACTGCGGCGACCGGGCAAACGCGGCTGTTGTGGTCGCGGCAGTTTGAATCGCAAATCTCAGTGGGTTCGATTCAAGTCGCTCCGGTGGCCAGCGGTCGCCGACTCTGCGTCATCGAAAGCCCTGCCTCACCCGAACACGGCGGCATGTTGTGGTGCCTGTCCACAGACGACGGACGGACTCACTGGAAGCGGCCACTAAAAGGCGAGTCGACCGGGATGGCGATCAACCCCCAACGGGTCGTCGCGTGGAGCACTCCTGAACAACTTCAGTGTTTCGATCTCGCCAACGGCAAGCTGTTATGGAAGTCGGATCTCCCCGGGTCCGTCGCCGTCGGAGCACCGACGCTGATGAACGATCTGGTGTTCGCCGCGACGGCATCATTTCTGGTGGCGCTCGATGCGCCGACCGGATTGCAGTTGTGGAAAGCTCCGCTGACAGAGAAGCCCAACAACGGCCCGTTTGTCTTGGAAAACGACATCGTCGTTCCGAGCGGCATGGGACACACGCGTTACAACATCGTCGATGGAGCGTGGTGTTCTCGTCGTCCAGTGAGGGAACAATCGGACGACTGGCCATTTTCCGACGACATCGGCACCCCCGTGACACCGCGAGTGGAGCTGAAAGGACGAGTCTATTGCGGCACATCGCGTGGTGCGGTGATTTGTCTCGGAGCCGATACTCCATGAGTGACCGCGCGAGTGACCCGATGGTGTTTCGCTTCGGCCCCGGCGTCACCGATTGCGACCCGGCGCGCACCGACCTGCTCGGCGGGAAAGGGGCGAGCCTGGCCGCAATGAGCCGCGCGGGATTCCCGGTGCCCCCGGGATTCACGATTTCGGCCGCCTGCTGCGAATGGGTCGAACAACACAATGGCGAGTGGCCGACGGATCTGGCCGAGCAAGTTCGCTCAGCGCTGCGCTGGTTGGAAACATCGACTGGCCGCACGTTCGGCCCAGGCGCGAGGCCGTTATTCGTTGCGGTTCGTTCTGGCGCGGCGGTGTCGATGCCGGGGATGATGGACACGATTCTCAACTGCGGCAGCGATCCAACTGTCGAACCATGGGACGCGCTCTGCTGCGCGATCAACGCGGTCTTTGCCTCGTGGCACAGTGACCGCGCACGTGTGTATCGCCAACACCACGACGTGCGCGGGGTTGTCGGCACCGCCGTCAACGTGCAGGCGATGTTTCCGTCAGAACGATCCGGCGTGCTGTTTACGGCGAACCCGAACGATCCCGCAGCGAACGAATTCTTGATCGAAGCCTCGTGGGGCTTGGGTGAAGTGGTCGTGTCCGGTGCAGTCACTCCGGATATCTACGTCGTCGATGCAGCTTCGCTGATGACGAAACGAGTCATTCCAGGAGCGCGACCCGCCGACGAACCGGCTCTCAGCGAATCGCAAGTGGGGGAACTGGCCGAACTCGGTCGTCGAGTTGCGACGCACTTTCAAACGCCGTCTGACATTGAATGGGGCATCGCCGAAGGACAGGTCGCGCTGCTGCAGACACGAACAATCCGCGGACTTGATCTCTTCGAAGATATCGAGCGCGGGCGGTTGGAAGAGATCGCGCGCTTGCGCGAACTCACACGGAACGCACCGGCTGTGTGGGTCGTTCATAACTTATCGGAGACATTGCCCACTCCAACGCCGCTGACGTGGAGTCTCGTTCGTTGGTTTATGAGCGCGGAGGGGGGCTACGGGCAGATGTATCGGATGCTGGATCATCGTCCTCAGGAACGTGAACCAGGAGTTGGCTTCTTGGAGTTGATCGCCGGTCGGGTGTATGTCGATCCGCGCCGTGCGGCGGACTTTCATTTTGGCGGACTGCCCTTCGACTACGACTTGGATGAAGTGCTGCGCGATCGGACGGCGATGGATCGGCCACCAACGCGGTTCAATCTGGATCGAGCCGACTCGTTGTTCTTCTTCCGCTTACCAAGGATTCTGTTCAGCTCGATACAGAACGCTCGTAAAGTGAAGCGTGTCGAGCAGACGGTCGAGGCACGCTTCGAGAAGCAAGCGCTCCCGAAGCTCGACGAGTTTTTGAAAGCCGTCAAACAACTTGACTTGGCAACGCTGTCGACACATGACTTGCTGACCGAGTTGCGACGCCGACGTGATTTCGTGCTCGGTGAGTTCGCGGCTGAGTCGCTGTTGCCTGGATTTTTGGGTGGCCTCGCGCACGAGCGATTGCGGGCGATGCTGGTGCAACTGTTTGGCCCCGACGAAGGCGAGCAACTGGCGGGGCAACTGACGGCCGGTTTGAGCAACGATATCACCGTCGCACAGAACGTGGCGCTGTTCGAGGTTGCCGCCGGGCGACAATCTGTCGAGCAGTTTCTCGCCCGGTTTGGTCACCGCGCGGCGAATGAGATGGAACTCTCGCAACCTCGGTGGCGCGAGGACCAACTTAGTGTCACCCGCATGATTGACCGCTTTCGCAACTCATCGGGACCATCGCCACGCGAGCGTCATGAGACTCAAGTCGAGACTCGCCAATCCGCCTTTGCGGGACTATCAGCGCGACTCGTCTCAGCAGGAGGTACATCGTTCTCTGAACGCATCCTCCACGACCTGCAGCAAGCTCAACTCCTTTTGCCATACCGCGAGATTGGCAAGTTTCATCTGATGCGAGGCTACGAAACGCTGCGAGAAGTGCTTGTCGAACTTGGTGGCCGCGGGGATTGGGGACGCGACGTGTTCTTTCTGAATGAGGCCGAACTGTTTGAGCATTTGCCGCGGAATGGCGATGGTCCCACGGAGTCGCAAGAACGATCTGGAATCAATCCTCGAATCGCGTCGGAAGCCATTTCGCAGGCAAGTTTGCGAAACCTCGATCGACGAATCGCACAACGCAAGCTGCGTTGGCGATCATCGCAAAAGCTTTCGCTACCTGAAGTCATCGACTCCCGGCGACTTGATGACCTTGGCAAGAGTTCTCCGGTGCGCGCCAATGTCGATGGGACTCGGTTGGAGTGCCGTCCAATTGCGGCGGGAACGTCGCGAGGAGTTGCTCGCATTGTGTTTGATCCCAACGAAGTCACCGATCTCGGCAACGATCCGATCTTGATTTGTCCGAGCACCGATCCTGGTTGGACTCCATTGTTCGTTCACGCAAAAGGGCTGATCGTCGAGCGAGGCGGAGTGCTGTCTCATGGAGCGATCGTCGCACGCGACTTTGGCATTCCGGCGGTCGTCCTCGAAGGGGCAACGCGACGCATCTCGGAAGGTGCGTGGATTGAATTGGATGCTGATCGAGGGTTGGTCACGCTGGGAAAACAAGACATTGAAGGGCACTCGTCGACGGCACGGAAATAATGGAGCAACTGAACCAAACAATCCTGCACGGTCTCGACCTCCCGCTTGGCTGGCTCTTGCTGCTGCCTCGCGATGTGTCTGTGTTTGTCTTCAGCTTGCTGACCGCATTGCTGATGACGGCGGTGCGTCGCTGGTTCACCGATCAGCACTTGCTGCACCGCTGCGCGAACGATCTAAGGCAACTTCGGCAACTCGATCGTCGGGCCAAGCAAATTGCCGACAAGCCGCAACGGCAGCGTCTGCGAAGGACCGTCGCGATGATCAAGCAGATGCAACTGCCCGAGGACATGAAGCTCTTAGCGGTGGTGATCGTGCCGGTAGCCGTTCTGGCGATCTGGGGGGCGGAGCGACTGGATTACCGGCCCCCGCGCGTTGGCGAGGAACTGATCGTTCGAGCCTATTTCCCAATCTCGTCTGTGGGAGGAGTGACGCATCTCATCCCAGTCAACGGCGTCGAATTCGTCTCGTCACCGATCCGGATCATCCAATCCGATCAACAGTCACCCAAAGCCGGAATGGCCGAATGGTCTGTGCGTACGACGTCAGCGACTGACGAACTGAGGCTGACGATCCGACACCGCAACGAATCGGTCGTGCATCGGGTGGCGGTCGGTCGAACGACCTACCTGCCACCACAGATGCTCCATGCCAACGAGCGATTGACGGCGACGGAAGTCTTGCTGAAACGCTATCGGCCGCTGAATCTGAATTTGACAACGGAATCGTTCGGTCTGCCGCCGTGGATGTTCGGCTATTTGGTGCTGACGCTGTTGCTCGTTCCCAGTTTGAAGCGAATGCTGCGAATTGCTTGAGGCTGCAGGCGGGCGACAGAGTCTTGCCTGCGACTCATCTATTTCTTGGCATCCGACGTTTTCTCAATGACTGGGCCGAAGCCGGGGGGCTCTTTGGGATTGGGAGGCGGGGCTTTGGCTTTTCCGGCCAGGACGTCCGTCAGAATCTGCTGCAGCTCGGCAGTGGTTCCTTTGAAGGTGCGTCGCAGATAAATCTCGCAGTGCGTGAAAGCCCACCGGGTTTGGTTCTGGTCGGTTTGGCCAAGAACTTGAAACCAGGTTCCATTGGTGAAGGCCAAAAGCATGAACTTTCCGTCGTCTTGCTTTTTCACGCCGACGACCAGCGGCAGGTCGGGCGCAATCCTCTTCAGAAGTTGTGGAGTGTGCTTCTGTTTGTCGCCTGTCAAATTGATCGGGAGACGTGTGAATGGGGCTTTGCCTTTGAGATGCTCACTCAGCAACAGCACGGCCGAAGGCTTGTCAGGATCGACTCGCTCAACCTTGGCCGTGAAGAGGAAGTCGCTGTCATCGATGAACTCCTGCAAAGGGAACAGCTTTTGAATGAACGCGATCACCTCGTGGGATTGCATCAATGCCGCAAGCGTCAGCAAGCCGATCGCGGCCCATTTCTTCAGTGACATGCTGAGTCTCCACCTGGTTGTCTCGTCGTTCGTCCCAATTCCGTCGAAGGCTGTGCGATCTTATCGTCTCTGTCCTGGACCCGAAGGGTTGGTGAAGTCGATCCATGGAAATTTCGCAACCTCAAAGCTCGCGTTTCAGATTCGAATAGGCCCGAAGATTGACGATGCGAGTCCAGCCTTTACATACTGACGGTTGCAGCGTTGCAGCGATCCAATTTTTCCTTGGAGAATTGTGATGAAATTTCTCCTATCGGCTTGTTCCTTGCGTGGTTGTCGAATTGCACTTCTGGGACTCGCGTTGATTGGAGCGGCGTTTCACGATGCCACTTGCTCGGCTCAAACTGCAACGCTAAAGCCGGAGGAGTTGGCGGCTCAGGTGGTCAACGCCGCGAACAAGGCATACCACGAGAAGCAATTCGCCGTCGCGGTCGAGCGGTACCGCGAGTATCTGAAGACTCATGGCAATCAAAAGGACGTAACGCTGGCTCGATACGGCCTGGCGTTGTGTTTGTTGGAGCAGCCGCAGAAGGACCTCAAAGTCGCCATCGAGATGCTCAGCCAAGTCGTCGGCGCGCAGGAGTTTTCCGACCGGCCGCTGGCATTGTACTACCTCGCTCTGGCGTATCGCGGACAAGGTCACGACGCGCTGGCCCAAGCGACCGCAAAGCCGAATGAAGCGCCGCAGCATCGCAACGCGGCGAAGGAGCAATTCACGCAAGCGAATCAACGATTTGGCGAAGCGATTACCGCGTTCCTTGCGCGAGCCAAGACCGCTGCGCCGCCAGCCACGAACGAGTTGCCCGTCGATTTGGAATGGGCCAATCGAACCCGCTGCGATCAGGCGGAAATGCTGTTGCGGATCGAGAAGAACAAAGAGGCCAGTGACCTGCTAACTCCGCTGTTGGCCGATCCCACGCTCGCTAAGAGCAGGTACCGGCCGCAAATGTTATACCTGCACGGCCACGCCAGCTTCTTGCTGAAAGATTTCATCACCGCCGGACGCTCGCTGAGCCAGCTTGTGCCGTTCACCGATCCTGTCTTCGGAGTTCACACGCAGTATCTGCTCGCTCGCGTGCATCACCTCGCGGACGAACGAGAAGAAGCGACCGCGCTCTACGACGCTGTTCTCAAAGGCTATGAGAAGCAAAAAGTGGAGGCACAGAAGGCTCTGCAAAATCAAGCGGTCATTGCCAATCAGCCCGAAGAGAAAGCTCGGCTGGAAACATTGATCAAGTCGCCACCCGACTACGTCAGCCGCGCGAGTTTTTATTGGGGCGTGCTCTTGTACGAGCAAAAGAAAACCGGCGAGGCAATGACCCGCTTCACCGAGTTCGCTCAGAAATACCCGCAATCGCCGATGTTGCCCGAGGCGCAACTCCGCGCCGGCATGTGTCAGGTTGAGTTGCGCGCCTTACCACCTGCAATCGCGTTGTTGCAGCCGCTGGCCGCGCACCCGCAATTGAGCGATCGAGCGTTGCTTTGGTTGGCACGCGCGCAGTTCGGAGCGGCCGATCCCATGCAACCGCAACCGTATGCTCAAGCGATCGCTACGGCGATCGGCAGCCTGACGCAAGCGGCCGACAAAGCGAATCAGCAGATCGCGGCCGACCCAGACGCGAAACTGCGTCGAGCGGAAATCTTGCTGGAACTTGGTGACTATCAGCAGTTGGCAAAACAGTATCCGCAAGCAGCGGCAACTTACGAAACGGCCGTCAAAGAGAATCATGCTCCCGATCGAAACGAGCAGTTCGTCCAGCGCCGAGCGACCGCGCTGCACTTCGCAAATCAGTTCGACGTGTCGGATCAGGTTTGCACTCAGTTCGCTCAGGCGTATCCGAAGAGCACGTTGCTGCCGGCTGTATTGTTCCGTTCGGCCGAGAATGCCTACGTCCGAGCCGCCGCGATCGAACCAAACAATCCGGCCAGCAAGGATCCAGAGATCCCGAAGTGGTTCGGCGAAGCGATCAAGCGCTATCAACTCGTCCTCGACAAGTTTCCGGAGTTCACCTACGCCTCGCTATCTCGGGGACGAATGGGGCTAAGCCAATATCGGCTGGCCGATTATTCCGCGGCGTTAAAGACGCTGACCGCGATTCCGCAAGCCGATCAATCGGGTGAGATGGCCGTCGTCCCGTATTACCTCGCCGATTGTTTGCTCCGCACAATGCCGACCGACACGAGCGATGCCATCGCGGCGGGCCGACAATTGGAAGTCTTGTCAGCAGCGATCAAGTCGCTCGAAAACTTTGTCAGCGGGCAGGGGAACGATCCGGCCAAGACCGCGCCTCAAACGCCCGATGCGCTTCTGAAACTCGGCTACTGCTATCAGCGAGTCGCCGCGCAAATCGCTGAACCGAAGGAACGTAACGAGCGACTGAACGCCGCTCGACAGGCCTTTGAGCGAGTCAATGCGCAGTATGCCGCCAGTTCCGCCGCTCCAACCGCGTCACTCGAACGAGCGAATTGCCTGGTTGAGATGAATGACTTCAATGGAGCCATCAACGAACTTAATCGCTTCAAAGCCGATCCATTCAAGCAAGCTCCTGTCGCGCCGTTGGCCTACCTGCGGCAAGCGTCTTTGTTTCGGAGTCAGAATAAACCGACGGAAGCCGCCGCCGTCTTGCAGGAGGCTCGAAGCAATTACGAAGGCGCATTGGCCGGCGACCCGGCTCGAGCGGCGTGGGCTCCGCTGCTGCACTACCACCATGCGCTGGCCATCAAAGAATTGGCCTACAAGGACCCGGCCAAGCTGGATGTCGCGAAACTTAATGAAGCTCGCACGCAGTTCGAAAGCTTGAAACAGAAATACGCCGCCAGTCCTGAAGCTGCCGACGCCACCTGGCGAGCTGGTCAATGTCGTCGCGAAGAGTTCGCTCCAAAGCTCGCCGCCGCCAGAGCCACACTGCTGAAGAAGGACGCCAAACCAGAAGAATTGACCGCTGCCAACCAGCAAATCGCGGAGTGCATCAAGCAGCTTTCGGAGACCGGCGCGTACTTCGTCGCACAAGCCGGCGCGTTAGACCCGAAAGCGGTCGGGTCCGAGATTCATCAGCGCATGCTCTACGAAGGGGCGTGGTGTTATCAGTGGGTCGGTGATGTTGAGGTCGACGCGGCCCGCTCGAAGTTGGTGGACGATGCGATCAAGAAACAGAAAGAAGAAGCTGCCAAACAACCAGCCGGATTGGTCGGAGTCGTCAATACAAAGGTTCCGCAATTTCCCATTACGGCAATCCCGTTACAGCCGTCTGAGAAGCTGGGACGCGATCAATACAAAGCCGTGATTGCCGCGAAGGCTGACTCGCCGCTCGCCATCACGTCGCGACTCGAATTGGCTGAGATGCACTCACGGCGTGAAGAGTTCGACCCGGCCATCGCCTTGCTGAACGAAGCTCTGAATCTTGAACCTGCGCCGGACGTCGACGAGCATTTGCATTTGCGACTGGGTGTCTGCCTCGTCGCGAAAGGTGACCACGCGAATGCGTTCGCGCAATTTTCGGCGGTGATGGCTGATGCGAAAAGTGCGTTGGCTCCGGAGGCTCGTGCCCGCGCTGGGGAGTGCCAAATGCAACTCAAGGCCTGGCCGAAGGCGATCGAGTTGTGGTTGCCATTCCGCGATCAAGGTCCATTGCAATCCATCGCAGGACTCAGCGACCGCGTGCTGCTGCGACTCGGACATGCCTTCGCACTCGCGGCGCAGTGGGATCAAAGCCGACAGACTCATGACACCCTGCTGCAACGTTTCCCGCAGAGCATCTGGCGGCAAGAGGCTCGCTACGGCATTGGCTGGGCGTGGCAGAACCAAAAGCAGTTTGACAACGCCGTCAACGCCTATCAGGAAGTGATCAAAGAAACGGTGGCCGAGATTGCCGCGAAGGCTCAGTACCAATCGGCTCTCTGCCGTCTAGAGCAAAAGCGTCTTCCGGAAGCCGCCAGCGCGCTACTGGTTGTCCCATTCACTTACGACTATCCCGAATGGAGTGCCGTTGCACTGCTCGAGGCCTCACGCGTATTTCTGGAGATGAAGCAACCCGAGCAAGCGGTTCGGCTGCTACAGAAAATCCGCAGGGATTATCCCAACACCGAATGGTCCAAGCAGGCCGAACAACGCCTCACCGAACTGCCGCTCGCCAAGCGAGACTGATCCTTCGGTTTCATAGAAAACTGACAAGACCCCTTCGGTTTCGTAAGTCTGCGGGATGGCTGCTTGAGTTTTCAGCCAAAATGCCTTTACGGTGGGTGTGCTACAAGAAAAAGCAGCCTGTTGCAAACCATCGTAAATCGTCGCATTGATTAGCAGTTGTTCGCAGTATGACGCACCTTTTTCCGTAATTCTTCCGTAGAAGCGTGCGTCGCAAAGTGATTGTTGACGACGGACGAAACTGGTATCAGGCAGTCCAACAGCTTTTGTTCGAATTCAGACCACCTGGATGGGTTGTGTCCGACGATGATCTCCAAGCGACTGTCGCGACGATAGGCCGTCGGCTTGAACGACGTTTCAGCTTCAACCCGATTGATGGACCACCAATCGTCACCGCAATGAAAGACCCCCTTCAGTCGCAGAATTGGATTCATGTATCTGAGCAGGTCCCACAATGCCACTCGATCAAAGACGTCGGCCGCATCGAAGATCCACCCACACGCCCACTGACCCTGACCAGAGTTTTCCAGCCGCAACGGGGAACGGGGACGGGGTGGAGACGCCAGCGTGACTACATCCTGAGAGATGCTCTCCGACCCATGATGAGCTGACCCGAATCGGGGCGTTCGAATGACCAAGTCATCTAAAAAGAGCCAATCCCATTGCAGTTGGCCATGCGTCGTTTCGACGATACGTGACTTAGGGGGGGAGAACTCCGAGAGCCAAGTGCGGCAGCGCGATACCAAGCTCGGATCACGTTGATCGAGCCAGTTCAGTACGACGACATCGGCCATTTGAATCTGATCATAGAATACGGCTTGATTGGTCACCCGCTCGGCGCTGAAGTCCTGCGGGTCGACCAGGCAAACCGTCGGATGGAGAGCTAGGCTTTCGCCGAACCATCCGCTACGCAGCGTATCAATCAAGCCTGTGGGATGACCCGCGCCGGAGGGTTCGATGAATAGCCGATCGGGATGGATGTTCCGGATAAATTGGGTCAACGCGGGCTTAAGATACTGAGATGTGCTGCAGCAGAAGCACCCCCCCGCCAGTTCCTGGATTTGAACCTGCGGATGCTGTTCGTCGAGGAGCAGCTGATCAATCGCGACCATCCCATACTCGTTCACGAAGATTCCCCAGCGCTCGTTCGCGGGACGGCAACTCAGAAGCGACTGGATGGCAGTGGTCTTCCCGACTCCCAGAAAGCCGGTGATGATGTGTGTGGGAATCCGTGATGTCTGGTCATTGGGAATCATCGAAGCTTCTCGCGGCAGGGAAACTATGCAATCACCCCCCCTTCGGAGAGACAATGCGCCGAGCCACGGCGCAGGAATGGTCGGTTTCCCAAACCGTGATGCACGATGCGACAACTCCCGTGTCCGCCAGCAACTCCGGGGCGACTTTATCGAGAAGGTAACGCGCCATGTTTTCCGCTGTCGGATTGTAGGGTAACACAAAGTACTTCGTCGGCACGATCTGTCGAATTGCCGCCAGCGCGTTATCATCGCGCTCGTAAAGCAGGAAGCCGTGATCCCAATGCTCGTCGAGCCAACCTTGAAACAGGCCTTTCAGGGCTGAAAAGTCGATGATCCGCCCAACGGAATCAACAGTTGATCCCGTAACTTCGAGATCGACTCGGTAATTGTGGCCGTGAAAGAAAGCGCACTTCCCCTCATGACCGAGGAGTCGATGGCCAGCGCAAAACGACAGTTGCCGAACAAGCGACAGAAGTTCCGGGGGCCCGGACGAAGCGGTTAGAATCACGAATGAAGACTTTCTGAGTGGATGAGGTTGAAGAATACCGGACTTACGGCCAAGTTCGAATCGCTGTAACGCTCAGGAATTCATTCTGGTCGTGTGGTCAACTTCAGGAGGCCGATGGGAATCAGCGTCTGAAGACAGCGATGCTCATCGTCTGTCCGATATTAGAGCCGCGTAGGGTTCGGGGAGTCTCCATAAACGCTCTGGGGATCAAAGACCTTAACGGATTCGGTGAATGAGAGCGTCTCCGAGGCATTACGCGTCGGCCCCACCGGCACCATGCGATAGAAACAGGAACGATAGCCGACGTGACAGCTCGCGCCTCCCGTCACTTCGACCCGCAGCCAGACGCAATCCTGATCGTCGTCGATGCGCATCTCGCGGACCCGCTGCACCAGGCCGCTGGTGGCTCCTTTATGCCACAGGGTCGCGCGGCTACGGCTCCAATAGACCGCCTCGCCCAGTTCAATGGTCCGGCGGAGAGCCTCGGCATTCATGTAGGCATGCATCAACACCTCACCCGTCGAGAAATCGGTCGTGATGCAAGGGATCAGGCCGTGCTCATCGAATTTCGGTGCCAGTTCTGTCCCTTCTTCGACTTGTTCGACGCTGGTTCGCGTCGCGAATTGGGGCGTTTCGGTCATGATAGGAGATTCCTCAATAGGGTACATACGACGGTGTGCTCGTCGAACTAACGGGTCGCCTCGGATTCGGCTTATTCAACCTAACGGATCAAGCGGGCCGTCTGTTCGATGCCATATTTCTCGCTGCACTCATGTGTTCTGGCAGCGGACTAATTGCGCAGCTTCAGCAGGCGTTGAGTGATAAAGGCCTTCGTCAGTGGCTGCTGACAGCAGAAGGTGATGCCTTCCCGCCAATCGACACAACTTTGTGGAATTAATGTGGGATTAATGAGTGCTCTTTCATCGAGACTGATCCTCTGATTTGGTTTACGGTTGAGTTTCCCAGATCATGCCGCTGACGGTCATGCGTTTCAACGGTCTGCGCGGCTGAGCGAGGCCTTTCGGTTCCGTAGTTTGCGGGATGGCTGCTTGAGTTTTCAGCCAAAATGCCTTTGTGCTACGTGTGTTACAGCAAAAAGCTGGCTGTTGCAAACCATCGCAAATCGTCGCATTGATTAGCAGTATTTCGCAGTGTGTCGCACCTTACTTCCGTAATTCTTCCGTAGAAGTGCACGCCGCAAAGTGATGCCGAAATTGCGACTTTG
>VGZH01000115.1 GCA_016872645.1 Planctomycetota bacterium | reverse complement strand
CGCAACTCAGTCAAGCGGATGGGTTTCGCATAGTCAGTTCCGCCGAACAATCGATTGCAATCGAGCGGCGGATCGGGTCGGTCCTGATGGCAAGCGGTTTGGCCGCCGCCGGTTGAATCGTGTCGTTATCCGACAGAATCCTTGATGACCGACATACAAACTTCAGTCGAGATAGTTCACGGAATCCCAGAAGCATTGCGGTCGTGCGCCGCTGCACTCTACGACGACGCGTTTGGCCCGAAATTCGCCGTAGCGATTACCGCGAGCCAGCAACGTCTTGCGATGTTGGCTGATTCGCTGAACCTTGCATTTGCGTTTGGTGCAATCAAAGACAATCGCCTTGTCGGATTGGCTGGCTATAAAACACCCGATGGCTCATTTACCGACGGTATGACTTACAAGGTTCTCCTGGAGCACGCTGGTATCATAGGTGGGAGCTGGGCGGCTCTAGTATTCAGCCTCTACGACCGATCGCTAACCTCCGGACAGTTGCTGATGGACGGAATTGTTGTCGATTCTTCAATGCGCGGTCACGGGATTGGTACGCGACTGATCAACGAATTAGCAGCATTCGCGAAATCGAGCGGATACGAAACCGTACGCCTTGACGTGATCGACACGAATCCCAATGCCCGTAGAATGTACGAACGCAATGGCTTTCGGGCCACGCGACGGGTTGAAAAACTTTTGGCAGTTTTGCCAGAAGTGTCAGACTGCCTTCCCGGTGCAGTTCCGCCGTGGTCTTTTTGGTTCGCCTTCGCAATCTCCCGGACCAACAACGGCGGAACGTTCGTGTCGTGCCAAGCTCCCAAAATCTCTTCGTATTCTGCGCGACACTTCCATCAAGGCAAATTAGCTGGCCGTACTCGTCGGATTCGCGCGTCTTGTGGGTCATTGGAAGCACCAGTACCATCGCCCTTGAGCGACTCCATTGCGCTGCGGTCGAAGTTGTGTCATTCAATGACCTCCCCTCTTGCAATCTGGAATCACGATTGCTGATTTAGCGTCGAACTGAGAATGGTTATGTCGAAAGGCAAGCGATTAAGTTGGGTGCTTGCGGGCTTGTTTGGAGTGCTCGGCGTCTGTTGGTTGGGTTCTTTGGTTTTGAATCGAAGCCCGAAATCAGCAACTGTTCCACAGGCATTACCTCACTTGAATTTGGATACCGCTGCGACGACCGACCACGGGTTTGTGGGAAGCGAGGTTTGCGCGACTTGTCATCATCGAATTGCGGAGAGCTATCGTCAGCACCCAATGGGACGATCGCTAGCAACTGCTCACGAGGCGACGCCCATCGAAAATTTCGACGTCACGGAGTTTTCCCCACCGGGACCGCGGCGGTATCGAATTGAACGTACGGCGGAAGGTGTTCGTCATCATGAATCGCTGGTGGATGAAGAGGGAGCGGTGCTGTACGACCAGAGCGTCAAGGTTGCTTACACATTGGGGTCTGGCAAGCGTGGCCGAGCTTACCTGATTGAGCATGACGGAAAGCTCTTCAAGTCCTCGATCGCGTGGTTTTCCCGTCCCAAGGAGTGGGGATTGTCCCCGGGCTACCCGCCCGACCAACACAAACGGTTTGAGCGGCGAATCACGGATGGGTGTATCAATTGCCATGCCGGGCGGATGGAGGCGGACCGCAGGGCTCCCGACACCTATGTGCAACCAGTCATTGCCGAATTGGCGATCGGCTGCGAACGCTGCCACGGTCCTGGACGAAAGCACGTCGAAGCGCAGGAGTCGGGGACGCCGACCGCGTTGGCCAAGGATCACATTATCAATCCCGCTAAACTGGAGGCCGCTCGGCGAGAAAGCGTCTGTGCTCAGTGCCATTTGCACGGCAAGGCGACAGTGATGCGAACCAACCAGACGACATTCGATTTTCAACCGGGCGATCTCTTAGAAGACAACCGCATCGTGTTTGTCACGCCCCCCAAAACAGCCAGTGAATCCACGACGAACGCACTCAGCCAAGTTGAGCAAATGTCGTCCAGCGTCTGCTTTCAGAAGAGCGCAGGTCGCCTAGGATGCATCTCTTGTCACGACCCGCACTCGCTGCCTGCGCCGGAATCGAAAGTCGAGTACTATCGCGCGAAGTGCATCACCTGTCATGAAACCCGCAGCTGCGGATTACCCGTCAAAGAGCGGCTGGCTCGCGAGGCCAATGATTCGTGCATTGCCTGTCATATGTCGCCTGTTTTGCATGTCGGCAACATTTTGCATGTTTCGTTCACTGACCATCGGGTTCTGCGCCAGCCACAAAGCGATCGGCCCGACGAAAAGGTCAGCTCGTCTGCCGCCAGCGCATTGGCGGTTTTTGACAACGCAGATCAACGTATCCCCAAACATGAACTCGATCGCGCGACCGCCTTTACGCTGCTGGGAGGACTCGACCACAAGTCGCCGACCGTCTCCGACGCGCGGCGGGCAGAGCGGTTGCTGATGCCCTTGCTCCAAACGCACTCCAACGACATCGACGTTTTAGAAAACCTCGGTGCCGCCTGCCTGATCCAGGGGCGAGCCTTCGACGCCGCTGAATGGTGGAACGAAGCGCTGAAACTGAACCCTCGTCGCGAATACGTGCTGGAGCATTTGTCGCTGCTGTATTTCGACCAACGGCAACTCCCCCTGGCGCGGGAATCTTTGCAACGATATTTGGCCGTGAATTCCTGGCATGGCTCGATCCACGGACGGCTTGCTGGAGTGCTCGGATCGCTGGGCGAATGGCGTGAGAGCATCGCAATCGCCGAGCATGCATTGGAATTGAATCCGACGTTGATTCCGCTCCACGGTTGGCTGGCAAATGCTTACCGACAAGTCGGAAACACTGCGGAAAGTCAACGGCACCGACAGTTGCTCATCCGCATGCAGATTCTGATGCCGAGTAACAGTCCGCCGCCGGAGACCTCACGTTGAAAACCTTGTCTCCCGTGAATGTCACCCGCTTGGTTTTGGCAGCCACATTGGCCGCGATCGGCTGCGGCGGTCGCGAGACGGCTGATTCCAGAAATCTGCCTGCAACTCCGGCGGTCGAGATAAAGACCCAGCCGCCCGCCTTTCCGGCGATGAAGCCGCAGCGCGCGGTCGCTTCGGAGGTCGTGGTTCCCGGGAATCTCGCGTTCGTTGATGTTGCTCACGAGCGCGGCCTGCGCTTTATCTGGCCGGAACAGCCTCGGCCGATGACGGCGCTCGATGCTTTCGGAGCCGGTTGCGCTGTGTTTGACGGCAACAACGATGGCTGGCAGGACGTGTTGCTCGTCGGGAATCCCCATCCGTCACTTTTTCGCAACATGGGCGGCGGTCGTTTTCAGGAGGTCACTCTGGAAAGTGGTCTTAAAGCAGTCCAGGGACATTGGACGGGTTGTGCGATCGGTGATTACGACGGCGATGGATTGCTCGATGTCGTGCTCACCGGTTATCGCCAACTGGCTCTCTTCAAGAATGTCGGTGATCTGCGGTTTGAGCTGTCCACTGCGGCCGCGAAGCTGGATCCCTTGAATCAAGGGTATTGGGGAGCCAGCGTGGGCTTCATGGATCTCGATGGCGACTCGTGGCTGGACCTCGTGATCTTGAATTACGTCGTCTATGGCCCCGATTCCCCGAAGTATTGTGAATACGCCCCGGGAGTGCGGTCAGGCTGCTCGCCGAGAACGTATCTTCCGGAACGGGGCCAAATCTGGCGGAACACCGGCGAAGGCGCTTTCGAGCTTGTCTCTTCAGAGAACGGAATGCAGCAAACTCATGGCGTCGGACTGGTGCTGGCGTTTACAGATTTGGACGAAGACGGTCGCATGGACTTCTACATCGGCAACGATGGCGTGGCGGCCGATCTCCTGCACAACCAGGGGCAGATGCGATTCGAGAACATCGCGTCCGTGGCTGGTGTCGCTACGTCCGACAATGGTGGCGCGGTCTCGGCGATGGGCGCGGATTGGGCCGACTTCAACCGCGACGGGCGGTTGGATCTGGCGGTCACCAATTGGCACGGGAATTCGTTCGTGATGTTCCAGAGCCTGGGGCACAAGTTATTCCTCGATAGCGCGAAGCAAACCAATTTGGCACGCGACACGAAGAACCGCATGGGCTTTGGAGCCAAATGGGTCGATTTTGATAATGATGGGTGGCCCGACCTCTTTTTCGTCAACGGTCACGTCTACGATAATTCATCGGAGATTCATGGTCCGAGTGTTCCGTTCCGGCAGACGATGTGTCTGTTCTGGAATGATCGCGGCCGAAAACTCCAAGACATTGTTCCCCAACTCGGGATCGATATTCAGAGGTCGATGGTGGGGCGCGGTTCGGCAACGGGCGACTTCGACAATGATGGCCGGGTCGATCTGCTGGCCGTCGATTTCGAGGGCGCGGCGATGCTTCTCGAAAACAGAACCGAGACAAACCACCATTGGCTGAAGCTCGACCTGCGCGGCAAAGCCCCCAACGGGTTCGCTTATGGAGCACGCGTCGTTGGGAAAACCGCCGATCAAGTCTGGTTGGCCGAGGTCTCGCCCGCGTCCAGTTACCTTTCCTCAAGTGATCCACGCATTCATTGGGGGCTGGGTGATCACACCACGGTCAGTTCCATTTCGATCCGCTGGCCTTCGGGAACCGAACAGACGTTGCACAATGTTTCTGCTGACCGCATCCTGCGAGTGGTTGAAGGCGAACCATAGTGCTTCGGTTTTTGCCAACGAACAAGCTGGAATCAAATGTCACGCAAACGACGACTCGCCTGGATGTCATTCGCAATCGCCGCCGTGGTCGCGGCCTGGATGGCTCCATCGATGTACCGAGGGTGGTGCAACGCAAAGAGACGCGAATCGTCGGCACAATGTCGTGACGCACTAATCCACCAGCGCTGGGACGAAGCGGAGTCTATCGCGGAACGCTGGTCGGCTTGGGATCCGCAAAATGGCGAGATCTGGCAGTATCGCGCTCAGGCCGCCGCAGGCCGGAAGGATTGGCCGGCCGCCGCGAAATTCCTGTGGCGTATTCCCGCAGACGATACTCGGGCGATGCAGGCCATGATCGAGGTGTCGAAACTCTCTTTCACCCACCTCAACGATCCGTTGCAGGGTGTCGAGGCTTGTGAACGAATCTTGAAAATCGCTCCGCTAGCGGCCGGGGCACACCAGCAACTGATTTGGTTCGCTGCCATGACGCTGCAGCGCGAGAAACTCTTGCAACAAATTCGGTCAGCGATCCGCGCGAAAAGCGAACCGCGCGAAGCGTATGTCTATTTTTTTCTGGCAGACACGATGCGGTCGAAAGTCGCGGTGAAACTCAACGAGCGTTGGATGCAATCAGCTCGCGACGCGGAGACGTTTCAAGTTGCGTACGCTCTGCAGCTTCCCGATATTGAGGTTGAACTCGCTGGATCTTCGACTGCGAATTCTGCAGAGGAAATGCCTAACGTGCCGGCCGGTCGATCCAAACGAGAATTGGTCGATGAGCTTCTCATTCGCTTTCCACACAATGTCGAGCTGCTTGCATTCAAGGCCGAGGAACGTATCTCTGCCGGCGACGTCGACGGTGTCGCGACGCTGTTGTCTCAAGCCCCAGCGACCGCTCAACAAGACAGCCGGTACTGGCGAATCAAGGGCTGGCTTCACGAATCAGCCAACGAATTGGAAGACGCAGCCGCAGACTATCACCGGGCTCTCGAACTGTTTGCCCTGGATTGGAACACGATGAACCGGCTTTCCGTCGTCGAACGCCGTCGGCAGAACGTCGCCGAGGTTCAGCGTCTGTCCAAATTAGTGGAGCAAGCCAAGTCCATTCGCAAGAGTCTCCGGCAACTCTCGGCGGTCGAAATGGTGACGCCGGAAATCCTGGTCGAACTTGCCAAGTTCGCGCGAGATTGCGGCGACAAGGACGTCGGCCCGGCGCTGGAACGCCGATTGTCCGGTGAGGGGAGCCGTTAAGTGGCTTTTTTCAAGTTGAAGAACACGCCTAGTGGGGCTCCTAATGGATGAGTTCCAGAACATTCTGAAGAAATGTTTTTCGTCGAAAACGAGTGGTCTCGTCAGCTTGTCCGTGATCGGACTCGTTATCACCGTTGCAGTTTTCGGTTCGCAATGGCGGCGAGATTGGCAGGCTCGGGACTTTGAACGCCAATGCCGAGCGCTTCGCAATTCTAGGGATTGGTCGCAGCTTGCCACCGTTTCCGAAACATGGACTCGAAACGATCCCGGACGGGCGAATGCTTGGCTGTTCCGAGCGGAAGTGGCCGAGAGCCAGAGACAGTACGTTGCGGCTGCGGAGTTTTTGTTTCAAGTTCCGCCCCAGGATCCGAAATCGATTCCTGCAGCAATGAAAGGAGCGACGATTCTGCTGAGCAAAGCCAATCGGCCCATTGAGGGAGTGGATGCACTTGAAAAGCTCCTCCAGCGCGAGCCGCGGATCGCGGAAGCACACCATCACCTCATCCAGTACTACGCATTAACGCTTCAGCGAGATCCGTTAATGCGACAAATCCGCTTTGCCATCGCACACAAACGGGAGACGCCCGAGGCGTACGTTTATTTGTTTCTCGTCGACACGCTGAGACTGTCAAACGGCGTCGAGATGAACAACCGCTGGCTGGAAGCGTACCCAGACCACGAAACCTTTTTGGTCGCCAAGGCCCTGCACATGGAGGAACGGCGAGAAGCCGCCCGCCGCAGGGCCGCCGAAAGCAAAGACAATCCAACCGACATCTCATCAGAAACCATTCCCGACCGGTCGCAGACGCTGGCGGAGTTGTTTCGGAAATATCCCCACAATCTCGAATTAATGGCCTACGAAATTGAGCAATCACTGCTGGTTGGGGAAATCGACCGAGTCATCACAGTCCTGTCGCAAGCACCGCCAGAAATTGATGAAGACAATCGCTTCTGGCGTTTCAAGGGACAGGTTCATGAGGACAAAGGACAAATCGACGAAGCCGAATTGGCCTACCGAATGTCGGTCAAAATGAATCCTTTGGATTGGAGAACCTGGAATAGCTTGGCGAAAATCGAACGCTTGAAGGGCCGGTTTTCCGAAGTAAACCGGCTCCAAAATTTGGTCAAAAGCGCCGACAAACTGAGACACCAGGTTCGAGGTTTGGATGCCGTCGAAAACATTGGAAACGAATGGCTGCTGGACCTTTCACGATTCGCACAAGAAGCCGGGGACGATCAGATCGTGAAGGCATTGTCTCAGCGGATCGGGAGAGCCTCCCCAATACCTGCCTTAAGATAACATGAAGATGGCTTCGACGAATTCTAAAAAATACAGACTGGCTGATTGACAAACTGAGCGAGGATTACAGAGTATCTCTCGGCGTCAGCCAGTGGGAACTGACCAGACTGATTTCGACGATAAGTTTGGTAATGCCCGAAAAATGCAGTGATGCGGCGGGCGTATTCGCCGATCTCCAAGAAATCATGCGGAGCAACTTTGACTGGAGAGGAATCATCCTAATGCTTACGGACCGTGTCGTTCCTGCCGCCATCGCCATCTTCTGCCTTGCGTTAATCGGTTGTGGTGATAGTGATCTTCCTCCGGCCTACTCTGTCAAAGGCAAGGTGACCGTGCAGGGAACTCCATTAAGTGGTTATCTTGTTTCCTTTGTACCGACAGACGGGAACGGTGGAGCTTCGGCCAAGACAGGATCCGACGGTGGTTACTCCTTGGAAACGTTGGATGGTCGACCTGGTTGTCAGTTGGGGAAATACAAAGTCGTGATTCGGCCTGGAATTGACGCCATTCAGGAGGCTATGAAGAACTTGAAACCTGGCGCGAAGTCAATGCCCAAGCCTGAGTCAAAGGTTCCTGACACCTACAGTGCTGCTGGAACTTCGCCGAAAGAGGTTGAAGTCAAAGCGGAGAAGAATGTGATTGACATTGCGATTTAGGGTCGCCTGGTGTCTGACTGCCAATTGCAATTGCGGTCAGCATTGTTTTTTTTCTTTTTCGGGAGTGGCAATTATGAATACCTGTGCCGAAAGAAGGTCGAGGCGATATCCGGCTTTCACGTTGATCGAGTTGTTGGTTGTGATTGCGATCATCGCCGTTCTGATCGCGTTGTTGCTCCCCGCCGTACAGCAGGCGCGGGAATCTGCACGCCGTTCTCAATGCAAAAACAACCTGAAACAGTTAGGGCTGGCGCTTCACAACTACCACTCCTCCTCCAACGTCTTTCCGGCCAATCGGGTTTACCGCTCAGCCTTTGACGGTGGCCCGCAAGGCGATCCGTTGCCCACCGCTGCTGCCCACAAGGCCTACGGAAGTATCGGTTGGACGGCAATGTTATTGCCATACATCGATCAGGCGCCGCTTTACAAGAAAATCGACTTAAATTTGAATGCGGCTGGCAGTTTTGGGATCGTCGATAACCCGAACAATGTTGCGGTTCGGCGCACGATCATTGATGGATTGTTGTGTCCGAGCAACCCGCAAGAACGGCTGGTTACCAATCAGTCTGGACAAGGGGATTCCTGGGGCGACGGACTGGATGGCGGACGCTCGGACTACATGGGCAACATGGGTTGGATGAATGCTGGGCATCGCGATTGCTATTTTACCAGTTTTGGAGGCGAGGAATGGTCTCACCACAACACTTTGTCGCAACCGCCCATTAACGGAAACAATGGCGTGTTTGGTTTCCATGGTAGCATAAGAATCTCGCAAATCACGGACGGAACATCGACCACCGTCGCACTGCTTGAATCGCACCATTGGATCGAGAAAGAGGAACCGGCGCGTGTTTGGGCTGACGCGATGTGGTTCGGCCCTTACATGGTCCATAGCCTAAAGATGCCCATCAACACTGACCCCAATAGTGATTTCCGCTGCAATGCGTGGAGCAGCACCCATAGGGGCGGCGCACACTGCCTGATGACAGATGGCGCAGTGCGTTTCGCCAGTGAGTCGATGAATTTTAGGGTCCGCAGAGGCATCGCTACCCGCTCTAAAAGCGAGAGGGAGACAGAGTTTTAATCAGGGTGCGTGCCATGAATTCGGCACGAACGGCCTTGTTTCGCCAGGTGATTTTCTGCAAGTCATTAATCACCGACTGGCCAATCTGAATATTCAATACCCCGGCTTAGGTTACCTAACCGGGGTTATTTCATTCGTATTTTGTTTGTCGTCAGGTGCTGGTGTTTATGGCAACTGGCTCTCCGCCATTCGTGATGGATCAAAGTGATCGGCGAGACATGAATCGCCAGTTTTTCGCTGGCCTTTCACCGGCGGCGAGCGGCTTGCCGCTCACAGACTCACGAGGATTAACACGGCAGATGGAGAAGCTGGCAATCCTTCGCCAGCTAAAGATCGCGCCAACACTCGTTGTCCTGCTTTTTTTGGCAGGACTTACGATCGGTTGCGAGGGCGATCGCGGCCAAGTCGATGGCGCGTCGCATTCCAATATCGCTCCCTCGGAAGAACGTACCGGACCTGCTCGCGCCAGCTCGATCGCGACCAGTTTGCGGGTTGGGGGCACAAGCAAAGCGAGTGAATCTCAGAAGACGAATGTTCGTTTCGTCGATCGTGCTTCGGAGTTGGGGATCGGTCACGTTTATCTCAACGGTGCGTCAGGCAGCCACCTGATGGTGGAAGCCACTGGGGGCGGATGTGGGTGGGTCGATTATGACCGGGATGGCTATTGCGATCTGTACGTTCCCCAGGGTGGAAATCCGGCCGAACGCCCGAGTTCTAAACAGCCCTCAGATCGCCTTTATCGAAACGTCGGGCAAGCAGGTTTTGTCGACGTCACGGAATTCTGCGGCGTTGTCGAATGGGGTTACAGCCAGGGAATCTCCGTTGGCGATTATGACAACGACGGTTTCGACGACATTTATGTGACGAATGTCGGTCCGAATTCGTTCTTTCGTAATCAGGGAGACGGGACGTTTCAGGAAGTCGCCCAGAATCTTTCGATCACCGGATCTCTCTGGAGCAGTAGCGCGGCGTGGGCGGACATCGACCGCGATGGAGATTTGGATTTGTATGTATGCAACTACGTGGATTTCGATCCATTGAATCCGCGGATTTGCCACAACGTCAAAGGTGTTCCGGCCATGTGCCACCCGAAACTAATGGAGGCAGTTCCTGATGAGTGCTACCTCAATCTCGGAGATGGAACCTTCCGGCCGGCCGCGAAAGAGTTGGGGCTTTTTGGACCGGAGAACAAGGCCCTAGGCGTAGCGATTGCGGATTTCGATGGTGACGCCTGGCCGGACATTTTTGTGGCCAACGACACAACTCCCAATTTCCTTTTTATCAATCACAAAGGAAACCGCTTTGAAGAGTCGGCATCTTTGTTGGGCTGCGCGGTCAGTTCACAGGGTCTGCCACAAGCCAACATGGGTATTGCTGTGGGCGACTACGACTCAAATGGTTTTTTGGATTTATGCATCACCCATTTTGTCGGCGAGTGGAGCACCTTGTACCAAAACCTGGGTCCGCAAGGGTTTCATGACGTGAGCGCTCGCGTTGGTCTAGTTGCGGCGACAAACAAGAAGCTGGGATTCGGCGCGGTGATGGTCGATTTCGATCAGGATGGCCACCAGGAGTTATTTATCGCCAATGGGCACATCGACGATCTGAAATTTCAGGGGGACGAATTCGAAATGACGCCCCAGTTGTTCTCGTTTGACGGACGGCGTTGGTTTGATTGCGGATCGTCGGCGAGTGACTACTTCTCTCGAAACTACGTCGGTCGCGGAGTCGCAACCGCAGACTTCGATAACGATGGGGATCTTGATGTAGCCGTCGCTCATCAAAATGCCCCGTTGGCAGTCCTCCGAAACGAGTCCATTCGTGGAAGTTGGCTCCGACTGGAGTTGATTGGTCGGTCGTCCAATCGCCAAGGAATCGGAACTCGTGTTGTCGTTCAGCTTCCGACGAAAGACTTGACCCAGGAGATCATCGGAGGCACAAGTTATTGCGCTTCCAATCAGAGTGTTATGTGCTTTGGTTTCGGGGACTACTCCGGGCCGGTTTCCCTCGACATCTTGTGGCCTAGCGGGGTGAAACAGAAACTTGCCGACGTAGAACCAGGAGCGAAATTGATCATCATCGAACCACCTGCCACGCCCACTGAGGTTGCCGAGGGTGGCGGTGGCAATCGCTAGGTGGAGTTTGGCCGCTTGGGCTGCATTATGCGAAACATCAGATTTCGAGTCGGCTTGATCACCGGAGGCTGGCTGGTTGCCGCCGCTGCTTGGGTTTTGTGGCGACCGGGGCCGACCAATTACGCCGAGCGGTGCCGCAACGCCACGGTGCATGGCCGGTGGCTGGAACTCGCGAGCCAATCGAAAGCGTGGTCTGAAGCGAAACCCCAGGAGGCTCAAGCATGGCTGTATCGTGCCCAGGCGGCAGAACAGCAACAGGATTTTGCCGCCGCAAACATGTACCTGAGCAACGTCCCACCCGATAGCCAATTCGGTATCCGGGCTCTCGAGGCGCGCATTGAGCTTCAGTTTGGTCCGCTGAATCAGCCTCTTGGCGCCGTCGAGTCTTGCCAAGCGTTGTTGCATTCCGATCCAAATTCAAAACTTGCACATCAACGGCTGATCTTTTTTTTTGCCTTTACGCTGCAGCGACAGAAGTTGATCAGCCAGATTCGCGATGCGATCGCTCGTCGCTGTGAACCAAGAGAAGCTTATACCTATCTGTTCTTGGCTGATTCGTTGTTGTTGTCCAACGCAGGGTCGCAAAATGCGCGCTGGCTGCAATCGGATCCGGCCAGTGAGCTCTTTTCGGTGGCTCAGGCGGTGCAAATTGCGGAGACGTTACAAGGGCAGATACCGCGAGACGATCCCGATATTTTCGCAAAGGTCAAAGAATCGATCGAACGTCGAGACCGCACGCTCGAAGAACTGTTGATGAGGTATCCAAACAATCTGGAGTTGTTGGCGTACTTTCTGCGTCAAGCCGTGGAGCGGGGAGACGTGAACCGCGTCACCGACCTTCTCGCGAGTGCTCCTCATTCGGCCGAATTCGATCATCGCTTCTGGCGCTATCGAGGTTGGTTAATGCAAAGCCATGAGGATCTGGCCGAGGCGAAAGCGGCCTACCAGCAGGCGCTGAAACAACATCCAATGGACTCGGGAACGCGGCATCTATTGGCTGGCCTGGTGCGTCGCCAAGGAGACCTAGTGGAAGCTGGGCGACTGGAGCAGCTTGTCGTGCGGGCCAATCACCTGCGCCGGCTGTTGCAACAGGAAGACACTGTGCGGTCGGTCTCTCCTCAGACCCTGAAAGATCTCGCGGGCTACGCGGCTGATTGCGGGGATCGTTTGGTTGCCGATTCACTCCACGCACAGTTGCAGCGTTTCGACAGGACGAAAGGTCCGATGAGATGAAAGCGAAATACAATCTTGCGTTGACGAGGGAGGGACTTGCCTGGTTTTGCATGATCGCTGTCGTTTGCTGCGCTCTGGCACTGACGGGATGCGAACGGAGCCAGACCCTCGAACAGAGCAAGGAGACTCTGCCGACAAAAATTGTTTCCCCGCCTCAGCAGTTGAGCGACGATCACACGGCCGAGCCAAATCGCATCACGGCTGGACTTTCAAGACTGAGACAACGTGCCGCCCCGCAGCCGGCATTGCCGATTGAATCACCGCACTTTCGAGAGTTGGCGGCGGAATCGGGCGTTGAGTTCATCTACGACAACGGAGCGGGCCATGGACTGATGGTCGAGGGAACTGGTGGCGGGGTCGGATGGTTGGATTACGACCAGGATGGAAAGTGGGATCTGTACTTCGTCCAGGGTGGCGACCCTGTAGCGCCCAAGCCTATGCCGCCGTCAGACAAGCTCTTCCGAAACTTGGGAACGGGCGCTTTTGCTGACGTGACCGAATCGGCTGGTGTGACGGAACTAGGGTTCGGACAAGGAGTGAGCATTGGCGATTTTGACGCGGATGGATTCGACGATGTTTTTGTCGCCAATGTTGGCGGGGACGTGTTGTTTCACAACCTCGGTGACGGGACGTTTGAGAACGTTTCGCGAGTACTTGAAGGGAGCACTCTCGTTTGGAGCACCAGCGCTGCGTGGGTGGATATCGACCTCGATGGCGATCTCGATTTGTATGTTTGCCGCTATTGCGACTTCGATCCGCGAGACCCGACACCTTGTCGCAATTCCAAAGGTGTCGCGGCAATGTGTCAGCCCAAGCAGGTGCCGCCGATTCCAGATGTGCTGTTCGTCAATCAAGGAGATGGTCACTTTCTGGAGCAGGCTGCCGCGCGGGGACTGTCTGGCCCAGAGAATCGCGCGTTGGGTGTTGCGGCGGCAGACTTTGACAACGATGGATGGCCAGACATCTTCGTTGCGAACGATGCCACGCCGAACTTTCTGTTTCGCAATCAGCACCGAGGTCAATTTGCGGAATCCGCCGTGCAACTTGGGTGTGCTCTCATGTTGAGCGGACAGGCGCAGGGCAGCATGGGAGTGGCGCTGGGCGATTACGATCGAAATGGTTTTCTGGATTTGTTCGTCGCGAATTTCGAGGGAGAAGGAGACACGTTTTATCAGAATCATGGGCCGAGCGGCTTTCAGGAAGTGAGCGGGACGCTCGGACTGGTGTCCTCCACGCTGCCAACCGTCGGCTGGGGGACGGTGATGGCGGATTTCAATCAAGATGGTCACGAAGATTTGTTCGTGGCGAACGGACACATTGATGATGGGCGTCATATCGGTGGCGATCTTGAGCAGTGTCCTCTGTTGTTTTCATTCGATGGTCACCGCTGGATCGAGAAGTCGAGATCAGGTGGTGATTTCTTTCAAAAAGCGAGCTTGGGGCGTGGCGTCGCCGCTTGCGACTTCGATGATGATGGGGACTTGGACCTCGTCGTCGTTCATCAGAATTCTTCCGCAGCACTTTTGAAGAATGATTCCACTCGCGGTCACTGGTTGAAGATTGAGCTGATCGGCCGCACGGCGAATCGTCGCGGAATCGGAGCTCGCGTGTTCGTCCGCACGGCTGACCGGACGCAGATACAGGAACTGGCGGGAGGAACCAGTTATTGTTCGTCATCTCAACCGTGTCTCAATTTCGGACTCGGTGCGTGGGACCAGCCAGTCTCGCTAGAGATTCACTGGCCGGGCGGGGGTCGTCAAACGGTTGAGCAGTCGGCAATCGACAGGCGATTGTTAATCCTGGAAGAGTGACGCTGGCGAACCTGAGGAGTATCAGGAGTGTCTCGGTGGACCTGGTCGATCATCGTATTCAGTGCGGCGTTGTCCGCGATTGCGGTTGCGGTTTGGCAATCGAGTAGCCCGGCCCCGGAGAACGCTCCGACATCCGACGCGCGGGATCCGGTCATCGTTCCGAAGCAGCGTCCTCAGGATTCTGACCAGTTCGTTGGAAGCGCGGTCTGCTCGGAATGTCACGCGGAGATCGCGAAGAGCTACGCGACGAGCTCGATGGCTCATTCGACGAACGCGGCGCTGACTGCGACATTGCGCGAGGACTACGAGCAGAAGACTTCGTTTGACTCCGGTCACGGTCTGCAATATCGCGTCGAGCGAACTGCCGACGGGATCACTCACCACGAAATCGGCAAGTCAAGTGGCGGAGATTTGTACGACCGCAACGCCGAAGTGCATTGGGCGATCGGCTCGGGAAGACGCGGGCGGTCATACGGTTTCGAGTTTGAAGGAATGTTGTTTCAGTCCCCCGTCTCGTGGTACTCGCAGCGCGGGATTTGGGATTTGTCGCCAGGTTTTTCGACGGAGCACCCGAATCGTTTCGGCCGCCGCTTGCTCGACGGCTGCATCGCCTGTCACGTCGGTCGAGCGAATCCGCAAGCAGGAGTTCCCGATCGTTTTGAGCATCCCGCTGTGCTCGAAGCTGCGATCGGTTGCGAGCGTTGTCATGGCCCTGGAGCGCGTCATGTGCAATGGCGTCGATCCGCAAAGCCCGCCGAGCAAACCGATCCGATTGTAAATCCCAGCAAACTACCAATCGTTGAGCGGGAGAGCGTGTGCGACCAATGCCACCTTCAGGGAGTCCGCCGCGTCTTGCGATACGGTTGCTCGCCGTACGATTTTCGTCCCGGTCAGCGGCTGGATGAGATTTGGACTGTCTTCCTCGAAAAGCCGCGAAAGGAAACGTCGGACTCGGCAGCACCGGCAGTCAGTCAAGTCGAGCAAATGCGAACGAGCCGCTGCTATCAACAAACATCAGGCCGATTGGGCTGCGTGTCGTGTCACGATCCGCACGGCGAAGTCGGCGAACAGCAGCGAGCGGCGTATTACGAGAAGCGCTGCCAAGCCTGTCACGACGGTCAAGGATGTAGCTTTCCGGTCGAACAGCGAAACAATTCGCCGAAGGGATCGTCGTGTATTGACTGTCACATGCCCCGTCTGATGGCCGCCGACATTCCTCACACATCGCAGACCGACCATCGAGTCTTACGCGAACCGAAGCCCGCATCGAGCACTCACGCGGCATCGAAGAGCTCGGAGCTGTTAATCTTTGACGAAGAATCGACGCGTGTTCCAGAAGCCGAGCGACTTCGTGCCAGAGCGTTGATTCAACTCGAAAACCTGAAAGGAACTCGTAACTCAGAAGATGCAGAAGATTGCCGACAACAGCTTCGAATGCTCGCCACCCAATTCCCGATGGATACCGAAATCTGGTTGGGGCTCGGAACGGCGTCCGTGCTGCTCAACGATACCGTTTCGGCCGAGACCTATTTTCTGAAAGCACTCGCAGCCAGTCCCGATGATGAAAAGGCGGTCGAGCAGCTGGCTCTCTTCTATTTCTGGAAGAACGACCGGACGCAAGCACGTCGCTTTCTCGAAAAGACACTCGCGCAGAATTCGATGACGGTCGAGAACTGGGGGCGTTACACAGAAACTTTGAGTAACCTCGGCGAATGGTCGGCAGCGATCGAGGCCGCGGAGAAGGGTTTGAAAATCGATCCAACAAGCATCCAGCTCCGTTCTTGGGCAGTGAGCGCCTATCGACGCCGGAACGATCCCGTTAACTCGGAACGCCATCGACTCATCCTGGAGCAACTCGTCGAATCTCGCAGACTCAACGCACTTGAGCGGGATCGGTGACTTATTTCCTCTAAACAACTGGCCTTCCCCCCTGAAATTGGTCCATTCTGGATGAGAGAATCGCATCCGGGTGTAGCCCGGAAAGGATTCTTTCGAGATGAAGAAGACGAGACATACGACGGACCAGATCATCGAGAAGCTGCGTCACGCGGACGTGGCGTTGGGCAAGGGGCAGAAGGTGCCGGAGGTCTGCAAGGCACTCCAGATCACGGAGCAGACCTACTACCGTTGGCGTCAGAAGTATGGCGGGATGGCCCCTGAGATGACCAAGCAGC
>VGZH01000114.1 GCA_016872645.1 Planctomycetota bacterium | reverse complement strand
AGCCCACGCCGTTCCCGACGGTGAGGATTCCCGACGGAGGCGACTTGTCTGGCTTCGTTCAAATGGCCGCTGGCTGGAACCTGCTCGTCGAAACCGGCCTCGTCCTCGGCATCAACCTCGACAAGCCCGAACGCGCCCGCAAAGTCGGCAACGAATTCGTCGGGTGAGCAACTCACGTTTATGCCGAGCGGGTGGCACAGGTTTGAAATGAGTGCGCCCGTTAATTCAGATCGAGAGTCGCAGTCGATGTTGCTGCGATTACAAATCATCGACTAACGCCGTGTGATGCTCGAATCACTGGATGGCAGACATAGTCTCGTTGAACGCTTTTTAGGGTTTGAATTACCCGACACCCTCTGAAACAGGTTGAGCTGCGCCACGTTCGCTCGTAGAAGTGTCTCAATGATTTCAGAAACTTCTTATTCACCGCCGGCAGACCTAACTGCGACGACCACAGACGCAGCACAACCTATCGAGGAGCCGCTGCGAGGCCGATTTCCGATTCCACTTCGAGCAATGTTTGGACTGCTCAGCATTTTCGGCTGCGTCTTCGCAACCTTGGCGTGGATTCTAATCCCGACTCCGATTGGTATCTTCATACCGAAATACCAATTCACTTTCGCAGACGTCGTCGAATCCATCGCAGGATCACTGCTCTCGATTACTGGTTATTTCGTCTGCGTGAGTTGGCTTCTGATTGCAACTCGCGGCAGGTCAATTCTCCGATCTGAAGAGGTGACGCAGTGGGTTTCGATCGCCAATCATTTTGGCTGGCTCACGCTTTTCCCTTTCCTTCGACGTGAAACCCTCTGGCAGATGTTCGTTAGCAACCCAACGCTTTCAATTTGGTTACTTGCAAACATCGTCATCGCAGTCGCATGCGTGATCCTCATTCGTCGAACGTGTGGGCTGCAGTGAAGCGTTAGCGAAGAACTTCGCGCAGCAGGTCGTTGTTCGGAAATGGATGGCCTTTGGACTGCGTGAAGGCTTCGCCGAAAGCGACTCCAATGCTGGCTCCGCGAGCGGCGCTCCAGCGGCGGCAACTTTCGAGGTACTCGTCAACGCCGTGTTGCTTGCGCAGCCATTCGCGCTGGCTGGCATGGCAGGCGAGCATCTTCAGCTTGAGGTCGAACGTGGCGGAGATGTCGAGAATAAATTCCGGCTCGATGGGACGGCCGAACCAGTCTCGACCTTCGAGAGCGTCCACGAAATACAAGTGCGGCATGTGGTCGGTCGCCGGAGCTGGCTCCCATTGCTGAGTCTTGTAGTTCGGCACGCTGGCGTTGAAGCAGGCGTCGCGGACGAGCTTGCAAGTAACTTCGTGGTCCGACATGTAATCGACTGGCGGCGCGGTCATCACGATGTCAGGCCGTGTACGCCGAATGACTTCAGTGACTCGGCGACGAGCATCGTTGTCGTCAGTGATGCTCAGGTCGCGGAATTCGACACAGATGTAATCAGCCCCCAGCAGATCAGCGGCGGCTTTTGCTTCGGCACGACGTACCGCGGCGATTTCCTCGGGGCCGATTTCCGCCGAACCGCAATCTCCCGGCGTCATCGTGGCGGTGGTGATGTGGCAGCCACGCTGCTTGAGCAATGCCAGTGTGCCCGCACATTGGAACTCGATGTCATCCGGGTGTGCGTGAATCGCGAGGACTCGAGGAGTGGGGACGCTGCGGTGCATTGCAATCTGGCCTTTCGACAGGTTTCATTGCCGTCTGTATCAATCTGGTGGCCACGTTCGTCAGAACGTGGGGCGGCCTAAACTCTGGCGAGTGCGGCTACGCAGTGATCCGACCAACAAAGGCAACGGCATGTGGCACGATAAATACAAAGACGGAGCACCTCAACCGGCTCAGATCATTCACTGCGGCAAATTGCCGGCGAGTGTCTTCAGCGATTCACGCGATGCGGCTCGGTTCGTAGCAACGGTGATTGCCAGTTTGATCCGTGAGAAGAACGCAACGGAACAAAAAACGGTGCTCGGCCTGGCAACCGGATCGACGCCGATTGGCGTGTATCGCGAACTTGTGCGTCTGCACAAAGCGGGTGAGCTGGATTTCTCGAATGTCGTGACCTTCAACCTCGACGAATACTGGCCGATGAAGCCAGAGTCTGAACAGTCGTACCACAGCTTCATGTGGGAACATCTCTTCAGCCATGTCAATATTCTGAAAGAGAACGTCCATATCCCCAGCGGCCTGTGGCGGCTGGAAGAAGTCGAGCGGGAGTGTGCGGAGTACGAACGACGGATCACCCAGCTTGGCGGATTGGATCTGCAACTGCTGGGAATCGGACGCGATGGGCACATCGGCTTCAACGAACCGGGCAGTGATCGCAACAGTCGCACTCGGCTGGTCGCGCTCGATCCGATGACTCGTCGGGACGCGGCCGGTGACTTCGGCGGCGAAGAAAAAGTCCCCGCTCGAGCGATCACAATGGGTGTGCAAACCATCTGGGAGGCCAAACGGATTTTCCTGATGGCACTGGGGGAGAAGAAAGCGTTCGTCATCCGCAAAGCGTTGGAAGGGGAACCGACACCGAATGTCCCCGCCAGCTTCTTACAGAACCACATGAACGCAGCGTTCATTCTCGATGAGGCTGCCAGCGCCGAACTGACACAGGTTCGCACTCCTTGGATCGGCGGCCGGATCGTGGATTGGACGCCGACGCTGCAGACGCGAGCGATGGTCTGGCTCTCGCAGGTCTGCGACAAGCCGCTACTCAAGCTCGACATGAAAGACTTCTTGCAGCATCACCTGTACGACATCCTGCATCTCGAAGGTGGCGTCGCGGCGATTCGCGAGCGGGTCTTCGAGCAACTCCTGCGGACGATCTGTACCAGGCCGGGAGGAGACAAACCGCTCAAAGCGATGATCTTCAGCCCGCATCCCGACGACGACGTGATTTCGATGGGGGGGACGTTTTTGACGCTGGTCCACCAAGGCCACGAGGTTCACGTCGCGTACATGACCGGCGGAAATATTGCCGTCCGCGACGATGCGTGCTTGCGGCATCTCGACTATGTCGAGGAGAGTTCGCAAAAGCTCGGCGGCCTGCACCCTGAAACGGCGTCTCGGTTGAAGAAATGCCGTGCGGACATCCGCGCGAAGAAGCCGGGCGATCAGGATTCGGCCGACGTGCTGTCGCTCAAAGGTTTGATCCGCAAGACCGAAGCGGCCAATGCCTGTGAACTCGTGGGTGTCACGGCCGACCGGCGGTACTTTCTCGAGCTCCCGTTCTACCAAACGGGCAGTGCGAAGAAGCGACCGATGGGAGAACCGGACATCGAGATCGTCGCCAACAAACTCCGCGGACTGCGCCCCGATCAGATCTATTTCGCCGGAGACCTTTCGGACCCACACGGTACCCATCGAGTTTGCGCACAAATCATCATCGAGGTGCTTGCACGGTTGGAGACCGAAGGATTTTCTCCGGAAGTCTGGATGTATCGCGGCGCCTGGCAGGAATACGAACCGCACGAAATCGAACGCGCTGTTCCGCTCAGCCCCGAAGTGGTCGCCAAGAAAAAGCAGGCGATCCTGCGGCACGAAAGCCAAAAGGACGGAGCAATGTTCATGGGTTCCGACGACCGTGAATTCTGGATGCGTGCCGAAGACCGAACCAGGCAAACCGCCAAAATCTATAATGACTTGGGACTCCCCGAGTTCTTCGCCCTTGAGGGCTTCGTCCGCTATCACGGACAGAAACTATGACCGCCTTGGCACGCGCCGTCTCGCCTGTCTGGTCACTTGAATCCCTCCGTTGAAACGCGATACTCGCTGGCCGTCGGAATTTCCTCAGTTTTCACCAACGTGCTGCAATCGAACGCAGCCAGGAGAATGCACAATGGCAGAAACTCGCACCGGTGCCGTCACCCTTAAGGGCAATCCCGTTACGCTCGCGGGTGCAGCGGTTCAAGCCGGCCAAGCCGCGCCGGATTTCAAGCTTCAAGACAATGGATTGGGCGAGGTCACACTGGCCTCCAGTGCCGGCAAGACGCGAGTGATCGCCACCATTCCGTCGCTCGACACGCCCACCTGTCACGCTGAGACCAAGCGATTCAATGACGAAGTCAAGAACCTGACGAATGTCGAAGTCCTGGTCGTCAGCATGGACCTGCCGTTTGGTCAAAAGCGCTGGTGTGGAGCCGAAGGGGTCGCCAACGTCAAAACGCTCAGCGCTCACCGCTGCTCGCAATTCGGCCAGGACTACGGCGTCCTGATTTCCGGCGGCGTGTTGGACCGGTGCCTCTGCCGAGCGATCTTCGTGATCGATGGCCAAGGCAAGGTCAAGCACGTCGAATATGTCAAAGAAATTGCCGACCATCCGAACTATGAAGCCGCGCTGGCCGCCGCCAAGAGCTAGTTTAAGCCAGTTTTGGCCGAAATTGGATCGCCAGACCATTGAGTCAAACGCCTGCCTCCCTCGGGGATGCGGGCGTTTTTTGTTGCCTTAATCAAAAGATTTTGATTTCGCCTCCGAAATCTTGATTGATGGCTGATACCACTCGCTCAACAGAGCTTCAAAACTTGGTGCTGTTTCTGCTGAACTGGTTGCGGGTTCCCGTAATTTTCAGGGGTGAGGGCAACATAAATCACGGTATCACACGTAACTACTGTCAAACACATGAAGGACGCACCGACCGGCAGTTGGCCGGCGAATTTGAGCGGGCCAAGAGAGACTTCCCGGATTGAGGTCGGTCGCTGCTGCGGTCGCCAGAAGGAGGAGATGCGATGCTCGTGCTCAGCCGAAAAACGAATGAGTCGATTCGAATTGCCGACAACATCGAAGTGGTCGTGCTGGAAGTGAAGCGTGGCAAGGTTCTGCTGGGGTTTAGATGCCCCGATGACGTTTCGATCTTGCGCACGGAAGTCTATGATCGCGAAACTGCCGATAAGCCGCTGTCGCCGATGGATTTCACTGCATGGGTTTAATGCCCAGCGACCCTGCCGGCGGCACTGCCGGAAGGTCGATTATGCCTGTGCTGTTCCTGACCGAGGACCATGTCCGCGAATTGCTCGACATGCCGACGGCCATCGAGATCATCGAAGAGATGTTTCGCGAGCTGGCCAATGGTCGCGTGAAAAACGTGCCGCGACAGCGTGTTCAAGCTGGCAAGATGCTGCTGCACACGATGTCAGGTGCCTGCGATTATCTCGGCGTCGGTGGTTGGAAGGCTTATTCTACCACTCGTGAGAAGGCGAGATTCCATGTTGGTCTGTACGACCTCGCGACTGGGGAAATGCTCGCGATCATCGAAGCCGATTTACTCGGTCAACTCCGCACCGGGGCGGTGAGTGGAGTCGCCACCAAATTCCTCGCGCGGCCGGACGCGAAAGTCGTCGGATTGTTTGGTGCTGGATTGCAGGCGGCGACGCAACTCAAGGCAGTTTGTTCTGCGCGAAAGATTCAGCGAGTTGAGGTCTATTGCCGTGATGCCGCACGCCGCGAGTCCTTCGCCGCGCAGATGTCAGAATACTGTGCGACTGAAGTCGTACCGGGACAAGCTCCTGATGAAGTCGCCTCTGACAAAGACATCGTCATCACCGCTACCACGAGCAAAACTCCCGTCTTTGACGGTCGATCGATCGATGAAGGGACACACCTGAACGTCATCGGCTCGAACTTCCTTGCAAAGACCGAAGTTGACGTCACTACGATTCAGCGTGCCGACAGTTTGATTTGCGACAGTGTCGAGCAATGCCGATTGGAAGCCGGGGACTTTGTTCCTTCGATCGAAGCCGGCATCACGGATTGGCCGTTGATGCATGATCTCGCGGACATCGTCAGCGGTCGCGACACAGGCCGCGCTCTGCCAGAGAACATCACGCTGTTCAAGTCCGTTGGACTCGCGATCGAGGATGTCGCACTCGGTGCAAAGCTGTTGCAGTTGGCTCGACAACGAGGAATCGGAACGAACCTGCCGCTGTAGCATCCACGATTTGCGTGTGCTACGACTTGGCCGCGATCAACTGATCGAGTTGTTGCTTGAGTTGCGGCAGAATCTCGGAGTACGGAAACGCCCCCAGTGATTCCGTCTTACGCTTGAGGTTCACGTGCGTTGGGCCGCACCAGAGGCCCAGGTCGGCGTCATCGGTTTCGCCGGGGCCGTTTACTCGGCAGCCCATCACGGCGATGGTGATGGCGTGCTCTTTGGCGTAGGTGGTCATCTCTTTGACTTGCTGAGCCAGTTCGACGAACGCTTCGTTTTCCACGCGTGAGCAACTTGGGCAACTGATGATGTTGAGTTGCTTGAGGCCGAAGTCCACGAACGTGCGGACTCGGCCGGCGGCGATGTCTGCCAGGATTTGTCGGCCGACGGTGATCTCTTCTCCCTTGCGAGGATTCGGCACCGTCAACGAAACGCGGATCGTGTCACCGATCCCTTGGCTGATGAGTTGCTCGAAGGCGATGCGCGTTTTGATGATGCCGTCGGGAGGCATGCCCGCTTCGGTGACGCCCAGATGCAGCGGCACGTCAGGACGACGCTCGGCGAAGCGGCGGTTGACTTCGATCACCTTTTGCGGATCGCTGTCCTTCAACGAGACGGCGTAGCGTGTGAAGCCGAGCGAATCGAGAAAGTCGCAGTGCTCCCACGCACTTTCGAGCATTGGAGCGATCGAGTCAGCCGGATCGAACTTCTCTTTCTTGTCGGGATCGACGCTGCCGCAGTTCACTCCCACGCGGATCGCGCAGTCGTTGTCGGTCGCGACCTGAGCCAAGTAGCGAACCTTGTCCTGCCACGGTTTCTCTCGTTCGTGGTGATAAAGATGTCCGGGGTTGTAGCGAACCTTATCGACGTGCGGGGCGACGAGTTCAGCGAGGCGATAGTTCTCCTGCAAATCGACGGAAAGGTTGGCGGTGGTCTGCTTGCGAATCTCGGCGAGAGCGGCGGCGTCCTGCTTGCTGTCCACAGCGATGCGGATGACATCGGCTCCGGCGGCGGCGATCTCGTTCACCTGTTGGACAGTCGCGTCGATGTTGGTCGTGTGCGTCGCCGTCATGCTCTGCACGGCGATAGGAGAATCGTGACCAATAGTGATCGAACCGATACGCACGGCTCGCGTGGGATTGCGGGGCAGGTCCAAGGCAGACTCCTTTGCGGGATGACCTCGTGAGAACCGGCGAATGATAGTCGGAATTCACCGGATGGCTGTAGCCTCAGCGCACGAACAAAAACTCGTTCGCGTTCAGCAACGCTCGGCACAACGCCGTCAACCCGTGAGTTCGCAGCAGTTCGTCCGAAGTAGTCAATTCATCCGGGCTTGCCGGACGTCCGAAAGCCAAATGAATAGCGGCAGCCGTTTGAGCGGCCTTATCGCCCCCAGCTTCGGATCGCACTCGCGCTGCGAACAGATCTGATTGTTGAACCAGGAAGCGGCTGTTGAGCAAGTTGAGCGCCTGCAACGGAGTGTTCGAGGAGTTCCGTTTCGGAGCAACTTGTCCGCCGTCCGGGCAATCGAACGTGCCAAATGTGTCGTCGAGTTGCATCCGGTGCTTGTGCGAGTAGACCATCCTTCGGAAATCAGTCGACGGAACAAAATCCTGTTTGGAATTGAACACACGGACGTAATTTGCATTCGGTTCGAATAGGTCAAAGCCAACTCCGTTCATGCGGCGATCGAGCTGCCCGCTGGTGGCAAGGATTGCGTCGCGGAGTTCTTCGGCCTCGAGCCTTCGTGGCGGAAACCTCCACAACAATCGCGAGCTCGCATCAGCCGCGAGTCCATCGTCGTGCGGAGTCCCTGCCTGGCGGTAGGTTGCCGAGAGGACAATCATGCGATGCAGACTTTTGAGGGACTTCCACCTTCCGAATTCCGCTGCCAGCCAATCGAGCAATTCGGGATGCGTTGGCTTGCCCCCATTGAGACCGAAGTCACTCGGCGTGTCGACGAGCCCCGTCCCGAAGTGGTAGTGCCACAGACGATTCACAATGACTCGCGCGGTGAGGGGGTTGACTGGATCGACGATCCACTCGGCGAGTCGCACGCGACGTTCCGCTTCAGTGGCGTTGTGATCCAACCTCCATGTCGATCCGAATGACGCGAGTCCAGTCGGTGCGACCGATTCCCGCTTTTGCATTGGGTCGCCACGATGCAGCCGAAACGTTTCTTCGGGAGGCATTATTTTGCCAGAGTAGACCATCGGGACAGCGGCCCACTCAGCCAGATGTTTCTGCAACGCACCTCGCTCAGTGGTGAGCTTCTCGATGCGAGCTTTCGTTTCCGGCGGCAAGCCATCCGGCCTACGAGCCGGGGGGAGACGATCGGGCGAACCTGCAACGGCGCGCCACTTATCGCGATCGGACGACACCTCAATGAGGTACTCTTTCGGAGTGCGATCTTTGAACTGCGCCGGATCGCGATCACGGCTCCAGAGAATGCGATCGATCTCGACTTCGTTCGGGAGTTCCAGTTCGAGCCAGCCTTTTCCCGGCTCATTTGAGATCCAACTGAAACTGTTGCCGTAACGTCCATCGTTGACGTGCTCCAGTTTGTGAATCGCGAATCCCGGCAGGCTGCTCGACGCGCGTGCCTTCGCCCCGCGTGACGCGAGTGCCACGTTCTCCGGCTTCGCACTAGCGGTGAAGATTTCGATTTCGTCGATGCACGGCTCGGACGAGTTCGTCGCGAAGACCGTCATCCGCACGTACCGAGCCTTCGTCGCCGTGAAAGATTCAACAAACAGCACACCGTTCCACTTGGCCTGCGGATCGATTTTCTGCAGTTCAGCGTCGATCGCCGCAAGCTGCTGGCGCACTGCTTGCGGATCAGCCTTTCCAGGCTGACTCCGCTTCGCCTCAGCGGTGCGAAGCGGCCGCTCTCCGTGCTGCACCCCCGCGAAACAGGCCTTCATTCCGTAGTAATCGAGCTGCGAGATCGGATCGAACTTGTGGTTGTGACACCGAGCACAACCGACCGTCAGGCCGAGGAACACGCTGCCGGTCGTGCTGACCATATCGTGCAGTTCGTCGGCTCGCTGCTGCAGCGTCAAGCCGGGGTCCGGGCTTTTGACTTGATCCCACGGCCCGCCGACCAAGAAGCCGGTCGCGTCATCAACGCTGATCGTGTCCCCCGCAAGTTGCTCGAAGACGAATTGGCCATACGGCTTGTCCTCGTTGAAACTGCGAATGACGTAATCGCGATATGGCCACGCATTCGGCCGAGGCTGATTCATTTCGAAGCCATGACTCTCCGCGAACCGCACGATGTCGAGCCAATGTCGCGCCCAACGCTCGCCAAAATGTGGCGACGCGAGAAAGCGATCAACAAGCCGCTCGTAGGCGTCCGGTTGAGGATCAGAAATGAATTCCGCAATCTCATCCAAATTCGGCGGCAGGCCGAGGAGATCGAACTTCAATCGGCGAATGAGCGTCGTGCGATCGGCTTCTGGATTCAGTTGGAGCTTGGATTCTTTCAGCCTGGCGAGAACAAAGGAGTCGACGGAATTTTGCGACCTCGAACTGAACGGAACGGCGTTCAACGGCAGCCGCACCAGAGGTCGATACGCCCAATGCGATTTGATCACATCGTCTTTCTCGCTGCCATCATCCGGCCACTTGGCCCCGCTGTCGATCCAGCGTTTGAGCAGTTCAATTTCCTCGCCTGTCAGCTTCTCACCCTCGGCCGGCATTTCAACTCCGGCTTCCAATCCGGTCACAACGCGAAACAAAGGGCTCTCGCGACTTTTCCCCGGCACAATCGCTGATCCGAAATCGTCGCCACCTTTGAATGCCGCCGACTTCCGATCCAACCGCAACCCTGCCTTCTGCTTCTCCGGCCCGTGACACGAAACACACTTCTTGGCAAGCAGCGGCTGGATGTGCTTGGTGAAATCAACCGCGCCGTCAGCACCAAGCGCAAATGAGGTGGGTTTCAGCGAAACGAGTGAGGACACCAAAAGCCAAAAGCAACCGAAGGCTGCTGATCGCATTTCAAATTTTGTCGTCATCAACTTTTCCACTTCCCACGCCTCTTTTTTTTCTGATTCGGAACTTTACGCACCCGCTTGCATCTTCAACACTCAGAACTGCAGAAGCGGCGCCCATCCTCGATTACCAACCTAAGGGGCGACCCGACAAATTGTGTCTCGCAGTCCGCCATTGCGAAACCGCCATCAACCAATTCCTTCCTCCAATCTCGCAATCGGCCGCTGACTCGACCGACCAACGGCACTGAATGAGCCTAAGTCGAGTTTGTTCGTCATGTCCGACCTGTCAACGCCTTTGCCATAAGTTTGACCCGTTCGAGCGAAAACAAACAGAACGAGAACTCGCGGCTCAGTAGAACGGAATTGGCGGCGAGTTGGGCTTCGGCGGCTTGTCGTTGGATCGCGAGATGCGCGCGCGCCACCCGGCCGAGCTGGGCGAGATGTTGACTGATCACACGCAAACGTTGGCGGCGTTGATTGTTTTCGCCGCGTGAGCCTCGACGGGGTTCGTGGCGGTCCAGCGAATCTTTTGCGTGTTGCTCGGCGATCAACCGCTGCTTTTCGGCCAACAATTCGGCGATGGGTGTCGATCCGGCCGACGGTGAGCCGACATCGAGCGGGTTCCCGGATTGGATGTCACTCGTTGCTCGGTCCTCATCCGGCTTTCGGACAACTTCTCCCAGTGAGAGAAGGGATCGGATGAACTCAACCGAAAGGTGGCGTTCGGGAGTGTGGTCGAAGTCCCAAAGGCAATGTTTGAGGGTGGCAACGTCGGACGGCGTGACACTCCAGCCGCCGAGCGGTAGGCGATGAGTGGCGGTCACCATCAGATAGTTCGGCGGTGTCACGCCAAAAAAACGGGCAATCAGACGATCTGTCATTTCGTCGTACTTGGCTCCACCGATGCCATGCAGAAAAGCGTCGGCGAGGAAGACTCGCGCGAACAGCGTGTTCGTGAGCGCTCGCGGACGCAGCTTCCAACCGCGTGACGACAAAGCTCGCACTTGTGCCACGGTGGACTCGGACGACTCGGCAGCGGGGCGAGGTAATGACGCGATGACCGTTGCTCCGTTCGCAAGCTGCAACTCGGAGGAGGTCGCTCGGACAAACAAGCGACCACGTCGCGAGTCACCCGAGCGCCAAATCCAGAACGGAGACTCGAACCAATCACCATCCACGTCACCCACACGAGAACTGAGATCCGGCACCGGGTGTTGACAATTGCGGACTCGATTGACTTGACGATATTCGGCGACAACATCGTTGTAGATCGCGAATGTCTGTTGAGGGTCGCTCAACAGACGGCAGGCGAACCACGCGAAGGATTCTGTCTCGCAAAGATGGCTGATCGGAAGTTCGAGATTATTGAGGCCCAAGCGGCGCTCGGCCTCGCGGCGAACGATGGTCAGCAATTCGGAGAGGCCAGGCGGACACACGCGAACCGCGTGCTCCACAGTTGGCAGACGCTCAATGGCGGCTGGCCAGATTTCGGACAGTATTGGCTGAAGCGGCCAGCAGGCGAGCGCGGCGGAGACCCGGTCGGCAAACGTGCGAAAGAGCGTCGCGTCGCGAAGAAAAGCTTCCTCCCACGGGACTGAACCAGCGTCGGCATCGAACGGGATGAACTCGAACTGCGGTGCTTCGCGCGAACCGACGGGAACCGCGATGCGTGTCGACGAGACCGTGTCGTTGTCCACAATCAAATGCAAGCCGATGCCACCGGTCTCCTTCCCCAGGCGATCGAGCACGACATTCTTGACCCAGACGCCAGAATGAAACAATTCCGGCTGATGTCCGCTGACGATCAGCGGAACGTGGGCTAGGCTTCCCGCCTGCATCTGAACTGTCGGCAGGCTGGAAGCCTGCCCCACGAATCGCCCGGCCGCCATCAACACTTCTTTGCGAGCCAAATGGCGCAGATCGGCCAGCGGCCTCCCGAGGACTTGCACATCCCACGTCGCGATCTGTTCGCGGTTCTTCGCGACGACGGACGGCATCTCAGCCAGCGGTGGTATGGCCAGCATCGCTCCGTCTTCGCGCGGAGCACATAGCCATCGCCGTTCCCAAGTCGCTTCCAACGGCGTCACGACGAAGACTCCTCGGATCTGAAATCTCAGATTTCAAATCATCATTCAGCGCGACGCGCCGGGGCACAACGCCGGTGACGAACATTCGCGACTGGCGGATAACTCGTGGTCGAGTACTTCGCGGTAGTAAGCCAAGCGCCGACTGGCATCGTCCAGCGAACCGCCGAAAGAACGGGACTCTTCGAGATAAATCAGCGGCACCGGATGCTCAACGATTCGAAATCCAGCCTGGACCGCCTGCACCCAAAGTTGAAGCGGCATCGCGTATCCGAACTCGGTGATCTTCAATCGTGGCAGCGCATCGACTCGATACGCTTTGAAGCCGCAAAACGTGTCGGTCAGTTGCAGGTTCAAGCGTTCGTTAATGAACTGCGTGAGGCTTTGATTGATGTGGCGTCGTTCTTCCGGAGGCTTGCTGTCCCCTTCGAAGATTTTCAGGTACCGACTGCCCGAGACGATGTCCGCCGGCCGCGCGGCGTCCTCAAAAACGCGAGCAACCAATTCGGGAATTAGCCGTGGCTCATGCTGACCATCGCAATCAATTGTCACGAGCACGTCGTAGTTGTGCTCCACGGCGAAATCGAACGCGGACTTGAGAGCCGCTCCGTATCCGCGATTCGGCGAGTGCGTGATGACTGCGATGTTAGACTCTCGTCGCAGAAGTTCGGCGGTTGAGTCCGTGCTGCCATCGTCCACAACCAGAATGTCCTGGGCGAATGCCCGCACGGTGGCGAGCACTTCGGACAGATGAGATTGCTCGTTGTACACGGGCAGAACGGTGAGGAATCGCGGAGTCATCGAACATCCATTTGGGGAAAGCCAATCTCGGTCGAACCAGCGGCGGCAGGATGAGAGGAATCTCGGAGGTCGCCATTGTTCTGGCGGAAATTCTCGAAGTCAACGAGGGACTCCCTGTTCAAGCCGCTAGGCCGCCTATCGGCTAAAGTCAGTCAGTAAGTTCCGTGTGATCGGTAAAGTCTCCAGTTGACTCCCGAAGCGGCGGGACCTCTTGAAAAATGAGCGGTCACTTTGCATGTTGTCCGCCCCTCGCACAAAGCGCGAGACGTTGGACGGGAACTCTTGCCCGCCCGCATTTTGAATAGACACAGGACGGGCAGAAGTGCCCATCCTGCGAACCAGGAAGAAGCCATGACCGAGACTGCTCCCCAGGAATTCACGTTTCAGGCTGAGATCAAACAACTGCTGCATTTGCTGTCGCACTCGCTTTATCAGAATCGCGAGATTGCGATACGCGAGCTGATTTCAAACGCTTCTGACGCGCTCGACAAATTTCGGCATCTGACGCTGACGAATAGCGCCATTCCGAATGAAGCTCCACTGGAGATCACGTTGGAGCCGAACGAGCCTGAGTCGCTGCTGGTGATTCGGGACAATGGCCTCGGCATGACTCACGACGAACTCGTCAAGAATCTGGGGACGATCGCGCACAGTGGTTCATTGGAATTTCTCCGCAACACGGCTCAGCAGGGAAAAGACGCCGCCAGCAATTTGTCGTTGATCGGGCAGTTCGGCGTCGGCTTCTATTCGGCGTTCATGTTGGCAGACAAAGTGGAAGTGCTCAGCCGATCGTACCAATCCGATGAAGGCTGGAAGTGGGAATCGGACGGCAGCGGGCGGTTCACGGTCGAACCGCAAGCCGGGTTGTCGCGCGGCACGCAGATACGGTTGCATCTGAAGTCGGACTTGAAGGAATTCACCCAGCCGTGGCGATTGAAATCGGTGCTCAAGCAGTATTCGACGTTTGTGCCGCATCCGATCAAGCTGGGCAACGAGGTCGTCAACGACCAGAAGCCAATTTGGGTCGAGCCGAAAAGCAAAGTCACCGACGAGGAGTATCAGAAGTTCTTCGAACATCTCACGCACGGCATCGGCGAGAAGCCCCTGTGGCATTTGCACCTGACGGCAGACTCTCCGTTTCAGTTTCATTCGATCCTGTATTGCTCGGAGACGAATGTCGAACGAATGGGCTTCGGCCGCGCCGAGCATGGCGTGCAGCTTTGCGCGAAACGGATTCTCGTGCAACACAACTGCCGCGAACTGCTGCCGGACTATCTGCGTTTCCTTCACGGACTCGTTGATTCGGCGGACTTGCCGCTGAACGTGTCACGCGAGGCCCTCCAGGACAACACCGTCTTTCGCAAAATCAAAAAGGTGCTGACGAAGAAAATCCTGTCGCATCTGGAGTCAATCGCGACCGAACGGCCGAACGACTACCTGACCTTCTATCGCCAGTTTGGAATCACGTTGCGTGAAGGCTTGCACTCGGACTTTGAACATCGCGAGGAGATCGCCAGCCTGTTGCGGTTCGCGTCATCAGCATTGCCGCCAGAGACCGACAATCCAGAACCGTTGACCGGGTTCGCGGATTATGTGAAGCGAATTCCCGAAGGTCAGAACCAAATTTACTTCGTCGGTGGACCCGATCGAAAGTCGCTGGAGAAAAATCCGAATCTGGAAATCTTTCGCCGCAAGAAACTCGAAGTACTGTTCGTAACCGATCCGGTCGATGAGTTCGTCCTGTCCAACTTGCGAAATTACCAGGGCAAAGATCTGGTCGCGATCGATTCGTCGCAAATCGAATTTCCGCCAGCCAGCGACGCCGACAAGGCGGACGAGGCCAAAGCCGAAGAACAACAAACGGCTGCCGCTGAGTCATCGGCTTTCCAACGCGTGCTCGAACTGTTTCGCGAGGAGTTGGGAGGCGCCGTCTCAGAGGTGCGAGCCTCAAAGCGACTGACCGATAGTGTCTGCTGCCTCGTCAATCCAGAAGGCTCAATGAGCGCCCAGCTCCAAAAGGTACTGTCGATGGGAGATCGCGATCTGCCGCCGTCGAAAAAAATTCTGGAAGTGAATCCTTCTGCTCCGTTGATCGCTCGACTGAGCGGAATCGCCGATTGTGCCGAGCAAGCAGCCTTCATCAAGCAATGCGGACGACAGTTGTTCGCCAACGCTCTGCTGCTGGAAGGCGTTCCGCTCGATCCAGCCGAGCTGGTTTCGAGAGTGCAAGGCTTCATGCTCGACGCTGCTGCTGCCAAGTCGGATACCTAGCCGCTGTCAGACGGTTGTGAGCGCATGGCTAACGCCTACAATACCGACCGTGCTGGCGAGGCAAAGTGCTTTCGCTAGTCAACCAACAGAATCATCGCGCAGAGCAGGTCGCTCGGATGCGCGAATCACACCTGGGAGATTTTTGTCATGGCCTATACCTTGCCCGATTTGCCGTACGCAGAGAATGCGCTGGAACCACACATCGACGCGAAGACAATGAACATTCATCGTACGAAACACCATCAGGCTTACATCAACAACGTCAACGCGGCCCTCGAAAAGCATCCCGGCCTCGCCTCGAAATCGGTCGAAGATTTGGTGCGCGGGTTGGCCACCGTTCCGGAGGACATCCGCACGGTCGTCCGCAACAACGGTGGCGGACATGCCAATCATTCGTTGTTTTGGGCCGTGATGAAGCCCAACGGCGGCGGCGAACCGACCGCTGTGCTCGCTGACGCAATCAATCAGAAGTTCGGCAGCTTCGCCGCGTTCAAGGAACAATTCACGAAAGCCGCGACGACTCGATTTGGCAGCGGGTGGGCATGGCTGTCCGTCGACGGCAGCGGCGGGTTGCTCATCGAAAGCACCGGGAATCAGGATTCACCGTTGTCCGATGGACACACGCCGATTCTCGGTCTGGATGTTTGGGAACATGCGTACTACTTGAACTACCAGAATCGACGGCCAGATTACATCGGTGCGTTCTTCAACGTCATCAATTGGGATGAGGTCGCTCGCCGCTACGCAGCCGCCAAGAAGTAGCCGTTCGCGGCCGCACTCAGAAAATCAAAACCGGGCCGCCAGAGTGGGGTCCGGTTTTTGATTGGGCGGTGCGTGGCGTGAAAACTTGAGCAGCCAGAATGTTCATGCCGGACTACGGCTGTACCGAGCCAGCGTTCCTGTTGCCAACTCGGTTGGCGATACGAACAGAATCCCGGTAAGCGTCAAACGGTTCGGCACTCGCGGACGTCCACCGTTCGACTTCGGTGGTTCCGGCGGCAAAAGTGGTTCGATGCGTCCCCACAATTCGTCCGTAAGCAGCGGCTTGGCATTCTCGCGTTCCTCCTTGATCGATAGAAGACAAACCAAGCCAACGGCTCTGACCAAAAATCGGTTTTGTTAAAGTCGCTAAAAGAATTAGAGAGGGCTGTCGTGAGCAATGAGTGACTCAATGCCGGCGCCTTTCACATTGTCGATGCCATGAGTCGTTATTTTACGGTATACTGACGGGTGAATTTCCCAGGTATTCCTCGTGGAGGAGCTCCATGGCCATTTCCAATCAACTTAGTCGTCGTGCGGTACTCAAAGGTTTGGCGGGGGTCACGTTGACGCTGCCTCTGTTGGA
>VGZH01000113.1 GCA_016872645.1 Planctomycetota bacterium | reverse complement strand
GTGCTCGCTGGGGCTGCGGAGTGTTGGCAGGCTATGTGACGATGGCGTTTCTGTTGACCGCTTTGCACACCGCGCCGTTGGGTCGCGAATTCATGGGATTCAAATCGGAGCGTGGAAATTTCTTTGGTATGGCTCCCGATCGGCAATGGCTAGGCTTCACGCAATGGACCAGCGAATGGGTTTTTTCCAAATGGCCGAAGCGCATTTTTGACGGGCCGGAAAAAATCATGGGTGAACCGGGTGCCGTTCCGAACACGGTATGGCCCTCATTTCCGATTCGGTACGCATCGCGCCGCGAAATCGGAGCGGGCACAACGACTCCCTCTGCTCAAGGTCCCGCTGTGAAACAGGTCGCCCCACAAAAAGCCGGCAGCCCCGCGTTCTAGTCGTATGGAATCCGAATGACGTCTCGCCTCAGCACCGGCATCCCGCGTTTGGACAACATGCTTGGGGGAGGCTTGCTGCCGGGTACGCTGACTGTGGTCTTGGGCGCGACCGGTATCGGCAAGACACAACTCGGGCTGCAATTTGCCTACGCGGGTCGTACGCAGGAAGGCGAACCGGGGCTTGTACTGGATCTCACAACACGCGGCGACTCGCAAAACCAGGCCGAGTACGCGCGGCGGTTGTTCGATTGGAGGTTCCGAGAATTCGCTCCTGAGGGGAGCCTCGACGCTGGGGAAATCTGGCAGCGCGATCGTGCGCGGCACGACTACTTGCACTTATTCCGTCGTAGCGGACGCCGAGTCACTCAGGCCGATCTCTCCGTCGAAGAATGGCAAGAATGGAACGCAGAATTGGCTCGCAAACTCGATCGCGCGGTGCAGTTCTTTTACGGCAACTTCGTGCATGGAGTGCGTCGCTGTGTGCTCGACGGCATCGAGCCGACCGAACGAGACAGCGATAGCTTTCAGTTCCAAGTGATCGATTACATCTATCATCAGATTCTCCGAAAGGACGATGACTGGGTGGCTCGCGATTTATTCCGCGTGCAATTCCGATCGCAAGCGGACAATGTCGCAAGGCACCATTACGACCATCGGGAAATCGGTTGCACGCTGCTGTATACGTCGCAAGAAGTCATGCTTGATGATCTCTTGGCTCGACCATTGGAGAGTGGCGACTCGCTTTCGAATGCCAACACAATCATCCTGATGGGCAAGGTTCGCGATGGGCTGCGCATGCGTCGCGCGTTGCATGTTGCCAAGCATCGCGGCAGCGCGTGTGACGACGCGATTAGGCTATTTGAAATCGGCGAACAGGGAATCGTTCTGGAAGAGAGTGCTTGAGAACGCCCGTTGAGCGGCCTACTATTCGACCCCGCATGCAACGTGGTCAAGGAGAATCTCATGCCCGCCAGACGAACGATTTTGTTGATCGAAGATGACCGCGAGATCGCTTCGACGCTGCTCAAAGTTTTGGAAAATGCTGGCTACGCGGCGCAATGGGCTCAAAACGGTCTCGAAGGCCGGCGACTTGCTGAGTCGATTTCTCCGGACTTGGTCATCACTGACATGATGATGCCAAAGATGGGCGGATTCCCTGTGCTCGAATTTCTCAAGGGACTGCCGCATCCGCCGAAGGTCATCATGATCACGGCCAATGAGGGTGGTCGTCACAAGGCCTATGCCGAGATGCTCGGAGTCGACGACTACCTCCGCAAACCGTTCGCAATGGAGGTGCTGCTGGAGGCAGTCGAGAGATCGCTGTCATCCCTAGACAAGGCGGATGAAAAGTCCGGGGCGCAAAAACTTCGCTCCGTGATTCGCAAGAAAGCAACCTGAGGATCGCACGTTTCACCAGCGCGAAGCGCAAGCGAGTGGTTGTTGCGAAAAAACACTCGCCAGGGAGTCTTGCTTGACGGTCGCGGGTTCGGACAGAGTGTCCATCCTACAGCAGCGTTTCAAGCAGCATTCTCAGCTTGCGCATTTCGAGAAGTCGGTTGATTTCCGAATCGTAAAGCTCTGGGAGCAGTTCGATGGAGAGGATTCGTTCGTAATTCTCTTTGCAGAGTTGCGAGATCAGCCGCGTGTAGTCCAGTTCACCGAGACCGACTTGAATCTGAAGTTGCGTGGCGGTGCTGTCGCGCAAGTGGACGTGATAGACCACCGGCATCAACGAGTCGATTTCTCGCGAAGCGTGCGGTCCGCAAAGGTAGTAGCTGGGATCCAGCGTCAATCCGAGACCGCGTACCGATTGGCAGAGTTCAACGGCCGTTCGCGGGTCTTCGGTCAACGTACCGGTCTTAGTCTTGATGGAAAGCCGGATCGTTTCCTCATTGGCCAGTCGGACGAAATTGCGGAGTCGGTCAATCTCTTCGTTGAAGGGCGTTCCCAGAGCGGAGGCCGGAACCGTGATTTGGGCGACCCGCATCAGTTTGGCCAGCTTGCAGAGGTCATGCAGCATGGTTGCCGGGACATCGTGTTCCAAACAAAACGCGACCGGGATGAGGCGTGTGGCTTCGCGATATTGAGCAAAAAAACCTTCGTGGTTTTTCACCGCATCGCTGGGACGCAGGTGCTGGCTGTTCTCGTCAAACCACAGTTCAACCTTGTCGAACTCCAGATCCGTGATCAGATGACACGCTTCTGCGAAACTTTTGTCAGAAAAACTGCGAGTCGAAGCGGCGACGAACATACCGGTCAATCCTTTGATCAGTGTCACTCTTTCGGTGGCAAGTGGCTGGCAGAGTGTTGTTTGCGGCGAAGTCGGGGTCTTGCCGTGGGGCGATCCTGAGCGGGTCGGACTCTATCTGGCCTCGGAATGTGCTGCAAGATCGAGGAATTCCGCGGACTGGGCTGACTTTTCCGGTTGTGAGGAATCCTCGCATTCGGCCGAGCCTGCGGGTCGATAACAAGTGCGAAGGACTGAGTTCCACGACGACTGAGGAGCACTCGATCGTCGAGTCAGTGCATCGCTCAAATTCGCAGGGAGGCGAGGAATCATGAAGTCTCAATGGATGCTGTGTGCTCTGTTCGCTGGCATGGTGGCGATCGTGGGCTGCCAATCAAACCACACAATTGTTCGTGGACAGAATCCCGCGCCACATGCACCGGGAGCGAGTGGTCCCCTGGGACCACATGGCCCCATGGGGGCAATGCCCGCACCGATGTACTACGACGGCCCGGCTGGAGCAGACTCAATGTCTTGTCCGCCAGAATGGGCGCGAAATCCGTATGACTGTCCCGAAAATTATCACTGGCCTAAACACCATCACACCTACGACTATCGCCAACCGAAGAACTTGACGTACCCGCCACAGAACCAGCCGGCTGCGGCTGTCGTCTATCCGTACTACACCTGCAAAGGCCCGTCCGACTTCTTCATGAAATAGTTGCCACCTGTGACCGACTCTCGAGACAGAAGAAGAGGGCACTCGTTCGTTGAATGAGTGCCCTCTTTCCTTTTTTTGTCGTCGCATTTCTGAAACGATGGGTTTTCGAAGTCTCGCTTTGCGATATTTGGAGTGCGTGATGCGAATCGTCCAGGTCAGTTCCGAAGCGGTGCCGTTCGCGAAGACTGGTGGCTTGGCGGACGTTGCCGGCGCGCTTAGCAAAGCACTCACGGAACTCGGCCACGAAGTCACATTGATCCTGCCGTTGTACTCACGCTTCCTCGCCAAGTGTGGTGCTGTCACGGAGACAGTTGGAGAAGCCTTCGAGATTCCATTGGGTGATCGGCAGGTGCGAATTCAACTTCGGCGCACGCAGATGCCGGGAAGTCGCGTCGATGTCGTGCTGGTCGATCAGCCAGATTTCTACGACCGAGACGGCTTGTATCAAGACCCGACGACGAAGGCCGACTACAGCGACAACCCGGAACGGTTCATCGCCTTTAGCCGCGCAGCTCTGGAAGCAGTCGCACGCCTGAAGCTCAAACCGGACGTTATCCAGGCACACGATTGGCAGACTGCGCTGATGATGGTGTTGTTGGAGGCACAGTTTCGCCAGTGGGTTCCTGACCTGCGACGTACGGCGGCGATCATGACGTTGCACAACATGACGTTTCAGGGAGCATACTCGTCCGACGTCATGCCGATCACCGGACTGGGTTGGGAGTTCTTTAACTGGAAGCAAGTGGAATGTTGGGGCAAAGTGAACTTGCTGAAAGGGGGAATCGTGTTCGCCGATCAGCTTTGCACGGTCAGCCCGACGTACTCGCGTGAGATTCAGACCGCCGAGTTCGGCCACGGCTTGGATGGGGTCTTACGAGATCGTTCGGCGGATTTGACCGGCATCCTGAATGGCATCGACCCACAAGAGTGGAGTCCCTCGAATGACCCGCATCTGCCGGCCCGCTACGACATCGTGTCTCTGGAGACGGGCAAGTCCACTTGCAAGCGTGCGTTGCAGGAACGTCTGCGATTGCCAGTTCGAGCCGATGTGCCGCTGTTGGGAATGGTCTCGCGCATGTCCTGGCAAAAGGGATTTGATTTGATCGGCGTGTGCGCGAGTCGGTTGCTCGAACGAAACGTGCAGGTTGTCTTCTTGGGAAACGGTCAACCGGAGTACGAAGATTTGTGCCGACACTTGGCTTCGGCATATACCGACAAGGTCCGCGCCGTGATCGGTTACGACGAAGCGATGGCTCATCTGATCGAGGCGGGCTCGGACATGTTTTTGATGCCTAGCAAGTTCGAACCATGCGGACTCAATCAGATGTATTCGATGGCCTATGGCACTCCGCCGATTGTTCGAGCGACCGGCGGGCTGGCCGATTCGGTGGTAGGCGCGACGCCCGAATCGCTGAATGACGGGACGGCGACCGGTTTTTCGTTTCGCGATCACGATCCCGATCAGCTTTGGCAGCAAGTTGATTGGGCGTTGAAGCTGTTTTCGGACATGCCGGCCTGGCGACGGCTGCAACGATCGGGAATGTCCCGCGATTGGTCCTGGAATCGCTCTGCGCGCGAGTACGTCGCGCTCTACGAAAAGGCGCTGGCTCGGCGGTGTGAGTCGTTCTGACACCGACGTCCGAGGAGATGGCGGAACAACGGAGACCGCCGTTTCCTCGGAAGCCAATCGTCGGCTACTCTTCGGCCGACCAACGGGTTCTGAGACCGATGGAAGGAATCAAACCATGATTGTCGGAGTGCCCCGGGAGATCAAACCGGACGAGTATCGCGTGGCGATGTTGCCGTCGGGGGTTGAGGAGTTGGTACGGAACGGACACCGAGTACTCATCGAGCGAGGCGCGGGCTTGGGCAGCGGCATCACGGATGAGCAGTATTCCGTCAACGGTGCCGAATTAGTTGATAGTCCGACTGCGATCTTTGGTACTGCGGAATTGGTCGTGAAAGTGAAAGAACCACTGGCTGCCGAGTGGCCGTTGTTACGGCCTGGGCAGATTCTTTTCACGTATTTTCATTTCGCGGCAGACGAGACGTTGTCTCGGAATGTGTTGGCTACGGGTATCACGGCGGTGGCGTACGAAACCCTGCGCGGACCTCGCGGAGATCTCCCCTGTTTGACTCCGATGAGCGAAGTCGCCGGACGCATGAGCATTCAAGAAGGAGCCAAGTATCTCGAACGCCCGCAGGAAGGCCGAGGCATCTTGCTGGCCGGCGTTCCCGGTGTGGCCCCCGCTCACATCTTGATCTTGGGCGGCGGAGTGGTCGGCAAGAACGCGGCGCAGATCGCGGCCGGCTTTCAGGCGGATGTGGTCATTATCGACATCAACATCGACCGACTGCGGTATCTGGAAGACATCATGCCGCCGAACGTTAACACGCTCTTCAGTGATCGGCACAACATCCGCGAAGAGTTACGACTGGCGGACCTGGTCATCGGAGCGGTGCTGATCGAAGGCGCTCGAGCGCCCGTGCTCGTCAGCCGTGATGATCTGAAGTTGATGAAGCCGGGAGCGGTCATCATCGACGTTGCGGTCGATCAAGGGGGCTGCATCGAAACGACCAAACCGACGACGCACTCAAAGCCGACGTACCTGGTCGATGGCATCGTGCATTACTGCGTTACCAACATGCCGGGAGCTGTCGGTCGAACAAGTTCGTACGCTTTGTGCAATGTCACGTTTCCGTACGTGCTCAAGATCGCGAAGCGTGGCCTCGCCGCCGCGTGCGCTGCGGACAACGGCTTCGCCCATGCGGTCAACATGCACGGCGGTCGTGTGACGAATCAGGCCGTCGCCGAAACGTTCCAGATGCCGTTCGAGGCGTTCTGTCCCTAATCGCGCCGAGAGAGCAATCCCATGCAAACGCGGCGCGAATGGCTCGGCTGGCTGTCGACGTGTGGGCTGGCATTGGGCCTGACGCTCGCGTTCTGGTTGCCGATCTGGAGCGGCGCTGGATTTGTCGGTGGTGACGTCTACTCATACTTCTTTCCGCAGAAGGTCATCTATTCTGAATCGCTGCACGCCGGCGAACTGCCGCTGTGGAACGCTCGCGCGGGATTTGGTTATCCGTTGTTGGCGGAAAGCCAAACGGGGATTTTCTATCCTCCGAATCTGCTGCTGTACCGGATGCTGGATCCGCACTCAGCATTTCACGTCAGCTTCCTGCTCCACTACTTCGCGGCATTCGTGTTTGCGAGCGCGGCGGCTCGATGTCTCGGCCTGGGGCTCTTGCCCTCCTGGTTGACGGCGCTTGTCTATGTCTACGGCTGGTTTCCGCCTCGGACGTGCGTCGAGTGGGCGATCATCGGTGGCGCATGGCTGCCCGCCGCCCTGTGGTGTGCGGAGAGTTTTCTCTCAACCCGTCTGTGGCGTTTCGCCATCGGATTGAGCGGCGTGCTGGCAGTCCAATTACTGGCGGGACACTTTCAGATCGCTTGGTTCACGCTGTTATTGTTGACGGCTTACCTGCCGGCTCGTGTCTGGTGGTTTGGCGGTGAAGGGGCAAAAGCCAGAATTCAGGAGGCAGCGGCAGTCCGAATATCGGATGCCGATGGCCGGCAGCCATGTCGCCGGTCTTGGCGGCTGACGGTCGTCGCGTTTCTGGCGATGTTTTGCGGCATGAGTCTCGCGGCAGTGCAGCTTGTGCCGACCTACGAACTCAAACTGCGCAGCCAGCGAGCGGTCGTCGGCAAAGAACATGAACTCGATTTTGGTGCGATCCCGCCGTGGTATTGGACGCAGGTTTTTACTCCCAGCTATTGGTACTCGCCGCTGACGGATCGTGAGGCGGCGTTTCGCGAAAGCCCGCCTTTGGGACACTCCCGCACGAACTCTGCCGAAGCGCATTTGTATTTTGGAGTCGCGCCATTGCTGCTGGTGCTCATCAGCATCGGCGGCGTGCTGCGTGATTTGGCAACCAAGCGACGGATCGAGCGACCGATTCTGTTTTGGATTCTCATCGCCACGGCAAGCTGGCTCTACACCAGCGGCTGGCTGTTGCCGGTGACGCGGAATCTCCCTGGCTTCAGCTACTTTCAAGGAGCCGGTCGCTACGGCTTGATGACGACGTTCGCCGCCGCAATGTTGGCCGGAACCGTCGTGGATCGCTTTCTTCGCGAACCCGAAGTTTCTTGGAAAACGGCTGTGGTTGTACTGATCGGCGCGATTTGGTCGCTGAGTGTTTGGTTTCTTCTGGGGGACGACGTCGCGGCGGTCATCGCTCAATTCCAGATGGCAAATCCGCTGATGGTTTCAAACTCAAAGGGGGCGAACGTCAACGGCCCAATGTTGGAGTTGCTGCGAGTCTGTGCCCTGCTGGCGATCGTTATTGTTCCCAGCGTAGCGTTTTGGTGGCGTTCACAACGAACATCCGGTGCGGATGCTCGCGCAGGTTTGATGGGATTGTTGTTGCTGACGACATCCGTCGAGTTCTGGACGATCGGCCGTTTGGTGACATTCGCTCCGATCGTCGAATCGCCGCCGCTCAAGTCGCTGGAACAAAGTCCGGTGCGGCAAGCGTTGCTCGAAGCGGCGAAAACTCGTTCGACGTTGCGGCTGTTTGCGCCGGGTGCCAACTTGCCGAGCACGCTGGGAATATCGACGGCTCCGATCTACCTGACGTTTGGTCCGGCCGAGTATGTTGAGGAATCGCTGCGAATGCCGGAGTCGAAGGGAACGACCGTCGTGCCTGCGGTACAAGAGCAGTTCGACTGGTTGCTCCGTTGCGGCGTCACGCATTTGCTGTGTTTCGAACCGCCGCCGCTCGCGTCGGATTTGACGCTCGTGTGGCAGGGGGACGATCCGTTCCTCAATCGAGCGTGGGGCAGGGCCGGGCAGCCGTTGTTTTTGTACGAGCTGAACGGTTCGCTGGGCCGACTGCAGTTGCGTTCGCTCGATGGCAATTCGCGCGATGCGTCGGACTGGTCGTTGACCACCTTCGAGTCGACAGCGAACTCGATCACTTGCCGAGTGGAGACGTTGGAGCCGAGCCTGCTGGTGCTGGCGGACCTCGACGATCCCGGCTGGTCAGTAACGGTCGATGGTCAATCTGCCGAGTCAATCCGTGTTGACGGTCAGTTTCGAGGCGTTCGACTTGAGACGGGATGCAGTTGCGTAGTCTGGAGCTACCGGCCGCGTTCGATGTTGTGGGGAGCAGTGATCAGCGTGGGAACTCTGATGTTTCTGGCAGCGATCGCCCATGTCCGTTTCTGGCATCCAACTCGGCTGACGTGGTTAGACGAAGTCGATTCATCCGCTGCTGCGTCCGTTCGATGATGACATCGGGGAACGCAAGTGCTTCGCGAGAGTCGTCTCGACGGACTTTTGGATTCGCAGTATCCAATCGCTGAGTGTTTCCCAATTTCTGTCGGTGGTCAGTTCATCTTATTTTCTTATTTGAAGGCGGAATTGAGCGGATTTCATATCGGCTGGCCATCGACATCGAAAAGGAGAGTTTCATGTTGAAACGCCCCAGAGATGAGAGGGTCACCACAGAAGATGAATTTCTCAGGGTGTTGTCAGTTGCTCAATCCGCAGCCGCGAAAGTCGATGGATTGTTGACCGAAAGGGACGGCTACATTCTGGTGCTCATGGCCGTTTGTCCTACCGTTAAAGGGGAAGTGCTCGAAATTGGCAGCTTCCAAGGGTTGTCAACGGTTCTGCTGGCGACAGCCTTAGGGTTCACGAATGATCCACGACTTCAAGCCTGTGATCCGTGGGCGGCGGCCGAGGTTCACGGTGCGACAAATCCGACTAACGACGAGACGTTTCGTATTTTTCGGGAGTCGCTTGCGAGGACCGGAGTTTCAGATCGAGTGACCATCCATCGAAAATTGTCGTCTGAATTGGCAGTCGGATGGGATCACCCCCTCCGACTGTTGTGGATTGATGGCGACCACTCTGTTACCGGAGCGACGGAGGACTTTCAGAACTTTTCACCGCATGTTGTCCCTGGAGGTATTGTGGCTTTTCATGATGTGCTGCACCTCCATCCCGGTCCGTCACAGGTCTTCGCGACCCGGGTATTATTGAGCGACGAGTGGGGCGCCTGCGGAATCTGCGGCTCGATTGGCTGGGCACAGAAAGCACGTGACCGCTCTGAGGTTCTGCGAAATCGTGAACGAAAACTTCGCCTACTGCGAAGACTGATGTCTCTCGTGGACTGCACGGCTATTGGCCGACGTGTAACCGGCTGGCATAAGTTGCGATACAAATTTCGCCGCTCGCTGGTGCCGAGATCTGCGCCCAGATACTCAACCTTTAGTTCGCTCGTCGGCTACCGGGCCGCCGGATGATGATGATGTTCCACCGTTGGCTGATGGATTGTTTCGAACCTCGTCGCCTCAACCTGGCCAGGGTTCGCTAGTGATAACGGTTGCGTCGGTCGTTCGGCATTTCTATCACGCGACCTTGCGAGTCTCGTTGGCCCAGCGACAAGTCCGGCGAAACAGCCGTTTCACACGATCGGTGTGACGCCCCCAAGATCGAAATCGGCTGCTCATGAAAGAAGTTCCGACGCACCATTGAGAAAGCATCAAACGCAGTCGCTTCCAGTTCGCTCGTCTTCAACCGACGAATGTCCTCTGCAAGTCCAGGAGTGACTCGCCTGTCGGCATCCACCAGCAGCACCCAGGCGTGGCTAGCTTGAGGGATGGCTCAATTGTTGAAGTCGGACCAGCAGCGATATTTGCGCTGAATGAGCCGGACTTCGCTTCGTTGATGCAGACATTCGAGCGTGCCGTCCATTGATCCAGAATCCGCTTCGAAGGATTTCATCCGCGATCGACTTTACCGAAGCGAGATACGTTTCAATGTTGTGCATCTCATCCGTGCAGGAGATCAAAACAGTGATGAGAGTCGCCATCGTCTCCGTTCGCTTTCGTTGAGGGGCATCCCTTCCGCCATCGCACGGTGAGATCATTTGGGACGTTAGTCCGGCCTCCCAAACTCGGGCAGATCATTCTCAATCGGTCTACTCGGAACGAAATGGCTGCAAGACTGACCTTGACGCTTTTCTCTCGAATGGGAAGCATCCGTGCAGCCGTTGTGAGCGAGACAAGAAGCGGTGGACTATATTCCGCGTACATTTGTCGGTCGCGATCTTAGTGTGCTGTACTCGATGCCTCGTTTCATGATCGTTCGACCCGCTACAGAATTTGTCGAAGCATGCGGACCACAGCGGTCGTCTTTCGACAATGACGAATAACGCTGGACAAATTCGTGACTAGTAAATTCCTCTACTACTTGAAAGCCTTTGTTGAGTATGGCGTCCCGGATCGATGGTTCCAGGGTCAACTCACGCACCAAGTCTCGTCCATGTTCGATCGTGACGATGTCTGCGAAATTGCCCAGCGAGTGAACTACTACTGCAAGCTTCCCGCTGGAACGCGTCTCAATGACGACGCCCCCCTCCTGTCCTCGCTCAGGCTTGGTCGCAAACGAACGGTTTACTATTTCGACTCGCATGAGATTGCCCGGTACTTTCCGAAAGACTTGCGTTGGAATACCGAGTTTGGCGACGTGAATTATCTCCCTCCTGTGCCTGCCATCACCAAAAGTCGCCCTATTGCGGGGAACAATTCGAATTCCGTCTTGTTGAAGCTCAACAAGATTCGCCATTTCAATTTTGTGCAAGATTCGACCCTCTTTCGCGAAAAAAACGACTTGTTGGTGTTTCGCGGAGCGTGTTATCGCCGTAATCGGCAACAGTTTCTCGAACGGTATTTCGGTCACCCGCTCTGTAATGTTGGTGACGTGCGGCCCAAAGCGAAGAGTGCCGGTGCTCGTTGGCTTGTCCCAGAGATGAGCGTTGCGGACCAACTCAAGTACAAGTTCATCCTGTCGCTGGAAGGAAACGATGTTGCCAGCAACCTCAAATGGATCATGTCGTCCAATTCGATCGCCGTGATGCCTCGGCCGAAATTCGAAACGTGGTTCATGGAGGGGACGCTCGTCCCCGACGTTCATTACATCGAGATCAACGACGATTACTCGAATCTTGAAGAGAAGCTCGGCTATTACCTCCGCCATTTACAGGCCGCCGAAGAAATCGTTTCCAACGCTCAGCGTTTCGTTGGACAATTTTTGGACCTGAAGCGTGAACGGCTGATTGGCATTCTCACGCTCCGAAAGTACTTCGAGCGGACCAGCCAGATGCAGGTCACGGAACGGGAAGCGTCACTTTACACAAATCCGACAGTCGAGCTAATGACAAGATCCGGAGATCAAGCCGCTTGACGTTGTTCCTGCCGTGGCAATAGAGAGAGTGTTGTTGCCGTTGAGGTTGTCTTGTCTGAGTGCAACTCTTTTTCCCAAAGCGTCGCAAACTTCACAAAGACGGTGTATGCCGCCGTGCAGGCCACGATCAGTCCCGTCTTGCCATCCAGAAAGCCGCCTCGCAGGAAGTAATCGCGGAAGAAGCGGAGCATCGGTCGCACAACGAGATGCCATGCCTTCGTTCGCCGGCCTCGATCCCACAGCTCCTCCGCGTTCCATTGGCCATAACGCTGTTGGCGATCGAGAAAGTGTTTCATTGAACGAAACGTGTGATGGTCAAACGCCGAAGAAAGTCGTTGGACCTTCGACGCTGGCACTTCCAGAGTCGAATGGGTACGGCGTTTGGTCCAGCGACATGTCCGGCGGAAGAGCCGCGTGACCGCATCGGTATGGCGTCCCCATGATCGCATGGGATTTCCGTGAAGGTAATTTCGACGAGTCATGCAGAACGCGTCGAATGATGTGCCCGCCAATTCCGATTCCTTGAGACGTCGAATGTCAGAAGCCAATTCGGAAGTCACTCGCTCATCTGCATCCACGAGCAGCACCCATTCGTACCGAGCCTGTGGGATGGCCCAATTATTGAAATCCGACCAGCAACGGTATTCGCGCTGGATGACCCGCACATCGCGTCGCTGTTGGAGAAGCTGTAGGGTGCCATCGGTTGAACCGGAATCTGCAACCAGGATCTCGTCGGCAATCTCTTGGGCCGATGCGATGCAGGCCTCGATGTTCGCAAGTTCGTCTTTGCACGGAATCAAAACAGTCAGCGGAATTCTCATTTCCACACGTCACTTTCAGGGCAGACTTGGCTCAAGTTTCCTTACGACGCCATCTGGAACATAGTTGTCCGTGGATGTGACGCCTAGACCGATCTGCTCTGCCCTGCATTGTGGGGCAAACGGCGCACTGCATGGTGACGAGTTCAGAGAATGGCCTTGACGCAATCTCTGGCAACTGGAAGCATCCAAAAGGCAGACAGGCAAATGCCAGAAACGTCGCTGTGCGAATCATTACCGACACGAGTAATCATCGCGAATACTCCGTCGCAGGTCACATCGTTCAGTGAATACTTAAAGTGAGTTCTCCGATGACGAAAGCCGGACCCCGCAACCTAGGGCATCAAATCGACGCGCTTCCGTGGCTTGCGCGGACATATCGAGCGGCGTTTCGCAGCGGAAGTGCCGAGTCCTCGTCACTAAGCCGATTTTGCTATCGGGCATTGTACTACATGAGCCATTCCTTCCGTCGAACGCCAGCGTGGGGACAGTTCACGTTATCCGTCGGAGGGTTTCGCCGATCGATTCGGTTTGATGCCCGCAATCGACAGTTCAACGTGCTGTACTTCGACAAATACAAATTCGGTTACGAGCCGGACGTAACAGCTCTCATGGCCCATTTTCTTCCTCAGAATGGAGTCCTGTTCGATGTCGGAAGCAATTGGGGTTACTTCCCACTGCTTGTTGCATCACAAAAGTCCTTCAGCGGGAAAGTTCACGCCTTCGAACCGATGCCGACGACGTTTCGGGATTTGACTTCCGTGATTGAGCAGGCTGGGCTTTGCGAGCGTGTGACCTGCCACGAGTTGGCGCTCGGTGACTCGAATGGGATGGTGTCGATGGACTGTCCAAGCCACTCCGGGTTAGCTCAGGTAAGGCCGCAAGGAGGGCGGTTCGCCGTCAATCAGTGTCGGCTGGACGATCTCAATTTGGAGTCGCCCGACTTCATCAAACTTGACGCGGAAGGTGCAGAAGAATCGGTTCTGAACGGAGCGCGACGAGTGCTCCGAAAGTCTCGCCCGATGGTCACCTTCGAGAACAATCGTGAATCGCGCTCAGCCGACTCGACACTGAAACTGTTGGAGGCTTTGGGGTATCAGCTTTTCTGTCCTGCCCATGAAACAACCCAATACGAATCGACGAACACGGTCGAGCCGTATTCCGATAGCTCCACGCAGGACTCGTTGTCCAACGATTACTTGAGATTGTTACCCATCACTCGACGTACTCGTTCGTTCTATGCCCCCTATTTGAATCTGTTTGCCTGCGCTCGCGAGCGAATCGAACAAGTGGCCCACTGCATCGAGGAGCCTCTGCCGGTCAGTGCTTGCGGAGCCTCATATGCAGCCGCATAGCGAACCGAAACTTGGGAGCTCGAATGCCGAACACGAATTCAGGCCAACCGAGTCTTGTTGGTCGGGCGCGTTTGCAAGACGCGATTTTTGTGCGGTTGGAGTTGTGAGCCTCTGAGGAAAGAGATCGGACATGCTCTGTGAAAGGACTCTGCGAAAATGAATCGAAAGAAAATCGCGCGGGATGTCTTCCTTCGCAAATTTCAACTCGAACGGTCTTATCGACCGTCGGTCTTACTCAAGCATCCCGATTGGAATTACACGAACTTTCTGGCATTGGTCGTCGCACACGTCCTTCGGTCTCGCCCGAATCTCACGTTTCTCCAGGTCGGAGCATTTGATGGGCTCCACAACGACGCTCTTTCTCCAATTGCTCAGGCGTATGGGCTGCGGGGAATTATCGTCGAGCCACAACCCGGAGCCTTTGAAAGGCTCAAAGCCTGTTATGCAGGTCAGCCTCAGATCGCTCTCGTCAATGCGGCGATCGCGAACGAAAACGGCATGAGGGATTTTTACACACGAACTGGCCAGGCTTCGCCTTTGGCGTCTTTTTCTCGCGAGCATCTACTCAAACACAAAGTGCCGCCCGATCAGATTGTTTGTCAACAAGTTCGGTGCTGCACGCTCGTCAGTTTGTTGAAAGAGCACGGCTTTGACCGCCTCGACCTGCTTCAGATTGACGCGGAGGGCTACGACTACGAAGTCATTCGCACGATTGATTTCTCGGCGATTCGACCGGCCATTATCCGCTTCGAGCATGTGCATTTATCGAGCACCGACGCCAACGCTTGTGTCGAACTGCTGGCATCTCAGGGATATCGCTTCATCGTGGAACGTCGTGATCTGATCGCTTTAATCGAACACTAGCGCCCCCAACAATGCATCATGAAGCTTGGCATTTGGTTACCGAACTGGATTGGTGACGTGGCGATGGCGACGCCGGCGTTGCGTGCGCTGCGCGATCACTTCGTCGACGCTGAGATTGTGGGAGTTCTGCGGCCGTATGTGGCGGATGTCTTGGCGGGGACGAAGCTGCTCGATCGCTGGTGGATTCATCCGCCGAAGTCGACGCGAGGGGACTCTTGGCAATTGCTGCGGTCGCTCCGACGCGAACGATTTGATCTGGCGATTGTGCTGCCGAACTCGCTTCGCACCGGGTTGTGGGCGTGGGCAAGCGGCGCGAAGCGGACGCTTGGTTACGCTCGGAATGGTCGCAGTCTGTTGCTGACCGATGCGGTTCCGGCTCCGTCACGAGCGGTTCCGCATCCCGTCCTGGACGAAATGTTGCAGCTTGTCGGTCAGCTCGGTTGCGGAATGTTGTCGCGGAAGTTGGAGCTGGCGACATTGCCGCAGGACGAAGAGCAATTAGCGGCATTCTGGCGACGACATCCCGTCGTTAATTCAACGAGCTACGTCTGCTTGAACACCGGCGGAGCTTTCGGTGCGGCGAAGGATTGGCCGACGGAATACTTCGTCGAGCTAAGCCGCCGCCTTGCTGAGGAACTGGATCGAACCGTGCTCATCGTCTGCGGGCCGCAAGAACGTTCGACGGCTCAGCGAATCGTGTCGGAAGCCGCGCATCCACGAGTCCTCAGCCTCGCGGAAGAACCGTTGAGCATTGGCCTGACCAAAGCGGCAGTGCGGAATGCGAGCCTGTTGGTGACGACCGATTCGGGGCCTCGGCACTTTGCGACGGCGTTTGATGTCCCCTGCCTGACGCTGTTCGGTCCAACACACATTGCTTGGAGCGAGACGTTTCATCCGCTGGCGGTACATTTGCAACGGAAAGTGGACTGCGGCCCGTGTCAGCAGCGAGTCTGTCCAGTGCAGCATCATCGCTGTATGCGTGAATTGACCGTCAATCAGGTCTTTGGGCAGATCGCTGCACTTTGGCCCAACACGGCGTTGCGAGAAGAAAAGGCGGCCTGAGAAATTTGCCAACCGATTGTAATTCTCGGTCGTCAGTTCAACCGGCGAAGCGGCGCTTGACCCAATTTCGGATCGCTCTTGGAAACAACGGCAACGAACCGCTCACCGAGTTCATGCGTCTCAGCTTGACGAGGTACAAGTCGGGATGCACGACTGACAACATCGGCTTCAGCGATGCCGCGTCGCCGCACTGTCGCAGTTCGGGAACTCGCGGACGATTCACGTACAGCAGCGTGTTTTGCTTGTACCACATGTCGATGTTGGGGTCATTCCAGACTGGGCCGCGGATGCAGTCGATGGCTTGGTAGCCGTGCTGCGCGAACAACTCGGCCCAGTATTCCTGCCACTGTTCGTTGAGGTGATTGCGTCCCCCTTGATGGGGAATTGCTGCCGAAAACAGCACGAAGTCAGACATTCTCACAAGCGTTGACACGAAGTCTTCAGCGCATTCGGGCGGCAGGTGTTCGGCGACTTCCAGCGAAATCGCCAAATCGAATCGGCGTGAAATCTGGAGCGGTTTAGTGAGGTCCGCCGTCAGAAATGATTCCGGCGGGATAACAAGCATTTTGGGATCGACCCATTCGCCATCGATGCCTCGGATGTCTTCGACCCCACGATCTTTGAGCACTGACAGCCAAGTGCCGACGCCGCAACCGACATCGACAGCCGACCGCACGTCGGGCAGTGTTTCCAAGGCGATCGACAAGATCGTGCTGGCTGAGTGAACCGTGCGTTCGTGCCGATCGGCAAAAAACTTTTGCGTGTAGGTCTTCATGTGTCCCTGCCCCTTGAAAGTGATGACGTCCTTGCCCGAACCGCATACGGCTTAGATTTACGGTGGGGTTCTACCGTCAGACGAAGTTCGGCCTCAATACGATTCCGCCATCAACCGGGTAAGTCGATCGCTGGCGATGTTGACGCGTCGAGCACTTCGCCGATGACAGCGGCACGGTGAAGGCCGCGACAATGCAGCGTTTCCAGCACCTCGGCCGAAACACTCGCACGCACTGCAGCCAATAATCCGCCGGATGTTTGCGGATCGAAGAGCCAATCTGGCGGGGAGCCGGAAATCTGAATTCGGTGGGCAAGCCGAGCATTTTCGGGATGCAGGGTGCTGAGGATGCCGCGGGCGGCGGCGGCGTCAAAGCCAGTCAGTCGCGGAATTGAGTCTGCATTCAGTCGAGCTGAGACGCGGCCCGCGTCGAGCATTTCCAGCAGATGACCGGCGAGGCCGAAGCCGGTGATGTCCGTGCAGGCACGAACGCCGAACTTCGCGAAGACTTCGGCCGCCGACTTGTTCGCGATCAGCATTTGTTCGATGGCC
>VGZH01000112.1 GCA_016872645.1 Planctomycetota bacterium | reverse complement strand
AAAGACTGGCCTACTTCGTGGCGCAAACAGAAGGCAATTCGATGTTCGCTGCCCTGGTGACCTTGGCTCTGTTCGGAGCCGATTCTGGTCTTTCGCCTGCAGAGTTTGAGCGGCTTCACGCCGCGCTGCAACCGGAAGCCGATGCGCCCTGGCGGACGATCCCGTGGCGCGTCTCGTTGTTGGAGGCTCGCCAGGAAGCAGCCAAGCAGCAGAAGCCGATTTTCATTTGGGCCATGGACGGGCATCCGTTGGGATGCACTTGAAACAACGGAGTCATCGACCGTGTGTCGACCTTCGCCAATCCGGAAATCATCGAACTGCTCAAGTCCCGATTCATCACCGTCGCCATCGATCAGGCTTATCACCGTCGCCAGCAAGACGACGAAGGGGACTTCTACCGTCAACTCGCCAGCCAGAGTCCGCGCAACAACTTCAACGGGACAACGCAGGGACTCTACGTCGGAACGGCCGACGGCAAATTGCTAGGCTTCACGAATCATCGCAGTCCAGATCGTGTGAAACAGACGCTGACCCAGGCTCTGAACAAGTTTAAGCCAGCCAACTTCACGCCCCCCGAGGCCAAGCGGTTCGATCCGCGTTGGACGTTTCAGCCTCCCAAAGATGGCCTGATCGTGCGCGTCACGGCCAAGGTGCTCGGCGGCTACGAGCCAACCGACGATATCTGGCGGAAGGCATTCCAGGAATCTCTGTCGCGCGACAACTTGTGGGTGACGGCTGATGAGCACAAAGCCTTGGTCGCCGGGCAACTCTCCAAATCGCTGGCCAATCGGTTCGCCCGCTTTCATCTGGTGGACAACACTCGCGGCGAACCTCCGATGTGGGAACAGGCGGACGTCAAGTCCCTCAAGCTGACGCTCGCCGACGGCCGGATCTCAGGCAAGTTTCATCTGGAGACTGCCGACGGCAAACGTGGCTTCCAAGGGGACGTGTTGGGACTCGTCGAGACCGAGAACAACCAAGTGACCCGCTTCGATGTCGTCGCCCGCGGCGAGTATTGGGGCGAAGGAACATTTACCGGCGGCGCGCCCAAAGGGAAGTTTCCATTCGCAGTGGCGATGACGCTGTCAGACGGCAAGGACGAAGCGGACAAAGTACGCCCGCAAGCCTCGCGCGGCTGGATCGATGGTTATCTTCGCAGCGAACGCTGACATCGAAGACGGCGGTTCACAACCGCGTGCTGAAATTGACGATTTCAGAAAATTCTCATCTCTTCGGTTTGATGAACAACACATCGGCCCGTTCGATCCATCCTTTTCTCAGGTCCACCCGGAACCAGCCGTCGCTGTTCTTTGGGTGGAAGCGAACGGGGGATCGCGGCCCCAGTTCGGCCAGGTCGTACTCATTCCAGGTCTTGCCCAGGTCTGGCGAGATGACGATGCCGGTCTTGTAGGTCGATGCCGGAGCACAATGCCCAGCCAAGATCACACCGTCTTCGATGATCATGTTGGCCATTTCGAATTCCGCGTTGAACAGCAGCGTGTGCTTTTTCGGATCGGCGAGGTCCGCGGGAGCGCAGCGGAAAATGCCGCGATCATGTTTCTCGTTCGGCAGCTTGGGACCGTTCGCGTCCGCGGCCCAGTAGAGTTGTCCATCGACAAAACAGATGCCGCCGGACTTGTATCGCGAGTTCGAGTTCACCGACACCAACAACTGCCAGTCCCATTTGTCGGATCGCGCGTCGTACTCGCCACGCAGCCAGTGGCACTCATTGCCGTGGCCGCGATTGATATCCCCCGTGCAGGCATAGAAGGCTCGCTCGGCTGGATTGAAGACAACCGAGTGGATGTGTCGGCAAAGGACCGGGTTGTTGCGATCGCCGAGGAACGACGCCGGCTCGGTCCCTTTCTCTTGGAAGTTGGGATTCCGTCCGAAGGAGTAGGCGATCTTGACCGTCTGCCCGCTGTCGGTCGAGTAGTAGATATTCACCGGCACCGGTCCGCCGAGCACGTTGCAGTAGTTTCCCCACACGAGCATTTCCTGGCCGTCGATGTCCCAAGTGTGAACGCCATCGAGCGGATGAAAATACCAGCCGGGCTGATCTGGCTTCTGTGGCGTGTGCGGGAGGTAATCGCTTCCATCGCGATTTTTGACAATGATCTCCCGGTGCGTCTTGAGGTTGTCCGTGCTGAGGAACAGTTTGTTACGCGTGGCGAAGAGGATGTTTCCGTTCTTCAAAAGACAACTGAAAGTGATGTTCTCTGCGTCGGCAAACGCCGCGCTGTGAGTCCAAGTCCGACCATTGTCTTCGGACAGAAAGACTTTCCCGTCGCCGAATCCAAATGCCTTGTCGTCACGCTGTGAGTCGATGTACGGTCCTTCCGGCGCGAGGCGATACCAGAAATGGTCAGTTTCACCCGATGTTGGGGCGGCCTGAACCCTGGAGATGCTCGAGTTCAGCAAACCGCCAAGCGCGGCCGCAATAGTGGCGGTTCCGAGGAACTGCCGACGATTGAATGGTGATTGCGAGCTCATGGGATTGATGAAACTCCTCCGAAAGAAGTCAAAACGCGCCCGCATTACGATCCGCCGAGATTCCCACATGCCCGGACAGCTTTGGCCACCAAATCCACCGTCTCGTGCCCAGCAACATGGCTGTCGTCACCATCCAAAGCGAATCTAATTCCATTCAGGTTTGATTCCCAGAGTCATCGTAGAACCGTCAATTTCGCAGCCCAAGGACTCGCCTGCCCGTCGCCGAAATACGCCAGTGTCAACAAAGTATCGCGTCACGACCCCGCTGCCACCCTTCGACCCTTGCTGCCCAAACGAAGTGTTGTTGAGACATCAAAACGAGCTTTTCTTTCGTGACTCAAGGCGCGCCGGATTGCATCGGAGTTCCGACACATCGAGTCACCACAAATGCAAAAACCCTCGAAAGACCGAGGGTTCTTGCTTCGCATGTGGGCGATACTGGATTCGAACCAGTGACTTCCACCGTGTGAGGATGGCACTCTAGCCGCTGAGTTAATCGCCCAAGTTCATTGGGACTTCTCGCCGATGAAGAGCGTCATCGGCACTGCGGCCTACGGTTCTTCATGGCGAGGCGGGGTTGTACTGTTTGGCCGATGGGGTCGCAAGTTTCTGAAAGCGGATCACGCACATGACCGAACCGATCGCACAATCTGGACGAGTCGTCGCGGTCATGCCGGCTTACAACGCGGCCGCCACGCTCGAAAAAACCATTGCCGACATCCCGGCCGGATCGGTTCACGAAATCATCCTGGTCGATGATTGCAGTCGCGACAACACGGTGGAGATCGCGCGACGGTTGGGCCTGACTGTCATCGCTCACGAAAAGAACACGGGTTACGGAGGCAATCAGAAGACGTGTTATCGTCATGCTCTGGATCGCGGGGCGGGCTTCGTCGTCATGATTCATCCGGACTATCAGTACGACAGCCGAGTGATTCCAGTCGCCGTCGAGATTCTGAAGTTGGGAATCTGCGACGTGATGCTCGGCTCACGTATCCGCACACGGCGCGAGGCGCTCGACGGCGGAATGCCGAAATGGAAGTACGTCGCCAATCGCGGACTGACGATTTGCGAAAACATCGCGCTCGGCCAAAACCTCGGCGACTTTCACAGCGGCTTTCGAGCGTACCGCCGCGAAGTGCTGGAGACGATTCCCTTCGAGCGGAACTCGAACGACTTCGTGTTCGATAGTCAGTTTCTGGCGCAGGCGGTTCACTTCGGATTTAAGCTGGGCGACATCCCCGTCCCGGTTCGGTACTTCGAGGAAGCTTCGAGCATCAATTTCGGGCGGAGCGTGACCTACGGCATGCGGACGCTGGGAGTGATGGCCCAGTTCTGGCTCCATCGTCTGCGAATTTGTCGCAGCCCGCTGTTTCAGAAGCGAGAGACGCAAACTCCAGCCGGTTGAATCAGGCTGAAATTCCTGACCTACGATGGTCACCGCAAAGCCGCGTTCAATTTGGCTGAGCAGGCTTCGATGACGGACTTCACGGCCGCGTCGACTTCGTCGCTCGTCAGCGTGCGATCGGCGGCGCGGAACGAGACGGTCAGAACGTACGACTTTTTGCTCGCGGGGATTTGCTGGCCGCGATACTGGCTGCCGAACGACAGCGCATCGAGTGACGGGCCAGCGGCGGCACGGACGACTTCGCTGAGGGTATCCCAGCTGGTGGCTTCGTCGAGCACGAAGTTGAGGTCGCGCGAGATGCTCGGATAGCGCGGCAGTTCGGCAAATGTCGGGACCAGATTCGGTGCGGCTTCCAAAGTCCCGAGGTCGAGTTCGGCCGCAATCACGCTGTCGCGCAGGTCGAGTTTGTCGGTCAAGTCGCGTGACAGCTCGCCCAGCCAGCCGAGTGGTTGGCCGTTGAGCTGGACTTCGGCACCACGGCCGGGGACGAAGTGGGGTTGATCGCTTGGACGAACGGTGACAACCGATTGCGGATTGATGCGCCGCACGAGCGTCTCGACAACTCCTTTGGCCTCGACGAACGAGCCGCCTGTGACGAACGACAGACGTCGCGGTTCGGCGGTTGGGTCACCGGGGCGAGCACCAAGATAAACACCAGCGGTCTCGAACAAGTTCGCGTTAAAATTACCGTGCCGCTCATTGTCGCGGCGCACAACGAGCAGACTCGGAATCAAACTCTGTCGCAGCGTGTTCTCTTGCCGGCGCGACGAATGATCGACGCTCAGCTTTGTGTTGTTGGAGGGAATGAGTTCCGCCAGTTCGCCGCTGATGAAGGAGAGCGTGATCGTCTCGAAAAAGCCGGCAGCCGTGAGGGAGTCCCGGATGCGATCGAGCACTCGTTCGGTCAGCGTCTTTTGGCTGAGCGACAATGGTACGAAGACATCTTCCGGAATTTTTTCGTACCCGTGGATGCGTGCGACTTCTTCGATCAAGTCCGCCTCGCGCGAAATGTCACGACGCCAGCTTGGCGGGAGGTATTGTCGCGTGCCGGCAGCGTCGGTTTGGTTGCCGGTCGACTTCAGGCCAAGGGCGGACAGGATGCGATGCGACTCGTCGATTGCGACATCAATTCCGAGGATGCGGCGGAATTGATGCGGGCGCAGCGAGACCGCTGGACGTTGAGCGACGGGAGGTTCACCGGCCCAGACCGCACCTTCGAGCAACTCGCCGCCAGCGACTTGCTGAATGAGTTCGCAGCAGCGCCGCGAAGCCCAATCCATCTGGTGGGCATCGATGCCGCGCTCGAAGCGGTAGGACGACGGGCTGTGCAGATTCAGCTTGCGAGCGGTCGCGCGAATCGACATCGACGAGAAGTCGGCGACCTCGATCAACACGTTCTTGGTTGAGCCGCTGATCTCGGTGGCGGCTCCGCCCATCACGCCGCCGATGGCGACCGGGCGTTCGGCGTCGCAGATGATGCACATGTCGGGAGTCAGCGCGTATTCGTTGTGGTCGATCGCTTGGATTTTCTCGCCGGGCCTTGGCCGCCGCACAACGATTCGGCCGCCGCGCAGTTTATCGAAGTCGAACGCATGAAGTGGCTGGCCGCTTTCCATCAGGCAGTAGTTGGTGACATCGACGACGTTGTTGATCGATGCGATCCCGATGGCTTCCAGCCGCTCGCGCAGCCACTTCGGACTAGGGCCGATCTTCACGCCGCGAATCACGCGAGCGACGTAGCGCGGGCAGAGATCGGGACACTCGATGGCGACGCTCGTGGCTTGCTCAACCGGCTGGCCGTTAGATTTCACGTGGGCCGGCGGAATCGTCAGCGGCTTGTTGAATAACACGCTCACCTCGCGAGCGATTCCGATGTGACCAAGGCAATCGGGCCGATTGCTGGTGACTTCCAAGTCGATGGCTTGGTCGTCACCGTGTGGTTCGATCGACTCCAAATTGAGCCCGGCCATCATCAGCCGCTCGGCGATTTCGGCGGGCGGGACGTCGAGAGTGACGTAGTCTTTCAGCCAATTCCAACTGACGATCATTCGTGGTCCAATCGTGGGCTTCGCATCCGCAATTTGAGAACAGTGCAGGGTGAAGAGTGCAAAGTCAAAAATGAATCGGCTTAATCCACATTGCGCTTTGCAGTCTACACTCTTCACTTGGCAATTCCGCCTCACGGCCACCTGCTCGCCGAACGTGACCCGTGAAAGAGCCGTAATCTAGGAGGCCCCCTGCCCTTCGCCAAGTTGGGCGCCAGAAACTACAACGCTCGCCCGAACGAAAGGTGGCTCAGGCATGACTCAGACAGACGTGGCAATTATTGGCGGTGGGATTGTGGGACTGGCGACGGCCTACCGGCTGCTCGAAAGGTTTCCGGGGACAGCGGTGACGATCCTCGAAAAGGAAGCGACGCTCGCGTTTCATCAGACGGGGCGGAACTCTGGCGTGCTGCACAGCGGCATCTACTACAAGCCGGGATCGCTGCGGGCAACGAACTGCCGCGAGGGCAAGAAGGCGATGGAAGAGTTCTGCCAGCGAGAAGGAGTCGCCTACGACATCTGCGGCAAGGTGATCGTGGCAGTCAGCGAGGAGGAGTTGCCGAAGATGAACGACATCTTCGCTCGCGGGCAGGCCAACGGCGTAAAATGCGAATTGATCGGGCCGGAGCGGCTGCGAGAACTCGAACCGCATACGGCCGGTATCGCGGCGATTCATGTGCCGGAAGCTGGGATCGTCGATTATCCCGGAGTGTGTCAAAAGCTGGCCGATCGCATTCGCGAAATGGGTGGATCGATCCTGTTCAATGCGCGGGTGACTTCGATGTCGCGATCGAACGGGCGGATGATCGTGCAGACGACGGCGGGAGACCTCGAAGCAAAGTTCGTCGCGACGTGTGCGGGGTTGCAAGCAGACCGGGTTGCGAAGCTCAGCGGCACGCCGGTCGATTCCAAGATCGTGCCGTTTCGCGGCGAGTATTTTGAACTCAAGCCGGAGTGGCAGCATCTTTGCCGCAACTTGATCTACCCGGTTCCCGATCCGAAGTTCCCGTTTCTCGGAGTGCATTTCACGCGGCTGATTCACGGCGGCATCGAATGTGGCCCGAACGCGGTGCTGGCGTTTGCTCGCGAGGGTTACACGAAGCTCGACATCAACCCGCGCGATCTACTCGAGTCACTGACGTATCCCGGCTTCCTGCGCATGGCAGCGGCTCACTGGAAAACCGGTTGTGGCGAGATGTGGCGGTCGTTCAGCAAAGCGGCGTTCGCCCGAGCATTGCAACGGCTGATGCCGGAGATTCGCGCCGAGCATCTGCACACGGCCCCGTCGGGAGTGCGAGCGCAGGCGCTCGGCCGCGACGGCAAGCTGGTCGATGACTTTCTGATTGTTGAGAACGATCTGGTCGTGAACGTGCTCAACGCACCGTCACCGGCGGCGACGGCGGCGCTGAATGTGGGGCGGATGATTGTGGACAAGTTGGCGACACGGCTTCCATGAAGGAAACGGATAACGGCGGTCGGCCAGGCATTACTCGCAGCGAAGCATCACAAATTTGAGGTAACGGAACTCCGGCATCGCAAGCGGCGTCGGGTGATCGGGCGGCTGCGAGTGCATGGCTAACAGCGTCGCGCGACGGCGGGCTTCGGAGATTCCTTCTTCGCAGGCTTCGAGGAACGTCTGCGAGTCGATGTGACTCGAACACGATGCGAGCGCGAGAAAGCCGCCTCGTTCCGTGATCGCCGCGCCATTGAACGCCAATTTGCGGTAGGCGGAAACGGCGCGGGCAAGGCTGGCTTCGGACGGAGCAAACGCGGGCGGGTCGATGATGACGACATCCCACTTACGACGCTTCAAGCGGGCGTCTTCCAGAAACTCAAACGCATCGACGGCGACTCCGGTGTGAGCATCCGGCGGCAAGCCATTGAGCAGCCAGTGCGCGTCGGCAGCGGCGATCGCGGGCTCGGCGGAATCGACGGAAGTGACGTGCTTCGCGCCACCGACTCCCGCCATGACCGAGAAGCCGCCGGTGTAGCTGAAGACATTGAGCACTCGCGAGTCACGACTCAGGCGGCGAATCGCTTGCCGGTTGTCGCGCTGGTCGAGAAAGAAGCCGGTCTTCTGGCCGTGCAGCACATCGGCCGTAAACTTGACGCCGTGCTCGAGAAACTCGATCAGCGGGGACGGTTCTCCGATCAGCCAACGTCCTTCGCGGCCGCGCTGCTTGCGACGTTCGACGACCGTTTGGATTCCCGTGTTCTCGACGAGCCAGGTGGCGATACCGTCGATGTCCCAGAAGCCGCTGGCGGCCGGGCCATCTAATTTGAGCACTGCGACGTCGGCGTAGCGGTCGCAGATGAGTCCGGGGAGGCCGTCTCCTTCGCCATTGAACAGCCGGTAGCCCGTGGTTTGCTCGTCGAAGAGTCGGCTTCGCAGGGCGATCGCTTGCTGGAAACGGGACTCGGCCCAGTCGTCGTTGAGCCGCAGCGGTTCGTCGACTTTACAGGCACGGAACGTCACCGAACTTTCGGGGTCGTAAAACCCGGCGGCGATCGGTCGGCCGCGGATGTTGTCCAGTAACAGTGCGGTCGTCCCGGCGGGGGCTGGCAGCAAATCTCGCAGAGCGTCCACAAAAACCCACGGATGTCCGCGTTTGAGGCTGCGAGTCAGGTCACGGGAAAGCCGCAACGTCAGACGGGAGGATTGGCTGCGAAGAAGCGTCATTCGAGAGTTGTAGTCGTACGAACAGTGTGGGAGTAGTTCGGGAAAAGAGGATGCGATTCCGCAACATTACGTGTCCGCTCGTGTGAGTTCGCGCAAATGCGGCAAGCCAGGCAAGACGTTGACTTGATTCCGCCTGTCCCCTCAAAATCGAATTTCGCCTTGTTTTCACAGCCGATAACCAGCTTGGGCAAGCGTCTCTACGGCGGAAGATTCTTATGCGAAACTTCTCCAAGTGTTTTACATTTTGGCCCAGCACACCACGCCGCCCGAAGCGAATTCGACGCTCCGCACAGCAGGCGGCGGAGTGTCTGGAATCGCGGCATTTGCTGACGATCACAATACAGTTCGACTACAGCCGGGACACCAACAACTTCTTTGAAAATACGGCACGCCGTCAGATTTTGGAGCTGGCTGGAGAAACGCTCGGAGATCGTCTGGATGACCATCTACTGGCGATCACTTCCGGAGGGAACAACACCTGGTCGCTGACGTCTTTTCATCCTTCGGGGACTGGATCGTTCACGTTGAACAATCCCTCGATTCCGGAAAACACGGTGGTGGTGTTCGTCGGATCGCGCAACATGAGTTCGTTGGCAGTTGGTGGCCCCGGTGGCTACTCGTCTTCCGGCTCGGATGCCTGGAATGATTTGGTGGCGGCGCGCGGCCAAGCGGGAATATTGAACACACCCGAGACCGACTTCAGTTTGTGGGGCGGTGCAATCACTTTCGACATCGACACGAATTGGTACTTCGGCACGTCAGCAGACGGTCAAGGATCCAATCAGTATGACTTCCTGTCGGTCGCGATGCACGAACTGGGGCACGTGCTGGGAATCGGCACAGCCGGCTCGTGGGACAATCAAGTCTCCGGAAGTTTCTTCGTCGGTCCCCATGCGGTCGCGGAATACGGCGATAAAGTCCCCTTGTCTGGAGATTCTCACTTCGAAAGTGAGACGATGGATCAAGGGCACGAAGTTGCGATGGACCCTGACTTGCTGGCGGGAACGCGAAAGCTTTTCACGGCACTGGACTACGCCGCGTTAGCGGATATCGGCTGGGAAGTGAACAACTCCGGGGGTGTTGATGATCCGCCGATCCCGCCGCCGCAAACTTACACAATTAATGTCGATCCGAATCTTGCGCATACGATCGTGATTATGGATGACGACGTGCTCAACAACGGTCGGTCTCGATTCATCCTCAACGGCCAAGCGTCGAAGTTTATGAATCCCACCGATGAGCTGATCATCAACGGCGGCTCCAAGAATGACTCGATAGTGATTCAGGTCTTGGATGCAGCGTTCAAAGCGAAGATCACGGTCAACGCAGGAGCCGGGAATGATCACGTGAATGGCTCCGCTACCGGGGTCGCCATCCGAGTGCTCGGCGAAGCTGGAAACGACACACTCACCGGTGGGTCGGGGGCTGATACGCTGCTGGGCGGCATCGGCAATGACAGTCTCACTGGCAACGACGGTGAGGATTTGTTGGAGGGAGAGCTCGGGGCCGACAAAGTCTTCGGGGGTGCGGGCAATGATGTGCTCCGCGGGGGCGACGGCAACGACGACCTGCAGGGCCAATCAGGAAATGACATCATCTCGGGCGGAACTGGTCGGGATGCGATCAACGGTGGTGATGATGACGATTGGCTCAGCGGTGAGATCGGCCATGACAAATTGCTGGGTGGACTCGGCAACGATGTCCTTGATGGCGGCGGCGACAACGACAGCCTGCAAGGTCAAGATGGCAACGACCAACTGCAAGGGGGCGATGGCAATGATCTGCTGACAGGACAGGCTGGCGCTGACATCCTGCAAGGAGGCGGTGGTAACGACACGCTTAATGGTGGTCTCGATGATGATTCGTTGCTCGGAGGCGATGGCAACGACCGCATCGTCGCCGAAAATGGCAACGACACACTCAACGGTGGAAATGGCGCGGACACACTGCTCGGCGGAGTCGGCAACGACGCGCTGTCTGGCTCGAATGGCGGCGACAGCCTCTTGGGAGGAGATGGAGACGACACACTTTTCGGAGGCGAGGGCAACGATCGTCTGCGAGGCGGAATCGGCAACGATCTGCTTCGCGGTGGTCTGGGCAACGACCGAGTCGATGGCGAAACCGGCGCAGATACGGTCTCTGGCGGAGACGGTGATAAAGTCGATTTGCTTGACACCGTGGTCTCCGCAGCCAACGACTTGGTGGACGAACTGTTTGTCTTCGACGCCGATTGGATTGACGCGATCTGAAACTCGCCGTGTTGCAAGCAACTCGCTCGAGTCACAGCGGCGGCAACACGTCCGGCTCAATTTGATAGCCATCGGCCAGCGCGTTCGTGCTGTTGAACAGGGCAACGATCGCCAGCACTTCGCCCAGCGATTCGACGTTCAACCCCAACTTCCGCACCGCCGCCGAGTGCGAGTTCACGCAATACCGACACCCGTTCGTCGCCGAGACCGCCAGTGCGATGATCTCGCGAGTGACCGCATCGAGGGGCGAAGACCTTCCCGCCGCTTCCGGATGCATCAGCGATTTCAGCCGAGACCAAACCATTTCAAGTTGATCGGGATTTGTCGCCAGCACTCGCCAGAAGTTCGGCACGAAGTCGATCTGCTTGGTCCGCTTGATGTCGTCGAAGATCGCTGCCACGCGCGGCGCGGCGGTCGCCTCATCAACCGGCGAAACGGTCGCCATCCGAGCCGGAGAATTAGTCGCGACAGACATGTTGGGTTCCGTTCAAAAACCTCCGCGACCATCTGCGTCATCCGCATTTCCGGTTTGAAGGAAAACGCAGATTTCGCAGATGGTCGCCGTAGGGATTCGATCACTTGACGTCGATCGTCACGCCCGGCCAATCGTCGGTGCGGAATGGTGTCAGCGGCAGGCCAGCCGCCGAGTACATGTTGACGACCGGGTTGTCGGCCCAGCCGTAACGGACAGAGGCGGGTTCATTGACTTTGTCACTCCAAACTTCGATCCGACCGTCAGGCCGGATTTTGGCTGAGGCCCAGACGAATTTCTTGTCGGGTCCCGCGATCGCGAAACCGCGTGGCTCATTGACGTCAAAGGGTCGCCAGCCATTCGCAGCCGGAGCGACGTTGTCAAAGGTCAGCACGACCTTGTTGCCGGACTTCTCCATCGACTTGTAGAGCGGACTACGAGCCGCGATGCCAGGAACTTTGTAGGTTTCCGCCAACGCCCAGCGAGCCAGCCGACGACCAACATCGACTTTATTTTTGGGATGAATGTCTTTCCCCTCGCCGATGTCGATGATGACCGCCTCGCCGGTGTTCTTGAGCCGCGTCATCGTCATCGTTTGAGCTTCGCGCAACTCCGCCCACGAGCTGTCACCCGGTTCAGGCTTTTCAGCCAGGAAGTCGGCGAGCTGCACCCAATAGAATGGAAAGTCGCCCTGCCCCCACTCGTCGCGCCAGTTCTGGATCATCAGCGGGAACAGGTCGCGGTACTGGTACGCTCGGCCCGCGTTCGATTCCCCCTGATACCAGATCGCCCCCCGAATGCCGTAGCCGATGTGAGAACTCAGCACGCCGTTGTAGATGTTGGCCGGCCGTGCATTGCCGCGCATCTGATTCTGCAATCCAGCGAGCTGCTTCTTCTGTTCTTCATTGAGGTCCGTCTTCGCCGACAGTTCAGTGAACGCCTTCTCGCTGAGAATCCAACGTTCCATCAGTGATTGCATCGAGGCGGTCTTCGTCAGCAAATCGCGATTAACCCACGCTTCGCAGGCCGATCCGCCCCAGGCGTTGTTAATCATCCCGACCGGTACATCGAGCGTCCGCTGCAACTGCCGAGCAAAGAAATAACCGACCGCCGACCAATTGCCGACAGTCTCCGGAGTGCAGACTTGCCACTGCCGATCGGGGTGCGACCAGATCGGCTCCTGCACGCCAATGTTGGGAAAGTTGATCATCCGCAGCTTGGGATGCTTGGCCGCGGCACGCTCCAAATCGGGATCGTTCGCCGAGTTTATCGACCACTGCATGTTCGATTGACCGGAACAAATCCAAACTTCGCCGACAAGCACATCGCCGAACTTGATCTCGTTCTTTCCCTTGATGGTCAAAGTGAGGGCGTCGCCAACCTCCAGTGGGTCGAGCATCACGCTCCACGCACCGTCGGCTCCGGCTTTCGCTCGGTGATTCTGCGAAGCGATCGAGACCGTTACCTCCTCTCCGGCTGACGCTTTGCCCCAGACTTTGTTCTTCTGGCTCCGTTGCAGAACCATGTGTTCGCCGAAAATATTCGGCAGCGATACGTCGGCCATCGCCGAACCGGCACCCGTCAACGCCACTACCACCGCCAACCAGACTCGCGAACGAGCCCCCTTGAGAAGACTGAGCATGAATCGAGTTCCTTTCCAAAGATGTCGAACAGAGTCCCTGGTCCCAATGACTGATGTGGCGGAAGCTAATCAACCCAATTCGCCGTGGCAAAGCTGGCGTTGGCTGTTGCCGCTGTTGACAAAATAACGCTCTGGCCCGGCGCATCGCTGGACGTGCCACGGCGCCGTAAATGTCGACCTGATCAACTGAAAGGAAGCGGACATGACCCGTCGGTTCGTCTCGATCGGAATGCTCGCAACCGAACTTGGACGGCTTTCGCCCCGGCCGCCAATGCCGTCCCGGACAAAAAGAGGCTCGCTTTCTTCGAAAAGAAGATCCGACCGGTGCTGATCAAAAGCTGGCGATTGGACTACAACCGCCGTCACCCACACAGTGCCTTGGAGTACCAGACCCCAACGGAATTCGCCGCGGCGTGTGTCGACCGCAACTCGGCTCGGAAGCCTCACCTGCTCTCCGTCGCGGGCCACACATGTCGGTATCACCTGCCACACAACCAAAAACTCAATCCCACTCGACTCTCATAACACCTGGATCTGAAACTGGGGGCAAATCAGAAGCACGCCGTCTTGGGTCCAATGGCTACCGGCTGGCCGAACAAAGCGTGACGACCACGGCTATCTCTTGCCGATGCAATACAGCGCTCGGTCTGTGCGCAACAGCAGTTGGCCGTTGTGAACGGCGGGTGAGGCATTTGTGCGGCTGTCGTCGGCGGCGAAGGTGTTGTGAGCGAGCAACTCGTATTCGGGTTTGGCGGCGACGACGAACGTCCCTTTGCTTTGTGAGACGAAATACAACTTGCCGTCGGCCAACACGGGGGACGACCAGATTGTTCCTGATCCGGGGTCGAGTCGCTTCTCGAAAACAAACTCGCCGGTCGCAGCGTTTTGACAGCAGACGATTCCACCTCCGTCGGTGGCCCAATACAGATGGCCGTGCAGATACACCGGCGAACCGACATTCGAACCTTTCGGTTTCCGCCACACGCCGTGCGATGCGGTGACGTCGCCGCTGCCTCCGGCGCGGACAGCCAGGGATGTGTGGCCTCCGCCGATCGCGAAGATGACGCCATCGTGCGCGACAACACTGGGGCAGACGTAGCGATGGACTCCGTCGGAGTTCCAGAGTGGCTTGCCGTCGTTGGGGTCAAAGCTCAACAGGCGGCTTTCGGTGCTGACGACCACCTCGCGGCGCGACTTTGCATCGACGAGCAGTGGAGTGTTCCAAGCCGAGCGAACGCCGGAGGCCTTCCAGACTTCTGTGCCAGTCAGCTTGTCGAGCGCGATCAGCGAGCCGCTCTCGACGCTGGCGTTGACCAACAGGAGCTTGTCGAACAGGACCGGCGATGTCCCCGATCCCCAGCCGTGAGTCCCCTCACCGACGCTCGCTTGCCAGAGTTGTTGGCCGTCGAGATCGAAACAGAAGACGCCTGATTTGCCGAAGAAGACGTACAGGCGCTCGCCGTCGCTGATCGGGGTGCTGGCGGCGTAGCCGTGGTATGAACCTTCGCCCTCGTACTTGTGTTCGGGCAACTTGGGCTCGAAGGTCTTTTTCCAAAGTTCCTGGCCGCTGCCCCGATCGAAACAGAACAGGTGGCGACGAAGTTCTTTCGAATCTCCTTTGGCCGGTTCGAGGCCGTAGCCGGTGTAGCACGTCAAGAAGACTCGCTTTCCGACAACGATCGGACTGGATGCTCCGGGGCCTGGAAGCTCGACCTTCCAGGCGATGTTTTCGGTCGCGGACCACGTGACCGGCAGACCCTTGTCGTCACTGATGCCCAATCCACCAGGACCACGAAACTGCGTCCAATCACCGCCGAACGTCGGCATTGAGAAGGAGGCCGCGACCAACACGAGTAATGATACAACGCGAATCTGCATGGCAAGCTCCTGTCGGGATACACGGGATCGACGGACCAGCACAACTCGCTGGCGCGTTGTGCTGAGGGCAATCGATCGGTGGGAATTCGACGAATCGGATTGTAGCCTTCGCCGCCTCAATTTCAGGAGTGATCCATGCGAATTGTCACCGGCGGCGTCCTTCACGAGACCAGCACCTTCGCGAGCGGCAAGACCGTCGTCCGCGATTTTGAGACCGGCATCGGCTGCGCTCGCGGGCGTGAGATTGTCGACAAATATCGCGGCGTGAATTTTTGCGTCGGCGGCTTCATCGACGGTGCCGCGAAGCACGGGTTTGAACTGATCCCGATTCTGTGGGCCTTCGCGTTTCCCAGCGCTGTCATCGAACGAGCCAGCTACGACACGCTGAAGAACGAGTTCCTCGACGGGTTGCGGCGCGAGTTGGCCAACGGCGTCGATGGGGTGCTGCTCGATCTGCACGGAGCGATGGTGGTTGAAGGGATCGACGACGGCGATGGCGACTTCATGGCGTCGGTCCGACAGGTCGTTGGCCCGAATATCCCGATCATCGTGACGACCGACCTGCACGCGAATCACGCTCCGCTGCGAGTCGCCTCCGCGAACGCGATCATCGGCTATGACACCTACCCACACATCGACATGGCCGAACGAGGGCGCGAGGCGGCCGACCTGATGGTCCGGGCGGTTCGTGGTGAGGTCCAGCCCACCAGTGCGTTGCGGCAGTTGCCGCTGTTTTGGAGCGCGGCTTGCCAAGTCACCGCTCACCCGCCGATTGACGAAGCGTTCCGTTTGATTCACGAGATCGAACGTCGTCCGGGCATTTTGTCGGCAACACTCTCAACCGGCTTTCCGTGGGCCGACATCCCGCAGATGGGAGCGTCGGTCATCGTGGTTGCCGACGGCGATCAGTCGCTTGCGCAGCACACGGCGGACGAAATCGGCGACTGGATTTGGTCGCGCCGCGAGCGATGGTTCAAACAACCGCTCACGGCCCGTGAGGCCATCGCTCTCGGTCAGCAAGAGGGACGATCCCCGATCATGTTGGCGGATATGTCGGACAACACAGGAGGCGGTGCCGCTGGGGATTCGACCGAAGTTCTGCGGACGTTCGTCGAACTCGATTTGCCCGACGCGCTGGTGCTCTACATGGTCGATCCCGACGTCGCGAAGCAAGCTCACGCGGTGGGAGCCGGTACACGTTTTCACGCGAACATCGGCGGCAAGTCCGATCCAGTCCAAGGTCCACCTGTGCCGCTGGAAGTCGAAGTGATAGCGCTCTCAGACGGTCGCTTTCGCTACGACGGACCGATGTACTCAGGAGTCAATGCGGAAATCGGAGCTTCGGCGTGGCTGCGTCATCGTGGGGTCAACATCGTCGTCGTCAGCGTGCGGATGCAGCCACTGGATCAGGCGTTCTGTCGGTCACTGGGAATCGACTGCTCGAAGATGAAATACATCTCGGCGAAGTCGGCGGTCCATTTTCGATCCGGCTTCGAGCGACTCGGCGGGCCGATCTACAACATCGACGCCCGTGCGATTCACTCGCACAACTTCGCCTCACTGGCGTACCGCCGCCGACGCCCCATGTGGCCACTGGATCCCCTTTCCAAATGAACACTGCGTGTCGTCGATGGCTTTTGGAGCGAGTTGCAACTGGTTAGCCATCAAACGCTGAACCAGCGACCCCTCGGTGGACTGCGGATGGCCCGTGAGGACGCAATAAAACGTGCAACCCAAGCCGTAGATGCCGGCTCGCGAGTCGACGCTGTGGCCGTCGATCGCTTGTTCGGGAGCGAGGTCGTCTGCGGTGCCGATGACTCGCTCGTCGTGCTTGAGCAGCCTTGCTGCAAGGTGGTACGAGCCACCCGCCATATGCAGCGTGGCTAATTATTTCCCGTACGCATCAGATCGGTTGTCACGGCGTGGGAATTTCCACCGACCAGACCAATCGCTCGCTGGCAGTAATCCATCACCTCGGCGAAGTAGTTGCCTGCAAACAACAGTTCCACCATTGGGTTCAGCAATACCGCCAATGACGTGGATCGTGCTGCGCGACATCCCTTTGCGATCTTCAAAGCACACCGCAGCAATACGACCTTTGTCGAATAGTCGTGCTTCGCAGTTTCGACAAATGGCAATTGCCCAACACTCTCGGTGATCAGAAAGTGGCTCTTATCAGGCCGCGCGGTG
>VGZH01000111.1 GCA_016872645.1 Planctomycetota bacterium | reverse complement strand
GGCCGAAGATTTGAAACGTGAGCAGGCCGCGCTCAACGAGCGGATCGAGAACCTGCCGCAGAACAAGCCTGCGGACCCGGATGCGAAACCGAACGCATTACAAGCCGCTCGCGAACAAGCGGAGCAGGCTCAGCAGGCTCTCGAAGCGGGCGACCTCAACAAGGCGGCTGAAGCACAGCAGCAGGCCGCGCAGGCGCTAAGTGAACTTGCGAAAAAAGCGGATGAAGCCAAAGCCGATCAGCCCCCCGAAAACCCAAAGCCCAATGAAACAAACGTAGCTGAAGAAGCAAAGAAAGTTGCTGAGCTTGCTAAAGAGCAACGTCAACTAGCTCGCGCAGTCGAACAAGCACTCAACGAGCAGCGCGGTGAGCAACAACAAGCGAAACCAAAAGATGCCAAAGAGCAGCCCATGCCGGCGGAAGAACAACCGGATGGCGAAAATCCTCCAACAGATCAGCGCCGAGAAGACAATGCCGATCAAAACAAGAAACAAGACCAACCGGACAATACTCCAGATGATCCCGAAGATGCGAAGATCGTGATGACCGTCCAGTTGCGTAATCCGGACGGGAAATCTTTGGATGTCCGAGAATACTTGAAGCGTGGCGTGCCATTGTTTCGTGAAAGCCGGGTTGCGTTTTACAACTATCCGGCGACGGATTTTGAGTTGCACAAGGAAGTCAATCAGACCGTGAGTTGGCACTCGGCGGTTTCATTGCCCATCGTGGCGTCTAAGCTGCAAGGCAAAGCCTTTGAAGTATTTCAAGGACGTCCGACAGCAGGGGCATTCCTTGAAGTCGCTCGATTTGAACCAGAACTTGCTGATTATGTTTTGTTCTCGGTCAAACCAAGTTTTCCGGTTGCGACACTGAGCAACGACCTGAATCCGGAAGACTTAGAGCTGCCGCCAGGCTTGGATCGATTGGCGAATTGGGCGAGAGACCTCGCGAAGGATTCAGACGGAACGCAAGAAGGAATTGCGAAACGACTGCGAGACGAACTCCAATCGCGCGGAGGGTTCCGGTACTTGAAACGAAATGCTGTCGTTGCTAATCCGCAGAAGCCACTCAACGTTGAGGACTTTCTTTTCAATGAAAACCAGAAGCGAGGCCATTGTGAATACTTCGCTGATGCGCTGACTTTGATGTTGCGTGCGGTGAATATTCCAGCGCGAACTGTTGGCGGTTTCAGGGGCGGTAGATACCAGTCAGGAGACGCTAATAATCCAGGTGGCTCGCTCATCGTGCAGAAGAAGCACGGACACGCATGGGTTGAGGCACATTTGAATGGTCGGTGGATCGTGCTTGATGGCACTCCTGGTGGCGGCATCGGACAACCTCCTGCTGGAAACGAGCAAGCGAACGCCAATCAGCAACCGATGCCGGAGAATGGGCAGAAACCCGCAGGTGAGAATGCTCAACCGAATCAACAGCCGTCGAATAACCAACAACCAAAGGCCGGCGAACAGCCAAATGCTGGGCAGCCGATGAATCCCATGCCCGGCAACGCGGGCGAGCAACCGAAGGGGGATCAGCCGCAGCAGCAGCCAGGTCAGAATCCGCAAGCACAGCCACGCGGAGAGAATCAACAGCCGCAGGTCGCTCAGCAAGTGCGTGAGACGCAGCAGGCTCAACAGGAACTCGCTCAGCAAGCGAGCCAGTTGCAGAAACAGATCGAGCAAGAGTTGGGCAAAGATTCGCCGGAGGCCAAACAGTCGCAGCAAACCGCGCGGCTGTGCGAGTCCTGAAGGGGCGGCGCTTCTTCCGGCCAGTTTGGTCGGGCTTCACAATCAGGACAGCAAGCCGCTCAATCCGCTCAGCAGCTCGCGCAGCAGTTGCAGAACAACCCACGTGCGAACTCGGAGCTCGCGCAGCAGGCCAGTCAGCTCGCGCAGCAGCAACAGCAAGTCGCGCAGAAGATGGAACAGCTCGGACAACAGCCGGGAGCCGCGAACGCGGCGCAGCAACAGCGTCAGCGAGAGTTGAACAATGCTGCGCAGGAACTCGGTCAGCAGTTGGCGGATTCGCAGAACAAGCTCGGCCAGCAACCACTGAACCAGCAGCAAGCCGCCGAGGGTGCCAAGCAAGCCGGTCAGCAAGCGGCGAGCAGTCAGCAGAACATGCAGGCCGCTCAGCAAGCGGCGCAGCAGGGCAACGCGAATCAAGCCGCTCAAGCGGCCGAGAAAGCGACCGAGAACTTGCAGCAAGCGGCTCAGCAGGCGCAAGCTGCCGCCGAACGCGATCGCCCACCGCAATCGCCGTTGCCGCGCGGAGTGGGTGAAGAAGTCGTTGAAGCCGCTCAGCGATTGCGCGACGCCGCTCAAGCTCAAAACGAGTCCAAGCCGAACAACGGTGAGCCGTCGCAAAATTCGCCAATGCCGAACGGTCAACCGGGAGAGCCCTCTGGCCAGCCGCAGCCCGGCGAAGGTCAGCAGCAGGGGTCGCCGCTCGCCCAGATGGCTCAGCGATTGCGGGAAGCTTCGAAAGCGCTTTCGGACGCGGCACAGCAATCAGCCCCTTTGCCATCGCAAGCGAATCCGCCGCAGCCACCGAACGAAAATCCGCAGATGGCTCAAGCGGCCGGCGGCAACAGCGGCCAAGGGAACCTGGAGCAAGATCGCGGCGAGAACCTCGGCGATTTGCCGACGCAGCTCAAGAAGATGACCGGCCGCAACTGGGGCCAGTTGTCGAGCAAGCTCAAGACCGAGCTATCACAGCAGGCCAAGCACCAAGCTCACGGAGATTATAGCAAGCTCATCAAGCTGTACTTCCGAGAGATCGCGAAAACTCAGCCCGAGGCGGCGGAGGGGAAGCGATGAGTCGCATAGGCGAAAACGAGCGGGGCGAATTGGCCGCAGATGAAACACGGATGAAGCCTGGGTTCCACGAAGTACCGCACATTGTTAATCGGTGTTTTTCTTGGGTTTCATCGGTGATGAAAGTTGTTCTTCTGGTTGGGTTATTGTCAGGTCTTCGACCTGCCTTCTCTGACGATCGCACCGAACGCGACAAGCAGATTGACGCGGCGATCTCAAAGGCACTTGAACATCTCGCGAAGAAGCAGCAACCGAGCGGAGCTTGGGTACTTGATCAATTTGGCGAATCGACCTCCTCGACATCGCTGGCGGTAATGGCGTTTTTGGCGGCTGGCCATGTTCCCGGTGAGGGGTTGTACGGTGCGAAGATTGAGCAAGGTGTGAAGTGGGTATTGGATCAACAGCAAGCCAATGGGATGCTCGTGAAAGAACGTGGCCACGGGCCGATGTACTCGCACGGCATCAGCACGCTGATGTTGGCCGAAGTCGCAGGCATGACCGACGACGCGCTCGCCGGACGCTGCCGTGACGCACTCAAAAAGTCCGTGCGATTAATTCTGGCGGCTCAATCGGTTCGCAAAGATCATGGCAGCCAAGGAGGCTGGCGGTATCTACCCAGCAGCAACGACAGCGATCTGAGCGTGACCGGCTGGCAATTGCTCTCTCTGCGAGCCGCCAAGAATCTCGGCTGCGATGTCCCTGCCGAAAACATCGACGCGGCGGTCGAGTATGTGAAGCGTCTCTCGGTCCGTAATCGCGGCTTCGGTTACCAGAACGGCAGCGGATCGTCGCCGACTCGCGCGGGGACCGGCATCCTGTGCCTGGAAATCTGTGGAGTGCATCACTCGCCCGAAGCGGTCGGTGCCGCAGACTCCTTGCTGCAGGATCCGCTGAGAGCCGATCAAGAGTGGTTCTTTTACGGAGCCTACTACTGCACGATCGGCATGTTTCAAGTCGGTGGACGTCACTGGGAGCAAGGCAAGAACCACCTGATCCCGCTGCTGCTGAACCTCCAGGCGGAAGATGGCAGTTGGTCCGGTCGCCAAGGCCAGGAACGCAATCTCGGAACCGTCTACGCTACGAGCCTCGCGGTGCTCGCGCTGTCGGTCGAGTACCAGTATCTGCCGATCTACCAGCGATAGTTGGAGTGCATTCAAAACGATGAGAAGCCAACAATGGTTCGGCGCACGCGAGGAGCAGACCTTCCAGAATCGATCGGCCTTGCGGTCGATGGGGCTCAATCCGGACGACTTCGCCGGCAAGCCGGTGATTGGGATCGCGAACAGCTGGAGTGATCTCAACAACTGCAACGCGAACCTGCGCGAACTGGCCGAGGCGGTGAAGCGCGGCGTGCTGCTCGAAGGGGGATTGCCGCTGGAGTTCCCAACGATCTCGCTGGGCGAGGAGTTCATGAAGCCTTCGGCGATGCTGTATCGCAACTTGATGGCGATGGACGTCGAGGAAACTCTGCGAGCCAACCCGATCGACGGAGTCGTGCTGTTGTGCAACTGCGACAAGACGACGCCGGCGCAGCTCATGGCGGCGGCGAGCGCGGATTTGCCGGCGATTCAGCTTAACGGTGGCCCGCGAGCGATCAGTCACTTTCATGGCGAGCCAATTGGGTCGGGAACCGACCTCTGGCGGTACTCGGACGAACGCCGCGCGGGGCGGATTTCTGATGCGGATTGGAAAGACCTCGAAGCGTGCTACGGCTGTGGCGTCGGTGCGTGCAACACGATGGGGACCGCCTCGACAATGACGTCGCTGTCGGAGACGCTCGGCATGATGTTGCCGGGAACCGCCAGCATCCCGGCGACAGATGCTCGTCGCATGCAGGCCGCGACGGCGACAGGTCGGCGGATCGTGCAGATGGTTCATGAAGACTTGCGGCCGTCGAAGATTCTCACAGCGTCCGCATTTGACAACGCGATCCGAGCGTTGTTGGCGCTGGGGGGGTCGACGAACGCGGTCGTACATTTGATCGCGATGGCCGGTAGACGCAACATCTCGTTGCCGTTGTCGCGGTTCGACGAACTCGCGAGAACGACACCGTTCCTTGTGAACTTGATGCCGTCGGGGCAGCACTTGATGGATCGCTTCCACGCAGCCGGAGGCGTATCGGCGGTGCTGGCGGAGATTTGCGATCTGCTATGTCTCAATAATCTGACCGTGACCGGCCGGACATTGGGAGAAAACATTGCTCGCGCACGCAGTTTCGATCGGGAAGTGATCCGCTTGCGTGAGCAACCGCTGGCGGAAAATGGAGCGCTGGCGGTGCTGACCGGCAACCTCGCACCGCGCGGAGCAATCATTAAGGCGTCGGCTGCGTCGGCCAAATTGATGCAACATCGCGGCCGGGCGGTTGTGTTTCACGACTACGAAGACCTGCTCGCGCGAATCAACGATCCTGCGCTGCCTGTCGATGCCGACAGCGTTCTTGTGTTGCAGAACGCCGGGCCGAAAGGTGTCCCCGGTTTTCCAGAGTGGGGGAGCATTCCAGTCCCGACGAAGCTATTGCAGGCGGGCGTCACCGATGTCGTGCGAATCAGCGACTCGCGGATGAGCGGCACGGCGTTCGGAACCGTCGTGCTGCACGTCGCTCCAGAAGCGGCGGACGGTGGGCTAATTGGGCTCGTGCAAGACGGCGACATGATCGAGTTGGATGTCGCGTCGCGCCGCCTGCAGCTATTGATTGATGATTCCGAGTTGTCGCGGCGTCGAGTAGCTTGGCAGCCTCGGCCGACCAAGCATCTGCGTGGATATCCTCGGCTGTACATCGACCATGTGCTGCAAGCGGACGAAGGTTGCGACTTCGATTTCCTGCGTTCGTCGAGCGACGCTGAATTGGAATTCGTGCAGCCGGTGGTCGGACGGTCGTAGGTCAGCCTTTTCAGACTGACCCGATGGGCGATCGAGGTCGTGCTCATCGTTCCGGTCAGGCTGGAAGGCCTGACCTACCTTTCGCACAGCGGCACGAAGGCTCGCGGTGGCGGGCCTACGTATTTCGCCCTTGGCGTGATCAACCGGTTGCCCCGTTGTTGTTCGAGGACGTGCGCCGACCAGCCGGCGACTCGCGCGCTGGCGAACAGCGGCGTGAAGAGTTCTTCGTCAAGACCAAGCATTCGATACAGCCGCGCCGTCGGCCAGTCGACATTTGGGCGGAGTTGCCTGTACGACCACATCGCGGCCTCGATCGCATTGGCGATTTCTTCGAGGTGACGTTGTTCTTCGGTGGTGGCGAGACTGCGGCACACGTCCTTCATCACGACGGCTCGTGGGTCGGGGCGGTCGCGATAGATGCGATGACCGAAGCCGGCGAGCCGATGTTTCTTGGCGATCGCGTCACGAACGAACTTCTCAGCCTGCGACGGCGACTCGACCGACCGCAAAAGGTCGAGCACGTCTTCGTTGGCTCCGCCGTGCAGTGGGCCTTTCAACGCCCCGACACCGGCAGTGATCGCCGAGTGCAAATCAGAACCGGTCGAGGCGACGATTCGAGCGGTGAACGTGGAGGCGTTGAACTCGAGGTCGGCGTAGCAGATCAGTGATTGCTCAAGTGCCCGCTCGTCTCGGGCGTTGGGAATTTGGCCTGTGAGCATCGACAGGAAGTTACCGGCGAAGCTGAGTTCTGGGTCGGAGTCGGCCAACTCCTCTCCGCGAGTTAGTCGGTGCCGAGTGGCGATAAGCACCGGGACTTGGCCCAGCAATCGAATCGCCTTGCCAAGGTTAGCGGTGTCGTCTGTCTCGTTGGCTTGCTCATCGAAGTGGGCCAGCGCGCTGATCGCGGTGCGGAGCGCGTCGATCGGAGCGATGTGCAGCGGGAGTTCTTGCAGCAGTTGAATCACGGCTGACGGAATTTCGGCGGCCTCGGCCAGGACCGCTCGGAAGTCGGCAAGTGCTTCTTGAGTGGGGAGTTCGCCGTTCAACAGCAGGTAGGCAACTTCAGAGAACGTCGCATCCCGGACGAGATCTTCCAGGGGATAGCCCCGATAGTGCAAGCCGTGGTCGAGCGTACTGATGGCGGTCTCGCCCGCGATGAGTCCATCGAGTCCTGTGGGGGGTGGTTTCATGGGGCGAATTGGTCACTAACCCGAAGCGGTCAGTAGTGCGGGGGTTTCTCGGCCTGCGGGTCGCGGACCTCGGGGACTTCCGTCGAGAGCGTGACAACTCGCGTGTCCAACAGGGCAAGTTCTTTTCGCAAAGCGTCCAGTTCAGCCTGCTGCCGGAAGACGACTTGGCTGAGTTGCTCGAAATCGTGTTGCAGATGCGTCAGCAGAAGTTCGACGCTCGTTAATCGGTCGTCAGCGGTCGACATGAATGGAGAGGCTCTTCAAATGCAGGGTTGCGATGACGGCATTGGCTTTCAGTCAACAGCCATCGGCCGGACAAGAAAATTGGATTTGCCGGCATGGTAGGCCGCGTGCGTGGAAACTCAAGCAGCGATTGCGATACGCTCGCGGCCCTAATTTTCAAGGAGTCTGCGAATGCGAGTTTGTCGATCCGTGTTGAGTGCGTGTTTTTTTGTCGTGCTGCTGGCGGCCGCGAGTCACGCGGACGATAAGTTTCCTCGCTGGCAGTTTCGGTTGAGCTTTCCGAAAGAGGTCCGAGCCGAGTCGTTCAATGGCCGAGTCGTGTTGTATTGCAGTCAGACTCGGGCGCAGCCTCGCGAGCGTCTGAGTTGGTTCAACCCTGAAATTCTGGTCGGTTGTGACGTGACCGACTGGAAGCCAGGTGAGCCGCTCATCATCGACAGTCACAAGCCGGACGAAACGACGACCTGTCCGAAGCCGATCGATCAACTCAATCTTGCCGGTTGGAAAGTCCAGGCGGTCGCGCGGTTCAATTCGTGGGAGCGAAAAGTCGGCGATGGCGCGGGCAATGGATTCTCGCCGACGGCCGTCGTATCCAGCGAGGCAGGGCTGATTGACCTGCCGATCACTCAATTGATCCCAGAGCGGAAGTTTCCTGAAAACGAGTGGTGCAAGCTGCTGCGAGTGCGATCAAAATTGCTCAGCGAATTCCACAAGCGCGAGGTCTTTCTGCAGGCCGCCGTGTTGTTGCCAGCGAGCTACCACAAGCAGCCTGAGCGAAAATATCCGGTCATTTTCACGATCCCCGGCTTCGGCGGCACTCACTTTGACGGTGCGCGGACTGAGCCGATTAACGAACAGAATGAGCAAGGGGTCGAGTTCGTCCGGCTGATGCTCGATCCGAGTTGTCCGCTGGGGCATCACGTCTTCGCGGACTCGGCGAACAATGGCCCGTGGGGCACGGCACTCGTGAACGAGTTGATCCCGGAACTCGACAAGACGTTTCGTACCGATGCACGTCCAGCGGCTCGATTCCTGACGGGGCATTCCTCCGGCGGTTGGTCGAGTCTGTGGGTGATGGTCAAGCATCCCGACGACTTCGCTGGGACCTGGAGCACTTCACCCGACCCGGTCGACTTCCGCGACTTCCAGCGGATCAACCTTTATGGTGGTGCCGACAACATGTACGCGGATCGAGCCGGTGATCGTCGCCCGATTGCGCGACGCGGGCAACAAGTGCTCTTGTGGTATCGCGACTTTGATGTGATGGAAGAAGCGCTCGGCACTGGCGGCCAGCTTCACAGCTTCGAGGCGGCTTTTAGTCCACGCGGGCCCGACGGCAAGCCGATTCGCGTTTGGAATCGCCAGTCGGGAGCGGTCAACGCCGATGCCGCGAAGCCGTGGGAGGCTTACGACATTCGGCTTGTCCTTGAACGCAATTGGCCGACGCTCGGCCCGAAGCTGCGAGGCAAACTGCATGTCCACATGGGCGATCTCGACACGTTCTATCTTGAGGGGGCGACGCGATTGCTCGCCGAGAGTTTGAAGAAACTCGACAGCGATGCAGTCGTCGAAATGCACGCGGGTCACGATCACGGCAGCTTGCTGACGCCACAGTTGATGGGCCGGTTGCGAGCGGAAATGGTGGCGAAGTACTTGTCGGCGAAGTGATGTCTCATTCTGTGAGAAGCCTAATGACTGTTGGCCCGCTCGTTCCGCCGTCAACCGATCCGACTTCGATCTTCGAGTTCTTTCGTGGCAGCTACGGCACCGAATTACTGACGGCCGCTGTGGTCGAATTCGATCTCTTTCGCCGGCTCATCGGGCAGCCGAAACCGTTCGACGAGTTGCGTACCGAGATCGGCTTGCAGCGTCGGCCGGCAGTTGTACTGTGTACGGCACTGCGGGCGATGGGGTTGTTGACGACCGATTCTCGCGAGCGGTTGTGGGCGGTCGAAAGTGATCGTTCGCTGTCCAATCAATCATCGCGAGAACTGGACAGCACGCCGAAACGGATCAAGTAATAGATCAAGGTCATGAGTGATTGCAGGGTGGCTGCGATGTAGGTCCAGCCCGCTGCGTTGAGAACACTGCGAACTGCGAGTGCCCCTTCGCCATCGACGATGCTGAGTTGTCCCAGCAACCGCTTCGCACGGTTGCTGGCGTCAAATTCGACTGGCAAATTGATGATCTGAAAGAGAGTCGTACATCCGAAGGCCGCGATGCCCAGCAGAATCAACTTGAAGCTGGAGAGCGCAAGCCCAAGCATCAATAGAATCCAGAATGCCGTACCACCGAATTGAGCGGCCGGAACCGCAATGTTTCTGACCACCAACGGAGCGTAGTGGTTCGCGTGCTGGATCGCGTGACCTGCTTCGTGAGCGGCGATTCCGACGGCTGTCGCAGTGTGGCTCTCATAAACCTCTGGGCTGAGCCGTAGAACTCGTGAACTCGGATCGTAGTGGTCCGACAACCAACCCTGTGCGACCTCCACTCCGACCTCGTGGCACCCAGAGCTGTCGAGGATGTGGCGCGCGGCGGCGGCTCCGCTGAGCGGTGCAGGAACCTGCATTCCGTGATGGTAGGCCGATTTGACTCGCCATTGAGCCCACAACATCAGCAGGATCGCAGGGGAGGTGAAGATCAGCAGATTGAGGTCGAAGTACATGCTTGGCCCTTTTGATTAAGAGGCGGCCCGTAAACCACTGCGAGCGGCTGGAGAGTTTACGCGAATCGAAACTGATTCGTTGAGTGGCTCAGATTATTGTTCGGCTTGCCGTCGAAGGTGTCGTCGGGATGACGACCAGTAGCGTGTGTGGATGACACGTGACATCGTGGCAAGGCGGGTAACCAAGTGCCTCTGAGGTCTGTGGTTGGGGCGTTTCGCGATTTCTGGCTGGAAATGGGAGCTCATCACGGAAAATTTGCTTCAGCGAATTTTTTTTGAAAACTTGGCACTGTGCCTGCCTATCACTTGGCCAGAACAAACACGAACGAGCGGACTTCCCGGAAATCAAACCACTTTCCTCCGTCGTTCACCCGCAGGAAAAAGGAGCCTGACCATGAAAAAGCTGATTCTTCTGGCGATGTTGGCCATCGGTGCGTTGACCCTGAGCGCGACTTCCGAAGCGAAAGCTGACCACTGGTGTGGTCCCAGCTATGGTGGCTATTACGGTGGCGACTATGGGCCGGGCTTCTACTACGGTCCCGTGTATCGTTACAGCTACGCTCCCGTGAATAGCTTCGGCTACGTCTATCCGTCGTCCGGTTTTTACTATAGCCGCCCTGGCCTGAGCTTCTCGATCGGTTCTGGCTATCACGGTTACGGCTACAGCACTGGCGGATTCGGCGGCGGTCGCAGCTACTATCATGGCCACACGCATCGTCATTACCGCTGACAGACGGTGTCGCCTTGAAATTCTGATGTGGTCGATAGTTTGTAAATACGAGTCTGCAAAACAAAAAACCGGTCAAGGATTCTTGACCGGTTTTTTTCGTGAATCGTCCAAGCAAGCGTCGCGGCTTACAGCTTCGGCTTACCACGCAACTTGCGGCGAGTGTGGCCGCTACAGGGGCGAGCACCGTGATTCGCTTTCGTGATTTTGCGATTGTTCTTGGCCATGTCATTTCCTCATTTGGAAGTCGTGGTTGTTGAATGGGGGCGGAAATTTAGCCGGGATGCCGTCCGTTGCAAAGCGAGGCGAAGGTCTCCGCAGGAGTTTGTTCCTCTTGTCGTCGTTGGGCCTGGCGAATGGTCGAATCGAGCCGATCTTGCAGTCGTCGAAGAACTTCGGCCTCAACGTGCTTGGCGGCTGCAGTCTCTTGAGTTTGGCGAACCAACTTTTCGGCGGCGATCAACTGACGTCGGAGATCGGTCAAAATGGACTGCAACCGATCCCGTTCCAGGCAAACTTGCCGCAGTCGCTCTGTGTCGAGCCGTCTGACATGATCGCTGGCTTTCTGAGCCTTACCCAAGCCTGAGAGCGTGGTAGCGACTTCATCGGCGGTGTCTCGGATTTTTGTCGCGGCCTGAATGCTCTGAGCGAGTGATCGCAAAGCGGCGTCGCGACGATACTCGCGCACGTGCTGCAAGGTGGCCAGCCAAGGTGACAACACGGACATCGAGATTCCACGCATCAAGGAGTTATGAGAGTCGTTCGGCAAGCTGCCGCAACCTGCTGAGTGTATCTGTAAATTCGGTGGCTTGGTCGACCGACTGTTGCAGGAACTCGGTCCAACGAGGACGCTCGCGAAGGGCGGCATCGACCAGCGGGTGCGAGCCGGGTTGATAGGCTCCGACCGAGATCATGTCCTCGTGGTGGCGAAACGCAGCCAGTGCTCGCTTGAACTGGTCGGCGGTGGCACGATGCTGGGGCGACGTGACATCGGGCATCACTCGGCTGACGCTGGCGAGAACATCGAGTGCTGGCCAATGAGCCTGTTCGGCAAGGCGTCGAGACAAAACCCAGTGACCATCCAGCAGTCCGCGAACTGCGTCGGCGATCGGTTCATTGAAGTCATCGCCGTCGACGAGGACCGTGTACAGGCCGGTGATGCTGCCGGATTCGGACTGGCCAGTTCGTTCGACGAGTTTCGGCAACGCACTGAAAACGCTGGGAGGAAATCCACGAGCGGCAGGAGGTTCCCCGGCAGCGAATCCGACTTCACGTTGGGCGTGTGTGAAGCGAGTCAGCGAATCGACGAGCAGCAACACATCGTGGCCATGATCACGGAAGAACTCGGCAACAGTCGTGCCGAAGTGAGCGGCTCGGAGGCGAAGCGTCGGCGCTTCGTCGCCCGTTGCGACGATGACAACGCTGCGACTCAGACCGTCAGGGCCAAGGCCCTTTTCAAGGAATTCTCGCACTTCGCGGCCACGTTCGCCGACGAGCACGATGACGTTGACGTCCGCCCGGCTGCCGCGAGCGATTTGACCGAGCAGCGTGCTCTTTCCGACACCGCTTCCGGCAAAGAGCCCGACGCGTTGCCCCTTACCGCACGTCAGCAGCGCGTCGACCGCGCGGATGCCGGTGCTGAGTGGATCGGAAATTCGTTTCCGACTCATTGACGCCGGAGGTGCGCCGTACAACGTGCGACGATGTGGAAGAGCGGGTCGAACGCCGTCATCAAGAATCTCACCGAGAGCGTTAAAGACTCGGCCAAGCATTTGCTCGCCGACTCGAACTTGCGGTGCCGAGTTTCGCAGTGAAATCAAATCGCCGCGACGCAGGCCGGTGATGTCGCCGAGCGGAAGCAGAAGCGTTTCTTGGTTGCCGAAGCCGACGACCTCGGCTTCGGCGAGTTGTTGTGGACCGCGATGGACTTGGCACAAGGCGCCGACCGGGACCGGAAAATCAGCGGCGGCGATGGTCAGGCCGCTCAGCCGGGTGACTCGGCCGGTCAGTCCGACGGGAATGATGTCCGAGACTCGTTCAGCGAGGGCGAGCATGGATGAATTTACTCCGCAAGCAGTTCGTCGGTGATGCGTTGCAGAATGACTTCGAGCCGCGCGTCCGTTTGACCATTCAGTGATTCGATGAGGCAATCGCCGCGTGTAAGCGAGGCGTCTGGAAGAAATTCGATTTTGCGCTCCGCATCGTGTGGAAGTGCCGCATCTGCGACGAGTCCCGCATCGGCGGGATGCAGGTGGACTCGCAGGTGATCGGTACCGACGGACCATTCGAGGGCGGAGCGGATCAAGTCGAAAATCGCTTCGGGCTGAATGGCGAGCGTGCGACGGAGCAGGCGTTCGGCGATGGCGACTCCGAGTCGTACGGCCTCTTGCTGGTTTCGATCGAGCCAATCGTCTTGTTGGGCGTGCAGTCGGTCAGCGACGCGTTGCAGTGCGGCCAGTGCGGAATCCAGCCGGGAATCAACCTGTTGTTCGCAACGCGACGGCGGTCCGATCGGCAAGGTTAACGGCTCAAAGGCGGACGACTCGAATCGTGATCCGATCGGCTCAGAGAGGTCGGTCAGGCGGACCCGACTTGCGGAGTCGTTGCGTGGATCGGTTTTAAGAATGCGTGTGGCGGTGGTCACGCGAAGGCCCTCTGCGTTGGAGATTCAGGCAGCAAGTGGGCGATGCGGTTGGTCGGCTGGAGTGAAACCGGCTCAGCCGCGGGAGTCATTCGTTCGCAGACAGCGTGTGCGATTTCCGTGACCAGTTCTTCAGGGACTTCGCCGAGCGACTTGAGGCGGCGGATCACGTCTGTCTGCAACGACGTCGCGAACCGCGACAGGCATGCCGAGGCGAGCTTTGTCGGAAATCGAGTCAGCAGGACTGCGATGGCTTGCGGGCGTTCGTGTCGCAGCGCGTCGGCGAGCGTTTGCGGATCGAGCTGTTGCAGACGTGCGAGGTTGGAGAGTGATTCGATAGGACTTGGTGATTCGACGCAGATTTCGTCTTTGGCAACCGGGGGATCCGCGAGCGTCAGTTCTCCGATTGATTCAACTCTTGGTGGGGACTGTTCCGAGGAACGACGCGTCATGTGCATGGCGGCGTCTGGTTTCCAGCGGCGGACGGTCAGCGCGAGGCAGAGGACCGCGAAGAATCCACAAATGACGTGTGGCCATGCGGAAAATGGGACGGCTTGGAGAGTTGCTGCCGTCGAGGTCGTGGCTGGAGTGATCGACAACTCGGCGAGCGTCGCGTCAGGCGGAAGTTGGTTCCGGACGAGATGTCGCAGTCGAGCGTACTCCGCGTCGCAGAGATCATCGGGGCTTGTTGCGCGGTGTTCTGAGGTGAGCAGTTGTTGAGCGATGTGAGCATCGAAAGAGGCCTGTGGAATTTGAATCGCGATGTGCCATGCCGGCCCGGTGGCAGTGCCATTCACAGCCGAATCCGTCGAATTGTTGCCGTCTGGTGAGATGTTCGGCGAGAACTCGACGAGGTTATCGGACGATTCTGCGGCCCAGACGATTGCCAATCCAAAGTTGGGTTTCGCGGCTGTGTGGCGGTTCGTCGATTGCGGCACTTCGACGAGCTTGGCCTGTACGGTTGCGTCAGGAATGTGTGCGAGGACGGCAGCGATTCGCGATTCGAGCTGTCGAGCGAGTCGCTCGTTCTGTCGGCGGCGTTGTTCGGCAATCACAACGTCCGAATCATCGGAAACGGTGAGTCCGGTCGATTGGTCGAGTACGACGACGTCTTCCGCATTAAGATCGGGGATCATTCCCGCAACGGCCGTGCGCAGCGACTGTGCGAGTTCCGGCGTGAGGTCGTGTCCGTCTCGCGGCAGCACGCTGATCGTGGCTGTCACTTTGGAGCGGCTCGCAAAGACTGATCGTCCTCTGCCGCGTGCCCAAATCACGTCGGCGTCAGCGATCGCGGGGATGGCCTTTAAGTGCCTTCGCAGCGTGTCACGCAGGTCGTGGTCTTTGAGTTGCTCCAGTTCTTCGTGACTGGTGAAGAGGTTAACTTTCGCCTTCGCCGGTCGTCGATCGTCCGCGGGGTCACCGTCATCACGGTGCGATTTCGGCATCGCGGCGGTGAAGCGAGCGACCTCCGCCGACGGCACAAGCAACTTGCGAGAGTCGCGACGAAACGACTTGAGACCGGCTTGTTGCCACGCGGATTGAATGGCCGCAATCTCCGACGTGGAGAATTCGCGGCCATCGGCGATCGGTTGCCAGCTTGTGGCAGGTCGGCTCAGCAGAAATGCAAACCCGACCGCGCTGGTGAAGAGCACAGTGACCATCCCGATGCGTTGGCCGCGCGCGAGTCGCTGCCAACGATCAACGATTGGGGCCGCGTGTCGTCGCAATTCATCCATGAGCAAGGGTCACGGGTCAGGGGTCAGGGATCAGGGGAGTATGAGCAGTGATCGGAGCCGGGGGTTGTTTTCTGATCCCTGGCCCCCAATCGCTGATCCCCACCTACGCCGCTTTGAGGTTCGACCCCGGTCCGCCGCGTGGCGGGTAGCCGTATTCGCGGAGCTTGCCGGAGAGTGTGCGGAGTCCGATGTCGAGCGAACTAGCGGTCTTCTCGCGGTTGCCTCCACAGCGAGTGAACGTGGTTTCGATAAGCTGCCGTTCCATGTCGGCAAGTGTCATACGTGGAACTTCAGTGCCGTCCGGGGTCTCGGTCTTCGCGAGCCAAGGTTGCAGCATATCGGTCGTGATATCGTTGCCGTTGGCGACGATCGCGGTGTTTCTCAACACGGTGTAAAGTTCGCGAAGGTTTCCGGTCCAGAGGTGCGACTTCAGAGACTCCAACGCGTTGCGAGTCAATCGCGGTCGAGGTTGATCTTCCTGCAAGGCCCAGCGAATGAAGAATTGTTCGGCCAGCGGCGCGATATCTTCGGGACGCTCGCGAACTGGCGGCACGAGCAGTCGTTCGGCGTTCAGTCCGCGAATGAGGATCTCCAGGCCGAGCGTTTGGCGAGTCGGCAGGTCGAGATTCTGATGCGTCGAAGCGATGATGCGGACGATCGAGCGATGACGGCCTTGCGAGCCGTCTGCCAGCTCCTGTTGCCGAGCGACGAAGCGACACAGCGGTTTCTGCAACGCAACCGGGAGCTCGTCGAATTCGTCCAGGAACAGCGTTCCGCCGGCGGGGCGTGTCGGAGTGTCGAGCGGCAGCGTGGCGACTTCAGAGTCGGGGACATCGACGCACAACAAATCGTTGAGTTGTTCCAGCGTCAGCGACCGGCTGTGAACTCGGACGAATGGTTGAGCTGATCGTGAACTGCCATCGTGGATCGCATTCGCCAGCAGGCTAGTGCCGGTGCCCGACTCACCACAGATCAAAATGGGGGTGTCGCAGGCGGCAGCAAAGTCGATTGCCTCAAAAAGTTTCTCCATGCGCGCACTTCCGCCCAAGACTTCGCGAAGCGAATGAGTCTGCGAAACCGGACACGCCGTCTGCCGATGAATCTGCTGCGAATCGGCGTGTCGAATCGCCATCGCGAGGATCGACTTCCACGCGGTTCCCGAAAAGTCTCGCTCGTTGAGCATGGTCAGTCGTGAGGCGATCTCTTCGGAATGCAGGCCATTTGGCAAAGAGAGTGCGTTCGTGGATTCGGAGATCACGATCAATTGTGTGCAGCCACTGTTGGTCACGAGCGCAGAGGCGAAATCACGAATCGGCCGAGAACCGAAGTCCGTGTTACTGGCGGAAGTCAACGTAGTCTCGTCAACGATCACCAGTGGAGTTGGTTCTCGAAGCAGCAATGCCGTCGCTTGGTCCAGTGACCGATTGGGTTCGGCCGAAATGCAGGCTCCCGCGGTGTTTTCGAGTGCGGCGCGAATTGTCGCGTTTGAGAGGCACGTCAAAACGCGAGCGGTCGCGGGAAATCGACCGGCGACTGCCGCCGTCGCAGAGAAATCAGGGCGAAACGGGGTTGAGTGCATGGCGTGATCCATGAAAAGCAGACGGGGAATTCCGACGGACGAATGCCGTCACGAGGGGATGCAAGAAGATGACTCAGGAGGGGAAGGGCGAATTCAGACGGAATGCAGTGGAGCGAAGTTCGCGACGCTGCGAAGGGAAGTGGCCCGGAATGGGCGGAGGGGAGGCACCAGAAGGGATGCTTGTTTTGCCGTGCGGCAAGCGAGCGAGCGAGTGATAGACCGAATCGCAAAATCGTGTCAACGCGACTTCGGCAGATTTCGCGAGACGTATTCCAGGTCAGCCTTCCTGCCTGATGCGAATCAGCGAATAGCGTCAATCAGTGCGAGAGTCGGCAAAAATGGCCGGCCGATTTCAGGACGCCGTCACGAATTCGTGATGATTGAGCAGCACATAAATCAGGTCCTCCGGGTCGATGGCGGAATTGTGTTTGGTCAGTTCGCTCGACTTCGGTGTCGACATCGCGAGTCGGTAAGCGTCGCTCAGGACGATCAGCCGATGCAGGTGTCTCTGATCCCAACCAGACTCCATGAATTCGACGGCTAGCCAATCGGACAGATCCGAGTGCGTTAGGGGTGTGCCGCTGACGCCGAAGTCGAACACGCTGGCGACCTGCGGTACACCAAAATGCCGCATCTAAATGTGATTGACGACCGCACGAGCCGTCAGTGGGTTGTCGCGCAATGCGATCCACTTCCCCTGGTAGTCGATCCTTGTGCACGTCGTAAGGTTCGCAGAAGGCTCGCAACTGACAATACTCCGGCTGCGAGCTCAAGTCGTACATGCGAAACGCGACGATTCCTTTAACGGTCCGCGTTGTCGAGAAGAACTAGTCAATGGGAATCGCTGCTGCTCGCGCTGGGTCATTCTTTGGGACTGCCGGTCGGCGAGGTGTCTGCAACGCTCAGTGCGCTTTCGGATCTTTTTAAGTGGCTTCGTCGGCAGATCCGACGGAACCGAATTCGATCCAGCGTTGCAAAAGTTCAATCTCTTCCGCTGACAGCCGATCCCCCGCGGGAAGCATTCGTTCGGAGTTCTCTGTGGCCCGAACTCGTTTGCCAAGCGAGCTTTCTTCGGACTTGCCGGGAACAATCGCGGTTCCGTGTTCGCCGCCGAGTCTC
>VGZH01000110.1 GCA_016872645.1 Planctomycetota bacterium | reverse complement strand
TCTGTGCGTCGCTGGTTTACTGGCTCGCTCCGGTTGATGCGCGCGGGACTCCGTTGACGAACGACCTGCCGATCTGGGTGTTGGCAGTCGCGTTTGCCGGGACGATGGTCTCCGCATTTCTGATCGGCAGCTTGCATGCTTGGCTGGTTACGGTGATCCGCTTGCCGCCGTTCGTGGCGACGCTGGCTTCGCTGGTTGGGCTGCGCAGTTTGGCTCGCGTGCTGATGCAGGACGTGACGCGAGCCGTCTCCGGCAAACCGAACACGCAAATTTACGTCTATGACAAACTGTTCGGGATGCTCGGCAAGGACTGGTGGATTCCGCTGGCGATCTTCGTCGTACTGGCGGCTGCAACATGGCTCTTGTTGAGCAAGACCATCACCGGCCGGCATCTGTACGCGATGGGTGGCAACGAAGCGGCGGCTCGGCTCAGCGGCATTCGCACCGAGCGGTTGAAGTGGCTGGCGTATTGCTTCGGCTCGATGACGGCGGCGGTCGCGGGCATCCTCTACACGAGCTTCGTCGGCGTCGCGAACCCAGCGTCAATTGGAATCGGCTACGAGCTCAATGCGATCGCCGCGAGCGTCGTCGGTGGATGCAGTCTCGCTGGAGGCATCGGCACGATTCCCGGCATCGCGCTTGGCGCCTTGTTCCTGCGAGTCGTGATCGATTCGGTGGCCAAGACGGTCAAGACGCAGCCGGACGAGTTTCAAGGACTGATCGTCGGCGTGCTGGTCGTGCTGGCCGTGACGCTCAACGAATTCCGAGGCAAGACGGGAGCAACTCGACGTCTTCTGCCCGGTGGATTGGGGATCGTGACGTGGCTGAATCTGACGCTGCTAAGTGGAGTCCTCTCGGCGGTCATTGTCTCGTCGTACAAGCTGGCGATTGGCTCAATCACGGCCACCGTCGTCGGCCTGTCGTTGGGAACGCTCGCCATTTGGGAACGCTCCGGAAAACGCTCGGGTTGATGAACTCTCGCACACTTACCTGATGCGTGGACGGATGCCGTCCGCTGGCCAACTCTCTATCCTTTCCGCATATTATCGCCGCCTCATCATCCAATTCAGGAGCGACTGTGTCGCAAGAACATTTCGCGTGGATCAAAGCCCTCGAAGCAAACGTCTCAAGGGCTTTGCTGGGGAAGCCGGAACCGGTGCATCTCGCCATTGTCGCGCTCTTGGCCGAGGGACACATCCTGATTGAGGATGCTCCCGGCGTCGGCAAGACATCGCTGGCAAAGGCACTGGCCAAGAGCATCAACTGCGACTTCAAGCGGCTGCAATGCACCCCCGACATGCTCCCCAGCGACATTCTCGGCAGCAGCATTTACTGGCCGAATCGAGGGGAGTTCGAGTTTCGGCACGGGCCGATTTTCTCGCACATCCTGCTAATCGACGAGATCAACCGCACGACGCCCCGAACGCAGTCGGCCTTGCTGGAAGCGATGAACGAATTGCAAGTCTCAATCGAGGGGCACACCTACGCGCTCAAGCGGCCGTTCTTCGTGTTGGCGACGCAGAATCCCTTCGAGTACGAGGGGACGTTTGCTCTGCCGGAGAACCAACTCGATCGATTCATGCTCTGCATCGATATCGGGTACCCCGAACTCTCGGTCGAAAAGGAAATCCTCACCAGCCATCGGGTGGGTGAGCCGGTCGATGCGTTGCAGCCGGCCATGACGCTGGAGCAACTCGCCCAGTTGCAGCAGGCAGTCCGCGACGTGCGGGTGGATGACTCGATTAACGAGTACCTGCTGCGGATCGTCCAGGCGACTCGGACACACCCGGAATTGTCACTGGGAATCAGCACGCGTGGGGCGTTGACGCTGTACCGAGCGGCTCAGAGCTATGCTCTGCTCGAACAGCGAGTATTCGTCATTCCCGACGATATCAAGCGGCTGGCCGTCCCGGTTTTGTCTCACCGAGCCATCAGCAAGGGGCTTGCCCGCGAGGGTCAGCGAGATCGCGTGAAGTCCGTCATCCGCCAAATCTTGGAAAAGACGCCTGTTCCGAAATGACCGGTTTGGGTACATCAACGCTTCGATGCTTCCTGGAAAATCGAGACTCGCAATCCAAAATCGCCGCGTGAAGACCCGAAGGAACGGGGACCGACTATGAGTTGCGCTGAATCATTGCAAACACCGATCCGGCCGGTTTCGTTTTTAGGTTTCGAGTTTCGAGTTTCGATCATCACCTCGCTTGCCTGTTGGCTGCTGGCGCTGTCCGCCGTCGGTTGCATCGACGCCGACCAAGGTGCGGTTGTCGTCAAACCCCAGAAGTCGAAGGGCGGATCCGCTCCTACTGAGTCCTCTGCAACGCGCAAGCCGGCTCGCCCAGCGAAAGGAAATGCCGACCCGAGGCTGGAAAAGGAACTCGCGCAGGTCGATGAATTGATGCGACAGGCCGGTGGCTCCGAAGCGGACAAACTGGAGAACGAACGCGACGACGATGTTTCCGGCAAGTCACCGATCCGCACCGCGTTCGCCGAAGAGCCTGCTGTCGCCAAGAAAGCGACTCCCAAAGTCGGCAAGGCCAATCGGCTGGCGAAGGAGTCCAGTCCTTACCTGCTGATGCACGCTCACAACCCCGTCGACTGGTTCCCTTGGGGACCGGAAGCGTTTGCAAAGGCGAAGAAGGAAGAAAAGCTGATCTTCCTCTCGATCGGCTACACCAGTTGCCACTGGTGCCACGTCATGGAACGGCTGGTCTTCTCGAACGAGGAGATTGCCAAGTTCATAAACGAGCACTTTGTGTGCGTGAAAGTAGACCGCGAAGAACGCCCCGATGTCGACGACATCTACATGACGGCGTTGTCGGTTTATTTTCGGCTGAGCGGTTCCGATCAGAACGGCGGCTGGCCGCTGTCGATGTTCATGACAGCCGAAGGGAAACCAATTGCCGGTGGGACCTACTTCCCGCCGGACGATTCAGAGGGTCGCATGGGCTTCCCGACCGTGATGAAACGCATCTCGGATTTATGGCGAGACGATCGCAAGTCGCTCGAAGCGAACGCCGAAGTCCTGACGACCAACATTCGCCGTGTGATGTCGGCAAAGATCACGCTGCAAGAAACGCCGCTCACTGCGGAACTCGCTGCCGCGACGGTCAAGCAACTTGCCGGCACCCACGATGCGAAGTTTGGCGGCTTCGACTTCAATCCCGCACGCACGAACGCTCCGAAGTTCCCGGTGCCGAGCAAGCTCGCCCTGCTGCTGTACGCAGCCAAGCGAGACCAAGATGACGCACTGCGAGCGAAAGTCACTTTTACGCTCGATGCGATGGCGGCGGGGGGCATTCGGGATCATCTGGCCGGAGGCTTCCACCGTTACAGCACTGACCGAGCGTGGAAGGTGCCGCACTTCGAGAAGATGTTGTACGACAACGCACAACTCGCCGACGTCTACGTCGAAGCATTTCGACAAACAAAGTCCCCGGCTCACAAGTTGATCGCTGAAGAGATTTGCGACTTCGTTCTTCGCGAGATGACTGACAAACGCGGCGGGTTCTTCTCGGCCCTCGACGCCGACAGCGAGGATGTCGAGGGGAAAAGCTACGTCTGGTCCGATCGAGAGATCGACCAACTGCTCGGCGCCGAGGCGGAGACCTTCAAGCTCGCCTACGGACTGAAAGAGAAAAATACGTTTGAGGTCGGCTACGTCCTGCACCATCCGCAACCGCTCGATCAGATCGCCTCGAAGCTGAAAATGTCCCCCGAAGACCTCGACCGACAATTGACCGCCGCGAAACAGAAACTCCTCGCGACTCGCAACCGTCGGCCGCAACCGCTGACTGACGACAAGGTGCTCACCGGCTGGAACGGGCTGATGATCCGAGCGTTGTCGAACGCCGGTGCTCGCTTGAACCGAGCCGACTATGTTAACGCCGCCGAACGAGCTGCGATGTTCGTCGTCACCGAACTGCGTGACAAAGAGGGGCGTCTGCACCGCAGCTATCGCGGCTCGGCCAGCCCGATCCTGGCGTATCTCGATGACTACACGTTTCTGGTCGATGGCCTGATCGCGCTGCACTTCGCAACGCAGGAACTGAAGTGGCTCAATGCCGCTAGCCGGCTGACCGACGACCAATTGAAGCTCTTCTGGGACGAACAGAACAGCGGCTTCTTCTTTACGGCGATCGATCACGAAGAACTACTCGCGCGGTCGAAGGACCGCTACGACTCAGTGGTGCCGTCGGGCAACAGCGTGGCCGTCCGCAACCTGATTCGACTGGCAGATCTGACCAAGAACGAGAGTTACCGTGAAAAGGCCGAGCAAACCCTGAAGGCCGCCGCCGGCTCCATGCAGGATGCGCCGGGTGGCTTCGCGAACATGGCCCTTGGTCTGTTCGAGTTCCTCGACAAGCCTAACTTCGGAGCCTCTCGCAACGGCGTTGATCCGATCATCCAGCCGGCGTCCGGAGAAGAAGTCATCGACGTCGCCGCCAAACCGAAACGGGAGCCGACCAATCCGGCACCGCTCACCGACAAGCTTCCCAAGAGTTCGCCGAAGTCAGAGCCTGCCGAAAAAACGAAGAAGACCGACATCATCGCAGCCGAGGCGCATCTGAACGTCGATCGTCTGCCGGCCGGAGGCTCGTGCCGCGTCGCAATGGTGCTCGATGTCAAGGAGGGCTGGCACATCAATCAGAACCCGCCCGACCCAGAGTTCCAGTCGCCGACCACCTTCACCATAAAAACCAAACTCGGCAGTAAACTGCTCAACGTGAAATATCCCAAGGGGCACAAATTCACCCCTCCCGGTGCTCCCGAACCGATCGTCGTCTACGAAGGCCAAGTCGTCCTGTTTGGTACGATCGAGGTCCCCGAAGACGCTGCGGGCAAGATGGAAGAATTTGAATTGCTCGTCAAATATCAGGCCTGTAGCGACGACCGCTGCGAACCCCCGAAGACGCTCACGCTCAAAGGAAGCGTCGAAGTCGCTTCTGTTGGCGAGAAGGTCAAAACGATCAACGACAAGCTGTTCAACCCGCCAAAGGCTCCAGCAAAGAAAGCGGGTTCGTAGTTCGGACTCCCACGCCCGAACAATCCGATGAGACGTCGTCGTCCGGTCGACGCAAGCATCACTTCGGTGGCGGGATTGCGCCCGGAGCTGGAATCCCCTTGCCAGCTTTAATGTACTGGCCCCGCTGTTGTGCATACTCGGCGGGAGTCAGCGAATCATCTGCCGACTCAGGATTGTTCGCGGCCTCGAAGTAGCGTTTGAGGAATGGAACGCACCAGCCACAACCGGTTCCGGCTCCCCCGCATTCGGAGAGCTGGCTGGCTCGACGCGGCTGATGAATCCGCAGGAAGTTGAAAATCTTCCGCTTCGAGATGTGAAAGCAGTAGCAAATCGTGTCGTCCAACTCCACGAGCATGACTCCGTTGTGTTATCAATCTTTCTGGACGGATGGATGCAGTTCGATGCGGCCATTGACGGTTCGCCGTTCCAAACTGACTTGCTTGAGCAGCGTATCGAGAATCTCCCCCACCGTCGTCTGTTTCAACTGCAGTGTGACCGGCTTTTGCAGTTGTTGGTCATCGACACGGTCCAATTCCCAGACGATAGAGACTCCGGCAAGTTCTTCCACGGTTTCCAAGACTTTGACGAATGGCACCGGCTTCGATTGATCGAATCGCACGATCTTCTGCTGCAACTTGGCCTCGACTGCTTCGGGAGACAGAACGGCCGGAACAACAGGCTTGACCTCTTCCGCAGGCGGCTTCTCGGCGACAGGAGCGGGTTCTACCGGCGCAGGCGGTTCGGGAAGCGGCGGTAATTCCAGCTTGTCGACGACCTTCGGAGAGTCGATTTCAGGAACGGCTGGTTCGAGTTCAGCGACGGTCTTGGGAGCCACTCTATCTGGCTTTTCAATGGCCGGTTTGTTCTCGAAAGTGGATTCCGTGGGTTGAGAGTCTTCTTTGGCTGGTGGAGGCGACTCAGTCAGTCTGCCCTCGCGACCGGGCTTTACGATGATCAGCAGGATCACGGCAAAGACAGCGGCGACAATCCACCCCAGCACAGCGGGCCGCCGGCTCAAACGATCCCAAGCCGATGGTCGCGGTGGCAACGAAACGCCGAGGTCTGAAACACTCGATGCAGTTTTCAAATTCGCCTGACGCGCCGGCGAGGATTCGCCGATGGCGGAGAGACCTGCCCCCTCGCTGGCGCGTCGGGCTAGTTGACGGGAGCCACCCAACGCCTTGGCTTTCACCCCCGTGGAACCGTCGGCTTCGATCAACAACGACTCGTGGCAATCCGGGCAGTCGAAAGTCCGGCCGACAAACAATGCTCGGTTCTGCAACCGCAGCGGTGCCTGGCACGACGGACATGAAAACTGCACGACGGACATGGTGGAGAATAGTTGGAGGTCGAGGCTCAGGGGTTACTGCCGCTTCATTTCAAGAAGTCAGGAAGGTAGCTGTCGGGCGTCGGTTGCTGCTGTCGGTCAGCACCGCGAGCCGTTCTCTCGGCTTCTCGAAGTGCGACATACGAACCTGTCATTATTCGATCTTCCTTGCCGGTTCCGGCGACGATCACGATTGCAGATTCGGGAAAAAAACCTTTGTCGGCGACATTGATGCCATAGCAGCGGGTCTGGCACAAGCCACAACCGACACATTTATCCGACAGCACGACCGGCGCGAGGAATCCCGAATCCTCGATGGGATTGCCGGCGGAATCGACTTCGGTGCCGACGCGCGTGAATTCGATCGCGTGATAGCCGGCATGATGACACTCATCAACGCAAAGCTGACACGCTTCGCGGCCGGCATACGGCAGACAGGTTTGCAGATTCACTGCAGCCAGTCCGATGCGGGCAACTCGCTTTTCTTCCAGCGGCAACGCTCGGATGGCTCCAGTCGGACAGACTTGGCCGCAGGCATTGCAGCTCGATTCGCAGCCGGCCCAATCGGCGACCACGTGCGGAGTCCACAGGCCATCAAGTCCCTGTTGAAACCGCAATGGGTGCAGCACGTCGTTTGGGCAGGCTTTGAAACATTCGCCACAGCGAATGCACATCTGCAAGAACTTGTCTTCTCGAACGCTGCCAGGGGGACGCACCGGTCGCCACGCATTCGGGTCATCAAGGTTCGCTCCCGATGCCTTCCCCGCGACGGCGAGGCCAAGCCCGCCAAGCACTCCCGACGCAAACCCGATACCCGCTGCGAGGAACCCGCGACGGCCAAGCGGACCATCGCCGGTCGGTGGATCATTCGGCAGTTTCAGTTGCACGAGATTCCAACGCTCGACGAACTTGATCGCCTGAGTCGGACAAACTCCGCCGCACGATTGGCAGAGTGTGCAGTCTGTCGTGCGAGTCAGGAAGTCCGGCTTAATCGCATCAAACGGGCAAATCTCGACACACTTGTTGCAGTTGATGCAGGAGCTCTCGACCTTCCGCTCGGTGACTCGAAACAAATTGCCGAACGAAAACACCGCGCCGCTCGGACAAACGTAACGGCACCAGAATCGCGGCTTGAGCAATCCCAATCCCAACACGACCGCGAACAGAGCCAGCGACACAAAGTGCCCGGCATGGACCGGCGGCACAAGATGCCAACCCCGTTGAAGAGCCGTTTGCCACGGCGAGATCGCGAACAGCAACCCGCGAGTCAGGACCGGGATAGCTGCGACGAAGCCAGAGACCAACACTCCACACGCCGCCGCGACCAGTGTCGCCAATAAAACGTAGTACTTGATGTGAACCCACCAGCCGTTGTCGCCAACTCGGAAGCGTTTCACGCGCGAACCGATCGACCAGTCGAACAAGTCGATCAATGTACCCAGCGGGCAGAGATACCCGCAGAACCCACGAGGAACAAAAACGCAGACCAGCAAGATGATTCCGGCACTCGTCAGCGACCAGACCCACGCTCGCGAGGCCAGTGCCGTCGAAAGGCTCACTAACGGATCGATCACCAGAAAGAACTCGGCCGCGACCTTTTCTTTCCGAGCAAGGTCGTTGGCATAGTGCGACGGCCAATCCTTCGCTCCCTCAACCGGCCGAGCCGTGTACGGCCAGCAGACGTAGAAGAACAGCACGAAGAACGCAACAAAACAGACCGTCTGAATCACTCGCCGCACCGGCGACGAGAGCCACGTCGGCCCAATGCGGCTCAACCACCGCCGCACCGCGCCGGCTTTGTTTTTCTTCACGAACGGCAGGAAGAGGTCGAGTCGCATTGTGGGAGCCACACTAACCCGAAGCGCCCGCGAAGGCGAGCGCTTCACAAGACTTCGAATTGAGGAATCGGTGAAGCATTCGCCTTCGCGGACGCTTCGGGTCAGCGTGCCAGTGCTTTGGCGGTCGCGTTGATGATCGCTTCAGACGTGATCGTGGCGTTGCTGGTTGTGTCGACCCCCTTCACGCTTTGCTTTTTAAGAATCTTCGCAGATGTGTCGTTGATCGCTGAATAAAACTGCTTCTCACGGTGCTTGGTCACAGCGACGTCCGTGATGCGTCCCGATTTCATGGTCACGGTGACTTCGACCGGCCCCTCGTAACCTTGGCTGGCAGCGACATGCTTGCCGTCGGCGACCTTTTTCGGATCGAACAACTCGATTGCCTTGATCGCCGTGATGCTGGCGGTGGCTCGGTTACGGTTTCTTATGAGCCAACCGGGAAGGGGTTTTTCGAGAACGTTGATATACAGCACTGTCTGGTAGTGCCTGATCGCTTCCGGATAACGACCCGCCAGTCGGCAAAGGTCGGCGACGGCCAGCGTCGCGGAGCCGGTAGAGTCATCGTTGGTCTCCTCCAGAGCCATCGCGATCGCACGGTCGATCTCCCCCAGGCTCCCCAGCAACGTTGCATGCATCAATCCGGGGGGTGTCTTCGCGAGCAGTTTTACAGCCTCTTCGCGATAACCGAGCCGCCAGTAACACTCGGCGAGAAGGACGGCCGACCGTGCGTACTCTTCCGGGTCTTTTTCAACGCCGACCGCTCGACACCAGAACGCGGCGCGAGCGTAATCCTCCAGCAAGTTGTGATACATGTGGCACAGCGTCAGCATTGCTCGTTCACGCTTCTCTGGGTCGTCCTTGTGCTGTGTCAGCAGATGGTGCATCAGCTTGACTCCCTCGCGCCAACGGCTGGGATTCGGATTCACCACATCCCACACGAACTGCCCGACGTTCTTTTGATTGTCCCAACCCGGCGGCGGCTTCATTGGCCACGAGAGGTCGAGTGACTTCGGATAATTCAACGGCGTCTCCTTGAACCACGCCGGCGGAGTTTTCCCCTCGCGGTCGATCAGCTTATCGAGTTCCGCGCGCGTTCCTTCAGCTTGGGTCGTCGCCGTAAACAACAATAAGAACGCAACAAGCAGAGTCCACATGGAAGTCGTCCTGATGAAGCCGTGTCTTGGTCAAGTGAATAGGCTCATGGCTGCCGCCATTCAGTTCCCGGCGTTCAGCCGGACGAATGCCGAGGGCCAGTGACCGTCAGCCGTTTTCATTTTCCTGCATCAACGGAAAGCCCTGCGTGCGCAACGTTCGGCCATCCTTCAAAACGAATAGAGCATCGGCGTCGGGAAGCGATTCGATCAACACTCGCGTCCGATCAGGGCCAAGCACCATCGCCGCAGTGCTGAGAGCGTCAGCCTGCATCGCGGTCGGAGCAACGATACTGACGCTGGCAACCGAGGTCGGGGACTGACCGGTGCGCGGATTAAAAATGTGATTGCGAGCGAAGTCTGTCGAGAACGTCGTTTCGTAATCGCCGGACGTCGCCAGCGAGCGGCCGTCGAGCGCCGCGACGCCGACGAATGCCTCGGGATCTCGCGGATGTTGCACGCCGACGGTCCACTTCTGACCGCTCGACTTGCGGCCGAGGCCTCGGATCTCGCCGGAGTTGATGAGCGCATGCTCGACGCCATGCTGTTGCAGAACGGCAATGGCTCGATCAGCGGCGAAGCCTTGAGCGATCCCGTTGAGCGTGATTGCGGTCGCGGGTGCGTGCAGACGAATTCGATCGCGTGACACTTCGACCGCTCGCCAATCGACCCTGTCGCGAGCGGTGGCGATTTCGGCATCGGTCGGCAGTCGACCTTGTTTTCGACAGGCGGCAAACAATTCCCACAACGGTTGCACGGTGATGTCAAACGCGCCGTCGGAACTCCGCGCTGTTTGCTCGGCCATCGCGAGGACTTCGAGCAAGTACGCGTGCGGCCGATCGAGAACCCGATGTCGATTCAGCCGACAGACCTGGCTGTCAGGACGATACAAGCTCATCGCCTGCTCGACAATTTCTAACTCCGCAAAGGCCGCATCGAGTGCTCGGTCGGCGGCCGGTGCGGAAATTCCCATGACTGTCATCGAGACGTCGGAGCCAAGTGCCCACGCTCTTCGAGTGACTGGCCGTGCGTGACACTCTCGCCAAACCAGGCCACCGGCACCGAATGCCGCGCCCGCTCCCAATGCCAGAGCCAAAAACCTGCGTCGACTGAGTGCCATCTTCAAGACCTCACATTCAAGCGCAATCGACACCGGGATAACGCGACCGTCTCGTGCCATGAAACAGTCTAACTGCGGTCAGTCGGCGGAGCGACCGCTGAGCTTGCACTCGTGGCGTCACTTCCCGTTCAGCAAGGCTTCCCGGACGGCCACGAGTTCCTGGAGTTTGGCCTCGTCAACTTTTGGGTAGTGCAGGTCGAGCGACGACAATGTGTCGATGACGACAGCGGCGACCACGATCCGCGTGAACCACTTGTTGTCAGCGGGAACGACGTACCACGGCGAGTCCTTTGTCGAGGTGTGGCGAATCATGTCTTCGTATGCCTTCATGTAGTCCCCCCAATGCTCGCGCTCCTGGGCGTCGGCGATCGAGAACTTCCAGCTCTTCGAGGGTTCGTCCAAGCGGCTGAGAAAGCGGTTGAGCTGTTCCTTCTTCGAGACGTGCAAAAAGAATTTCCGCACGACGACGCCGTTGCGAGTCAGGTACTGCTCGAGGTTGCGGATGTCCTCGAAGCGTTCGTCCCAGATGTGTTTCGTGACCAGTTCGGGGGGCAGCTTCTGCTTTTTGAGAATCTCTGGATGCACGCGGACGACGAGCGTCTCTTCGTAGTACGAGCGGTTGAAGATGCCGATGCGGCCACGCTCCGGCAGACACTTCAGGCAACGCCACAAATAGTCGTGATCGAGATCTTCGCTGGTCGGAGCTTTGAATGAGAAGACTTGGCAGCCCTGCGGATTGATCCCCGACATGACATGCTTGATCGCTCCGTCTTTGCCGGCAGCGTCCATCGCTTGAAAGATCAACAGCACCGATCGGCGGTCCTGGGCATAAAGTCGCTCCTGCAACTCGGCAAGAGCCTCGATCCCCTCCTGGAGTACCTGTTCCGCGAGTGGTTTGTGCTCGTCCTTCAGCCAAGCCGTATCGCCCGGATCGACGTCTTTGAGCCGAAACTTCTTCCCGTTTGTGACACAGTAATGGTCGGCCAACTTGTGAGCACGCTGGAGCAACTCTTTCAATTTCATGGCATCACTTCCGAATGCAAAACAGCCCGCCGCGACTCCTCGCAAACGGGCTGTTGAGTTTTCGTGGAATGGGCACTCTTGCCCATCATTTGAACCACTTGGTCGGGCGAGAGTGCCCAACCTACGGAGGCTATTTCTCGAACGCCGAATCGAACCGGCGATTCGACGGCGTAAAGTCTACGTTCTTGCAGAACTGAGCTGCTTCACGAGCACCATGTTCGCGCTCCATACCGCAGTCTTCCCATTCGACTGAGAGCGGCCCGCTGTAGCCGACGGCGTTCAACGCGCGAATGATTTCCTCGAAGCGAACGGCCCCGCGGCCGACCGATCGGAAGTCCCAGCCGCGACGCGGATCGCCAAACGACAGGTGGCTGCTGTTGATGCCGGTGCGGCCGTTGAGCGTCGTACTCGCGTCCTTCATGTGGACGTGATAGATACGATCTGGGAAGTAACGAATGAATTCAACAGGATCGACCCCTTGCCAGATCAAGTGGCTCGGATCGAAGTTGAACCCGAACGCTTCGCGACGGTCGAGCACTTTCAAAGCCCATTCGGCTGAATAGATGTCGAAGGCGATTTCTGTCGGGTGAACTTCCAGGGCGAACTTCACGCCGCAGTCATCAAAGACGTCGAGGATCGGGTTCCAACGATCTGCCAGTAATTGGAAGCCGGCTTCGATGGTCTCGCGGGGCGTCGGCGGGAAGTCGTAGATGTACGGCCAAATGCTCGAACCGGTGAAACCGTTGACGACGCCGACTCCCAACTTCTGAGCGGCTCGCGCGGTGTTCTTCATTTCGGCGATGGCTCGTTCCTGAACCTTTGCCGGGTTGCCATCGCCCCAGACGTACGGCGGCAGAATCGCCTTGTGCCGCGAGTCGATCACGTCCAGCACCGCCTGGCCGACCAGGTGGTTCGAGATCGCGAACAACTTCAGATCATGCTTTTCCAGCAGGTCGCGCTTACGAGCACAATAGGTGTCATCGGACAGAGCCTTATCGACCTCGAAGTGGTCGCCCCAACAGGCGAGTTCCAGACCATCGTAGCCGAAATCTCTCGCCTTTTTGCAAAGGTCTTCGAGCTTCAAATCTGCCCACTGACCGGTGAACAACGTAACGGGACGAGCCATGACAATCTCCTGCTGCTGAATCTTGACGTACGACAAAGAGAGGAAGAACAAATCAACAAGGACGGCTGGAGCCCACCGTGAGCACTTCGTTAGACCGACAGCCGGGCACCCTTGTAACCAGCCGCTTTTTCGAGTGTCAAACGAGTGACGTCAGGAGCGGACTGACATCATTCAGGCTTGTCGGTGCGAAGGCAGCCCAACCGAGACTGTGCTTTTTACCACCGCGACCGCTTGAGCGATCTCTCGGTCGGTCAGCAGTCCGTTCAGCCGTCCCGCAAACCCCGGGGAAACATGCCAGCGGCCGAGCACCTCGAACATTGGCTCACACTTGCTCGGTTCCAAGCCAAACTGCGCTTTCAACGACAGTGACTCAAACGGCGACAAGTCCCCGAACTGACTGATCAGCAAGAAATCTGCCTCGTTGGGCAGTGCCAGATGCACTTGTCGTAGCTTGGTCGGCAAGGCCCCTTGCGAGGCGAGCGAAATGATCTGCGGGCCGGTATCGCCCCAGGCCTTGAACTGCTGCGGTTCTTGCTCGGCAATTCGAGCGGCCGTCTCGCAGACAGCGAACAGCACCGACTCGTCCACCAAATCGCCGTCGAATCGCTCAAGGTGCGAATGCTTCTGCCAAGTCTCCGAGAGGAGATCGAGTTGTACCTGCGGCGGGACCGCTCGCAGGAACGGAACCTCTGTCAGATAACCGAAGCCCTCAGCCGCTTCGGGGCCAAATTGCCTGGCCAGCACAATCCGTTCAAGCGTGTCAAGACACGCGACTCGGAAGGCGAGGTAACTCAAAGTGTTGTTGGGCAGCAGCGCATTAGTGATGTTCAACATAGGGCAACATCCTGCCGTCATCGCGATCCGACTTCAACAAGAATCTTGTGGGCCCATCATTTTCTTCAAAAGAGATTTCGTTCGCCTGCCCGGCCCCCGGAAGATCGTTGGGTTTTCGTGACACTCACAGACTGCGCTGTTGGCAAGGCTTGACATTTTGGCCACTCAAATATCCAAATCATCCACTTGACTCGCTTCGTCCATGATGATCCGGTATCGCTCGCTCGCGTCCTTGCCGAGCAGTTCAGTGAAGGTCTTGTCGGCATCGAGTTGGCTTTCGATGTCGACTCGCAGCAGGATGCGGGTCTTCGGGTTGAGAGTAGTTTCCTTGAGTTGCGTCGCGGTCATCTCGCCCAAACCTTTGAAGCGGCTGATCTCGAAGGTTCGGTTCTTCGGGAGCGTGGCAATGATCTCTTCGCGGTGCGCGTCGTCGCGGGCATAGTGCGATTCCTGGCCGACGGCGATGCGATACAGCGGCGGCAGCGCAAGATACAGCTTCTCGCCGCGAATGAGTTGCGGCATGTGGCGGAAGAAGAACGCCAGGAGCAGCGTACTGATGTGGTAGCCATCGCTGTCGGCATCCATCAATAGAATGATGCGGTGGTAACGCAGCTTGTGCATGTCGAAGGCTGGGCCGATGCCGGTGCCGAGCGTTTCGACCAGGTCGTGAATCTCTTGGTTCGTCAGAATCTTGCTGGTGGCGAGCGACTCGGTATTGAGCACTTTGCCTTTAAGCGGCAGGACCGCTTGCGTCTTGCTGTCGCGTCCCATCGCTGCGGTGCCACCGGCTGAGAGTCCTTCGACGATGAACAGTTCCGAATCCTCCGGTTTGCCGCTGCGGCAGTCGAGCAGTTTGCCGGGGAGGTTTGTTTTCCGTCCGCCCGGAGTCTTGCGACGCACTTCCGTCGCGGCTTCGCGGCTGGCCTGTCGAGCACGAGCGGCCAGCACGATACGGCCGACAACCGCATCGGCGATCGACGGATTGCTGTTCAGCCAGGTCTCGACACCGGGCCGCACGAGTCCTTCGACCGCACTGGTCATTTCCGGATTGTTGAGCTTGTCCTTCGTTTGGCCTTGAAACATCGGATCGGACAGGAAGACGGAGACGATCGAGACAAGTCCCTCGCGGATGTCTTCGGACGCGAGCGTGATTCCTTTCAGCTTGATGTCGTGCATCTCGATGTAGTTTTTGACAGCTTTGACGACCCCCGAGCGAAAGCCGATTTCGTGCGTACCTCCCGCGTGCGTGCGGATGCCGTTCACGTAGCTCATGACTCGCTCGTCGGTCGATTCGGTCCAGGCGAGGGCCAACTGCAATTTGTAGTTGCCAAGTTCCTTGTCAATCGTGAAGAACTGCTCGTGAATCTGCTTGCGTTGGTCATCTTTCACGACCTTTTGCAGGTACGCGACGATTCCATCGGGGTGGAAGAATTCGTGCTGTTCTTTTTTGGCCTCGTCGTGAAAGACAATTCGCAGTCCGCCATGGACGAACGAGATGTCTTCGAGATGCTGCTTGATGACGTCCGCATTGAAATGCGTACTGCGGAAGATTTGCTCGTCGGGCCGGAAGAAAATCGCCGTTCCCCGTCCCCGAAACGGCCGGAGTTTCGCGACCGGACCTTGAGGCTTCCCGCGACGATAGGACTGCTGGTACTCGTAACCGTCCCGATGGACCGTCGCGATCATCTCTTTGGAGAGTGCGTTGACGACCGAAGAACCGACACCGTGCAAGCCCCCCGACCGGGCGTAGTTCTTGTTCGAAAATTTTCCGCCAGCGTGCAGAATCGTCAGCACAACTTCCAACGTCGAGGTCTTCGTCTTCGAATGCTTGTCGACCGGAATGCCTCGGCCGTTGTCCTGCACCGATATCGAACTGCCGTCCTTGTGCAACGTCACGTCGATCCGGTCACACTCGCCAGCGAGATGCTCATCGACCGAGTTATCGACGATTTCCCAAATCAGGTGGTGCAGACCACGAGCATCGACACCGCCGATGTACATCGCCGGACGTCGCCGAACGGCTTCGAGGCCTTCGAGAATTTCGATGTCGTCGCTGCCGTATTTTTTCTGTTCCGCCATGAACCGCCTCAATCCGTCGCTGGGAAGATTTTCGCTGGCCGCGTGGGCGAGCGAAGAATTGCGAACCGGATCAGCGACGGCAAGAGAGAGTCGAGGCGTTACTGCGTACCCATCAACAATTGCTGCGGGTAGCCTCGGCCGAGTTCGGTCAGGTCTTTGAGGAACAAAATGACCGGCGGCTTTTTGGATTGCGTGGTGTCGATGACCGCTTCCAATCGCATGAACGGGCCGGCCTCGTCGAAATAGCCGATCGAGTTGACTCGGTAGATGCCGCCGCGAGCCGTCAAGTACTGGTCGAGTTGCTGCATCGTCGGCAGATCGACAAGGTTCTCGATGACCAGCCAACCGGCGGTCGCTCGCGCGCCGGTCGTATCGACCAGCGGGCCGCCGTCCGAGCCTTGCCGCTTGGAGAGGATCGCTTGGGCGAGACTCTCGGTTATGCCGGGGACGGAGAGCAAGGTTTCGTAGCGTGCCTCGTTGATGTTGATGCGACCGTCGATGAATGGCTCGGTGTTGATGACCAGCGTGTCGAACAGCGACGGCAGATAGCCGACCATGCTGCTGCCGTCTGCTGACCACGGGCTTTGCAGTGTGGTCACTTGGCCGTTGACCTTCGCCTGCGCCGATGTACCAACCAATTCGTATAACGATTGAAGCTGCTTGCCAGAACCTTTGGAGAGGTCGATACCGCCACGAGTGACGGTGCCACTGCCACCACCGCCGAGCAAACCGCCCAGATTCTGCGCGGCTTGCTGCAGTTGCTGGTACTGTTGATTGAGATTCGCCGTCGAGGTGTTACCGCCGCCTGGATTCGACCCGCCTCCCCCAGCATTCTGGCCACCGGCGGACTGAGTGGCGGAGTTGATCGCCGACTGAGCTTGGGCGGAGACTCGGAACGCGACCACAAACTGAGCGACTGTCGCGTCGAACTCTTCTTCAAGCTGATCGTACAACTCCGCGAGGTTGTTGTTGTTGATGTTGATCCGCGTCGAGCCATCCCAACGAGTGTTCGTCTCGCGACCGTGAACGCTGAGGTACGCGGACCAGCCTAATTGCAGCGCGCCGTCCGCGTTGTCGGGCGGCCAAGTCGCGTCGCCGTCGTTTTCGTTCGGGTCAAGCAGACCGTTGCGGTTGACGTCTTCGCCGTACAGGTACTCCGGGAATACGCCGCGCACGAGCAGCAGTTCGTCGAGCGATTCCAGCGGGCTGTTTTTCGACGAGTACGACGGCTGCAAACCGTTGTAGTACTCTGATTCGCAACCATTGGTGCGGCTGATTTCATCGTCATCGATGAAATCGAGAATCGCGTCCGCCAGTTCATAGGTCATGCCGGGAATCATCAACAGACGACTCGCTGGATCGGCAGCAGAGACCGTGACAGTCGATGTTTCAACTGTCGATGCGCCGCTGCTCGAAGAGTTCGTGCCGGTCGAAGTCATGCCACTCGTGCTGGTCGTCAACGATGTACTGGACTGCTGCTTCTTTTCGGCGGCCACCAGTGCGTTGAGGTTCAGCTTGGAGGACTCGTCGATCAACCCGAAGCGAAGCGTTGTTCCGATTGGATCGCTTTCATTGGGAGCAACCAGACTGAAGCGCGCTCGGCCGCGTGGACTGCTCCCCTCTCGGAGCATCACGCCACCATAACGCTGCGGGTCGTGCAAGACGTTTTCGAAGCTCCCATCAGCCGTCGGCCGGCCGAGCACCGCCGCTGCCAATTCAATCCCGGAGTCCGCACAGGCACGAGCCTGAGCTTCGCGGCCGAACACGCCCGTCGCGTGGCTTTCGGAAACCATCAACTCGGAAAACGAATAGGCCCCGAGCGCCAGCAGCGCGATCACGACCAGAACGACGAGCAACACACTGCCTCGTCGGGGCGGTGAATTCGGTGAGGTGATCGAAGGCATGACAGGTTCTCGCAGGTCAGTCGGACTCATCGTCCAGTCACGTTCCGAACGAGCATACCGCCGTCGCAGGCACAAACAAGACGGCCCGGCGCTCGTCCGTCAAACACCGGGCCCCAACAGGGAAGTTCCTGCCGTCCAATTCGTCTCGAATCAGGCCTTGTCGCGGGGCTTGTCTTTCTCTTCGTCGCGGCGAGGCGGGCGACCTTCGCCACGCGGTTCGGGCTTGCGATCTCCGTCTCGCGGGCGATCCGCTTCTGGTCTCCGTTCACCGTCGCGCGGCCGATCCCCCTCCGGACGACGCTCGCCGTCTCGCGGCGGCTGTCCTTCTCGGCGTCGGTTTTCCGGCGGGCGATCTCCTTGCGGCGGGCGATCTCCTTGCGGCGGGCGATCCCCGTCGCGTGGGCCGCGACCATCT
>VGZH01000109.1 GCA_016872645.1 Planctomycetota bacterium | reverse complement strand
CGTCGTCAATCGAATTTGTTGGTGTTGTCATCATTACCTTTTGAGTGAGCACCGTCGGACGTTGCTACTCACCGATCATGAAGGGAGTTACACGGTGGTCATTAATTGCAGGAACTCGACCATTTCCAGGGCGGTTTCCGCCCGTGGAATCTCATCATTCTGCTCGAACGTGCCGCCGATCTAAACCCAGTCGAGAAAACTGAGCCGCACTTCAACGCTCGCCCACGCATTGATTTCGTCATCGACATCCGGCTCATCGCACAATAATTCCATATCGGCCGCAACGAGCGACGCGTTGACGGTGCGATCGGCGGGCTTCTTCGAGAAGATGCTTGCCAGCAAATCAACCACGGCGCTGGGCAACGACGAATTGACCTACAAGCCGTTGGTACCGAGCCCCGAGCGTGGCGAATCATCTTTCGCAGCGGGTCCTTGTCCGTGAAGACGACACGCCCAGTCAACCATTGAAACGCCACGCAGCCCAACGAATAAATGCCGCCGCGAAAATCAACGGAATTCTGGTCATCTCCCTGTTCGAGCGAAACGTAATCGAAGTCCCAGCGAAGTTCGTCCGCTTGCTCGGTCGGTGCGGAATCGGCGTCATCGAGAAATTCGAGTGAGTCGTGCGCGGCGCCGGATTCCATAATTTTCAATTGACAAACGGGATTCAGCCAGCGGCTGGCAGGTTGCACGTCCCTGAGCACAACTCCCCAAACATGCAAATACGACATCCCCAACGCCGCTTCTCGAATCAAGCGACAAGATTCTCCCAATACTAATGACGGCGTCGCGGTCAAAGATTCTCGCTTCAGCCGAGACGAAAACGCCTCTCCTTGCAACTCTTCAACCGCGGAGCAGACCGCATCTCCAGCTCGGCCCACCTGAAAAGTCCGAACAACGTTGGGATGGTCGGCCTGGACAGGAATTCGAAATTCGCGGGTCAACCGAGAGGCATGCTCGCGATCACTGCACACATCGAACGGAAAAATCTTCAAAGCGACAGCCCGGTCGAATTCTGGATGTCGCGCTCGAAAGACAATTCCCAAACAACCTGCCACTAATCGATCGAAAACCTCATACGGCCCCGATCGATACGGTCGGGAGACTCGCGCCATCAGCCCCGTCCCCTGAAACTCGGTCAACAACTGCTGCTGGATCAATAACTCGATTGCCCCTTCACCGTCGCCCATTTCATGACTGGTGGCCAACCAGTCCGACAAAGCCGCTTCAATTGCTTCCGCTGGCATTAACCGGCCATCGGCAACATTCTGACGAATCTGATCACAGCGCATCCGTAAAACCTTTTCGACAGCTGTGAAGACGACAGTGCAGCTGTTCACACACAGGATATTTTATCGGCACACAACGCTGCGGCGGAAGCGCTCGCGGGACAGTAAGAACTCGATCTAAGTCAATCTTTCCAGCTGACTCAGTCAATACGTCAACAACCAAACCAGGAATCCAAACTGCTGCGAGGAAAGAACGCCAATTGACAACCAAGTGAACGTTGATATGTTGTGTTGGTTGACTTCAAACCCTAAGCTTCGCCCAGTTTGAATCTCCTGCCAAATCCCAGCCTGCCAGATTTTGACATTCCAACTCGCCCACTGTTGACGCTGTTCAATGACGTCACCGTATGACTCCAAACTGATATCTGCCTCGCAACTGGGTCCTTACACGGTTGGAGGCTTTGAACGATTGTTTTGGTCTCAAGCGGGATAACCTCCCGAAGCCACTCCGTCATGAAGAGGAGCAGTCCATGAGGATGACGAACCGTTTGCTGTTTTCCGTGACCGTCGCGAGTGCTTTAGCGACTTTTCATTCCGTGTTTGCGGAACCCGCTAAGCCCAAGGGACTGGGTGACCCCGGCCAACTGTCGGCGCTGAAGATTGAGCCGACCACGGAAGGCAAGCCGATCGTGCTGCGAAGCCGAGACGCCCGCCAACAGGTTTATGTCACTGGCAGCTATTCCAGCGGCCAACTTCGGGATCATACCCGCAAAGTTCAGTACTCCGCCGAACCGGCCGGTATCGTCAACGTAGACGCTACAGGGTTGGTCACGCCAATCAAAGACGGCGATGCGACACTCAAAGTCACCGGCAATGGATTGAATGTCTCGACTCCGATCCACGTCGAAGGGGTCGAGAATCAAATTCCGATCAATTTCAAGAATCAAATCGTCCCGATCTTCACGAAACTCGGCTGCAACAGCGGCGGTTGCCACGGTAAAGCGTCAGGGCAAAACGGTTTCAAGCTTTCGCTGCTTGGTTTTTACCCGGATGAAGACCACGAATTCCTCGTCAAAGAGAACCGTGGCCGACGGCTTTTCCCCTCGTCGCCTTCGGATAGTTTGTTGCTTCTGAAAGCCACTGGCCGTTCGCCGCACGGCGGCGGCAAACGAATGGACGTCGACAGCTACGAGTTCCGCTTAATCTCGCGCTGGGTTGAGCAAGGGATGCCCTACGGTTCCGACAAAGACGCCTACGTTGCCGGTATCAAGTGCCTGCCAGAAGGTCGCGTCATGGATCGCGGGGCCGATCAACAGATCACGGTCATCGCGACCTACAGCGACGGAACGACCGAAGACGTGACCCGCATGGCGTTGTTCGAGGCCAACGACACCGAAATGGCCGAAGCGACCAACACCGGCATGATTAAGACACTGGACTTGGCTGGCGAAGTGGCGATCATGGCTCGGTATCAAGGCCAAGTCTCGACATTCCGCGCCACGATCCCGCTGGGTGCCGACATCCCATCCGTTCCGGCAAACAAGAACTTCATCGACGAAGCCGTATTCGGCAAATTGAGGGTTCTCGGCATTCCGCCGTCTCCGGTCGCCGACGACGCGACGTTCCTCCGCCGAGTTTCGATCGACGTCACCGGTACGCTGCCGACTGAGGAACAAGTCCGGGCGTTCCTCGCCGACGCCGATCCGAACAAGCGTGAAAAACTGATCGACCGCCTGCTCGATTCGCAGGACTACGCTGATTACTTCGCGAACAAGTGGAACTTGGTCTTGCGAAACAAGAATCGTGCGCCGGATGACTCGGCCGCGACCTACGGTTTTTATCAGTGGATTTGGTCGAACCTGTACGAGAACAAACCCTACGATCAAATCGTCCGCGAAGTGCTGACCGCATCGGGGGATTCGACCACCAATCCGGCCGTCGTCTGGTATCGCGAAGTCGACGAGAATAACGAACAGGTCGAAGACACCGCTCAGTTATTCCTCGGTTTGCGAATTCAATGTGCTCGCTGCCATCACCATCCGTTCGAGAAGTGGAGCCAGAACGATTACTACGGCTTCAGTGCGTTCTTCACACGCGTGGGCAAGAAGAATATCTTCGATCCGGGGATGACAAAGGCCTCTCGTGACAAGCGAGTCTTCCACAACGACGGCGTGGCTGCCGCGACGAACCCGCGCAACGGACAGTCGCTCAAGCCGACCGGCCTCGGCTCCCCCGCGTTGGAGATCCCGGCCGAACGTGATCCGCGTCACTATTTGGTGGACTGGATGGCCGACAAGAACAATCCGTTCTTCGCCAAGTCAGTCGTCAATCGTTACTGGAAGCACTTCTTCGACCGTGGCATCGTCGAACCCGAAGACGATATGCGTGAGACGAATCCGCCGTCAAACCCCGAACTGCTCAACAAGCTCGCCGCTGGATTTATTCAGAGCGGCTTCAATTTGAAATGGATGGTCAAGACCATCACCTCGTCGAGCACCTACCAGCTCAGTTCGCTACCCAACGACTACAACTTGAAGGACAAGCAGAACTTCTCCCGCTACTACCCGAAGCGACTCACGGCGGAAGTCCTCTACGACGGTTTCCATCGCGTCACGAACACGACTCAGAACTTCGGCTCTCTGCCCCCCGGCACGAAAGCGGTTCAATTGCCAGATGCCAGTATCGGCCCGTATTTCTTGAAGGTCTTTGGCCAGCCGCAGGGTGACACCGCTTGCGAATGCGAACGTTCGCAAGAAGCGAACCTCGCTCAGAGCTTGCACCTGCTCAACAGCAGCGAAGTGCAGGACAAGATTGCCAACGGCAACGGCCGAGCAACCTTGATGGCCAACGACAAGGCGCGTGGTCACGATGTCAAGGTTCAGGAGTTGTACCGCTGGGTCTACTCCCGCGAGCCGAACCCCGATGAGTTGAAGATCGCGCTGGCGCACCTCGCCAAGCACGAAGCCAATCCAAAGATCGCCTACGAGGACATCCTCTGGGCACTCATCAACACGAAAGAGTTTCTGTTCAACCACTAATTCGCTCGTTCTGCTGATCGTATGAGAAATGATTGACAGAGGAATGGGGCCAACGGAATGAATCGAGTTCAAATCGAGGCAATTCCACTGGCTGCATTCCTCTGCCGTTTTTGAGCCTCAGACTTTTCCCGCATTCCTCGATGAGACTTGCCATGACTCGCAAATTCGCGCTCGTAACCGCCGCAGTCTTGATGGGTTCGACCTCCGCGTTTGCTCAGCTTCCTCAGGCGAAGTTGTTTTCGGTCTTTCCTCCGGGAGCCCAAGTCGGCGTGGCTACAGAAGTCGCCATCGCCAACGGCGTCGAGATGGATGAAGCCAATCGGCTGATCTTCAACCATCCGGGGATCACCTCCGCTCAGAAGATCACCGAGGCTAACGGGGTGAAGACTCCGGTCGCTAACACGTTTGTCGTCAACGTGGCTGCCGGCGTGCCGGATGGAATTTACGAGGTTCGATTCAGTGGCCGGTTTGGTGTCAGCAACCCGCGCAGCTTTGTCATCGGTTCGCGCAAAGAGATCAACGAAGTCGAACCCAACAACACGCGAGAACAAGCGACACCGGTCGAACTCAACTCGACCGCCAACGGTCGTACCGACGCCAGCGCTTTCGACTACTTCAAGGTCACAGGCAAAGCGGGGCAGCGAGTTTTGTGTTTGTGTCAAGCGGGCAAGATCGACTCGAAGCTTAAGGCTCAACTCGAACTTTACGATGCGACAGGGGTCATTCCTCCGGTCGCTGCCGGTGCCGCAGCACCTCCCGCTCCGCAGGCTGTTCAATTGGGTCGCCGATTAGGATTTGTTCGCAGTACGGTCAAGCGCGACGCGCTCCTCGATGTGACGCTTCCAGCCGACGGCGATTATTTTTTGCGAGTCAGTGACCACGTGAATGCTGGCGGCGTCGATCACTTCTATCGGCTGACGGTCACAACCGGCCCATACGTGGAATTCGCTCTGCCTCCCGCGGGTGTCGCTGGATCCAACACTCAGTTCACGCTCTTTGGTCGGAATCTGCCGGGAGGACAACCGGCGGGTGTCAATGTCGACGGCCGTCCGCTGGAAAAAGTCGCGATCTCCGTGACAGTGCCGGGAGATGTCGAAAACACGCAAGCGGCGGACAACCTCGGAGCCATCCAGGGAGGCCTCGATGCTTTCAGTTATGTCTGGAACACGCCGGCGGGCAATGCGAATCCGTTGACTCTGTTCGTAGCGTCCTCGCCGGTCGGATTGGAACAGGAACCAAACGACACGCCGGCTCAAGCGAACAAGCTCACAGTTCCGACAGAGGTCTCCGGACAATTCCAAGCCCGCGGTGACGTGGATTTCTTCACGTTCGACGCGAAGGCGCAAGAGAATTACTGGATCGAAGCGTTTGGTGACCGACAGGGTTCGCTCGCCGACCCGTACATCACGCTTGACCGAGTCACCAAGGATGACAAAGGCGTCGAAACCGTCCAGCGTATCACCGCACAAGACGACACCGGCGCGAATCTAATACCGAACGTGTTCGAGACTCTCAACGACGACCCCGCGTTTCAGTTCGTCGTTCCGGCCGACGGCACCTACCGGCTGACAATCCGCGACCGTTACTACGAATCGCGTGGTGATGCTCGCATGGTTTATCGGTTGGCAATTCGCAAAGAGGCTCCCGACTTCAAAGTCGTTCTGCTACCAGAAGCTCCATTGGCAGACAACAACACGACCGCTCAAACGTATCCGGCCAATCTCCGCAAGGGGGAAAACTTTTCTTGCCGAGTCATCGCGTACCGTCACAATAACTTCAACGGAACGATCGACGTCTCTGTTGAGAACTTGCCCCCAGGAATCACCTGCAAAGGAACGAGCATCGGTCCGGGTCAAACGAACTCGACGATCGTGTTCACCGCAGCAGAGGACGCCGCCGATGGCGTGTTTGGCTTTGCGAAGATCGTCGCAAAGGCACGTATCGAGGACAACGCGAAGGTCAAAGCCGTCGCAGATGCGAAGGCCGCAGTGAAGCCTGCCGTCGATGCCTTGCCGAAAGCTCAGCAGGATGTCGCGAAGGCGGTCGAAGATGAAAAGAAATTCCTGGCCACTCGGCAGGCCGCCGAAACCAAGTTCACCGCAGACGCCGAAGCCGCCAAGAAAGCAACCGATGCAAAAGCCGCTGCGGAAAAGAAAGTGACCGACTCCGCAGCTGCGCTTAAAACCGCGATCGATAAACTCGCCGCAGCAAAGACGGAACTCGACAAAGACAAGGACAAACAAGAACTTAAAAATGCGTTCGTCGCCGCCGAGAAAGCCTCGAATGAAGCGGACGCCGCCAACAAAGCCGCAGCTCAGGAAAAGACGGTCGCCGACAAAGCGGCCACCGATACCGCCAACGTTCTGAAGACTACCGAGCAAGCCAAGACCAAAGCGGTCACCGAACACGATCAAGCCGTTGCGAAACTCAAAGCGGCGACTGACGCTCAGGCCGCGGCTGAGAAGAAGATTGCCGACGCCAATGCCGCGGTGACCGCCGCGATTGCGGCTCAGAAAGCGGCTGCTCGCGAAGTGACCCACGTTGGCCGAGCAGCCACTACCGTTTGGGACGGCAACGCGGCCGCCGCTGGACCGATCTCGCGACTCTCGCGCGAGCTGTGCTTGGCGATCACTCCAGAGACTTATCCTTTCCAAGCCACGACCGATGTCTTCCGCGTGGAAGCCAATCACAACCGACAGATCCTCGTTCCGGTGAAGCTGCTCAAGCGAAACGGCTTCGATGAAAACGTGACACTGACATTCGTCGGCACGCCGCAGAATGCTCAGGTTGAGAACAAGCCGATCAACAAAGGGGCGGCCGACGGCGTCTATCGCATCTTCCTGCCCAACAACGTGCCGGTCGGAACTTACACGCTTTACATGAAGGCGACTGCTGCCGTGCAATATCGCCGCCGTCCGGAGTTGGCCGACAAAGCAAAGGTCATACTCGATCAAGCGGTCGCCGCGGTGGCTCCTGCGGCGGAAGCATTGACCAAAGCCAACGCCGATAAAGACGCCGCCGTCAAAAAAGCGACCGAGACGGACGCCGCCTTTAAGAAGGCGACTACGGACAAAGAAGCTGCCACCAAGAAAGTCACCGAGACCGCCGAAGCGGTGAAGAAAGCGACCGAAGCCAAAGACAAAGCCACGACCGACGCCGACAAAGAAGCAACCGCCAAGGCTTTGACCACTGCTCAAGAAGAGGCCAAGAAAGCGACCGACGCGCTGGCCGTTGCCGACAAAGCTCTCGCTGATTCCGATGCTGCCAACAAAGCCGCCATCGCCGCCAAGACGAAAGCCGAAGCGGATGCGAAAGCCGCCGACGACAAGAACAAGGCCGTGATCGCTGACAAGGCCGCAAAGGAAAAGGCCTTTAACGACGCCAACACCGCCACCAAGGCAAACCCGGTCAACGTCTTCACTGCGTCAACTCCGATCGTCATTAACGTGAAGCCCAACGCCGTCAACGTCACCACCGCTCCGGCCAACGGCGGAGCCCTCAAGCGAGGCGACAAGGTCGAAGTCAAAGTGACGATTCAGCGAGTCAACGGCTTCACGGGACCGGTAACTCTCGAACTCGTTCCGCCTCCGGGCGTCGTTGGACTCGCCGCCGAGAAAGTCACGATTCCCGCCGACAAAGCCGAAGCGGCGATCATCGTCACCGCCGCCGCTGATGCGACGGAAGGGGCGATCGCCAACGCCGTCATCCGTGCCTCCGCAGACTTCGACGGAGCGGTCGCAGCTTCGGACGGTGCGGTCGCCATCAACGTCGCGAAATAACTTTGAATTGCGGTGTGTCAGCACCGCGTTAAATCGCTCAAATGAACGCGGTGCTGACACACCGCAGTCCAGATTCGTCACCACCGCCTCAAGAGACTCGCCATGCCTCGCCTCACCATTCTGTCCCTGACGTTGGCCCTGCTGACATCCACCAGCTTCGGTCAAGATGCCGCCAAACCGCTCGCCGGTGCGATCACTCCCGAAGCGATTAATCTCGGCCGGCCGGTCGACTTTGATAAAGACATCGTGCCGATTCTCGAAAACAACTGCATCGCCTGCCACAACCTCGGTCAGCAGGAGAGCAAGCTGAACCTCGAGAAGATCGACATGATCATCAAGGGGGGCAAGCGCGGCGCGGCGGTTGTTCCCAAGGATCCGGAGAAGAGTCTGTTGTTCCAAGTCGCCGCGCGTGCCAAAGGCCCGGTGATGCCGCCACTGCCGAACAAGGTGGATGCCAAGGCGCTCACGCCGAAGGAATTGGGAATCTTGAAGCAGTGGATTCTCGAAGGTGCCTCCGGTGGTATGGGTGGCATGAAGGATCAAGTAAATTGGCAACCAGTGCCGGCGACCGCGAAGGCGATCTATTCGGTGGCGATGGCTCCGTGGGGCCGTTACGTCGCCGCGGGTCGAGCCAATCAGGTGTTGCTGCTCGATGTCGAAACCGGTGATGAAATCGGCCGGCTGATCGATCCGAATCTCAACGCAATTCAGCACAACGGCAAGCCGATGTACCCCAACGGAGCCGCGCATCGTGACTTTGTCCACTCGCTCGCCTTTAGCCCGGACGGTCGCACAATCGCGTCGGGCGGATACCGCACGGTCAAGTTGTGGCAGCGACCGGCGTCAAATCGGACTCGAGAGATCGCCATCGGTGCGGTCGTGACGGCACTGGCCGTCAGCCCGAATGGCCAAACCCTCGCGACGGCCGGAGCCGATAACGCCATCAAGTTGTGGAACCTCGCCGACGGAGCCGCCAGTAAAGTGCTCGCTGGTCATGCGGGAGCGATTCACAGCCTGGCGTTCAGCGCGGATGGGGCGAAGCTGGCGTCTGCCTCCGAGGACAAGACCGTCCGAATTTGGAACCTCGCCGAGGGCAAGGAAGCCAACAAGATTGAATCTCCTGCCCCAGCGAAAGCGGTCGTCTTCACCGCCGATGGAACCAAAGTCGTCGCCGGACAAGCCGACAGCATCATTCGCATCTGGCCAATCGGGGTAGCTGCTCCGTTTACGCCGGAGAAGGAAATAAAAGGTCACACCGGGCCGATCACAGCGCTCGCTCTCGTCCTCCCGGCCGGTACGCAGATTCTTTCCGGTAGCGAAGACCAAACGGCACGCGTTTGGGATCTCGCGGCGGGCACGCAAGTCCGACAATTCGCTCACGGTGGACCGGTCAATTCGGTGGCGATTCGAGCCGACGGCTTGTTCGCCGCCACCGGCAGTCCCAACAACATCGCCAAGCTGTGGAACAATCAAACCGGAGCACAAGTCGCGGAACTCAAGGGAGACGTGACGCTCAACCGCGCGGTGGTCGAACGAACCGAAGACCAAAAGGTCGCGCAGCAATTTAAGGCTCTCGCCGAAGCCGCGTTCAAGGCGGCAGAGACCAATCAAAAGGAGCGAGACGAAGCGGTCAAGAAGGCGAACGAAGCCAAGACCAACGCCGACAAGGCGGTCGCTGAACAAGACCCGAAAGTCAAAGAAGCGGTGACGAAGGCGGAAGCCGCCAAGAAAGCGGCTGACGAAAAGAAGGATGACGCCGCTCTCGCGAAGGCCGCGACCGATACCGCCGCCGAAGTCACCAAGCAAATGGATGAACTGAAAAAACGACAGGACACCGTCGCTTCGGCAATGCGAGCGATCACGCTGGCTGAACAAGCTGCGAAGTCCGCCGTCGAACAGGTCGCCGCCGCGAAAGCTCAGCAAGATACGATGACCGCGGGAGTGACAAAGGCCGATACCGACCTGAAGGCCGCGACCGATGCGGACGCTGCAGGATTGAAGCCGGTCAAGAGTGTCGCATTCTCCGTCGATGGCAAGCGGCTGTTGACGGCGGCCGACGACAATCTGATTCACGTTTGGGACAGCACCACCGGCAAGGCAATCGAAGCGTTTGCCGGCCACAAGGCTCCGATCGGAGCACTCGCGACGGGACCAAACGGTCTCGTCGTCAGCGGCTCCGCCGATCAAACGGCCGCGGTCTGGACGACGACTCCCGCGTGGACACTGATCGGACAGCTCGGCCCGAAGAAGGAGACTCCGCTCGATTTCGCTGGCTCGCCGTTCGCCGCACGCGTGCTGAGCCTCGCGTTCAGCCGTGATGGAAAATGGCTCGCGACCGGCGGCGGCGAAGCGTCGCGCAGCGGCGAACTTCACATTTGGGACGTCGCCACTCAATCGCTTTCCAAAGACTTCAAGGACGCTCACAGCGACACGGTGATGAGCATCGAGTTTGGTCGCGACGGCAAGTACCTCGTCACCGGCGCGGCGGATAAGTTCGTCAAACTGTGGGACATCGCCTCCGGCAAGCTGGTCAAGTCCTTTGAAGGTCACACGCATCACGTTCTGGGTGTGTCGATCAAGGCGGACAACAGCCTGCTGGCCAGTGCCGGGGCGGACAACGCGATCAAGATTTGGAACGTCGAGACCGGCGAACAAGCTCGCACGATCCCCGGCTACACCAAACAAGTGACGTCAATCCGCTTCATGGGGGTCACCGAGAACGTCATCAGTTCCGGCGGCGACAAGACCGTCCGTTACCACAACGCCGCCAATGGCTCGCAGCCGCGGGCCTTCGCCGGTGGAACCGACTTCATGTACTGTGCAGCCGCGAGCCGCGACGAGCAGATCGTCGTCGCCGCCGGTGAGGACGGGGTTCTCCGCGTCTGGAACGGTACGAACGCCCAATTGATTCGCCAGTTCGATCCCCCCAAGCCGCCGGAAGCGAACGCTCAGGCAGCGGCCAAGTGAAAACGATGCCCAGATTTCTCTTGTCAGTTTGAATCGATCGAAGAAACAATCTCCGCCGTAGTTGGATTTCTCAGGCGGACTGCCGCCGGCATCAAGGAGCATGACAATGAAAACGCGTTCTTTTCTGACGACGATGTTATTGATCGCCTCTGCTGACGCAGCGTTCGCCGGCACAATCACTGGCGAATACCTCGAAGCTCGGACCTGCGATGTCTACACCGGTCCCTGTTTTGCGAACGCAGAGATGGGTCTCGCGGGTAAAGAAGCGGTGATGGCCTGGAAGATCGAAAAGGGGACCTGGCAGGACGTGACGATCGACGGCCTGGGGGTTGCCTTGGTCGTGAAGGCGGAAGGCACGCTGGGTACAGACGGAGTCTTTCCGATGAAGCCGGGTAAGACCGCCGCCGTGATCATCGTCGATGAGACCGCTTCGGCGGAACAACGGGACGCGCTCGTCGCCTTTGTGAAGAATTCCGCGAAGGAGCTGACGAAAAACGTGCTCAACGTCGTCGTGGCTCCGATCAAGCTGGAGAATGATCACCTGGAAGGCAAAGGGTGCTTCTCTGCCGGCAAGCTCGCGTCGATCGAGACTCGGAAGATGAAGAAGAACGACTGTATCTGCACCAACGAGCTGATCTACTACCAGCCGCTGACGAAGGTCGAGAATTTTTCGCCGGCCTACACGCTACGGCAGTCGTACCAGGGGGAAAGTTTGAACGGCAAATGGACGAACAACAATACTCGCAGCGCGTTCCTGGCGACGTTCCGCGTGAAGTCATAGCCCACATCGCTCGCCCATTCGCGAGTCTTTCAAAATCCAGCCCGGCAGTTCTCGAACCGCCGGGCTGTTGTGTTTGATGAATTCGTCCGCCGGCGCGAGTACCATTCTGTCCAACGTATCGTCCGCCAACATCGCGGCGCATCCGCCGCCGGACCGGTTCACCGAGGAGATGCTTTTTATGCGATTGTCAACGTTTGGGGTTCTTGTCTTTGCCGTGCTCTGGTCATCGGCGGGCTTCGTTCGAGCTGAGAGCAAACTGGAAGAGGCCGCCGGTCTGCCGGACGGTCTCTCGAAAGAGATCGCCGCTGTTGTCGATGCGAAGGGTCAACGAGTCACCGATAAGAACGGCGCGGTCTGCTCGGTGTGGCTCGTCAAAGAGGTGCCGACCAAAGCCAACTTCAAACCGACCCTGAGCGTCAAGTACCCGTTCGCCCCCGGAGAGTTGCTCGGCGCGTTGCAGGTGCAGGCGAAGTCCAAGTACACCGACTTCCGCGGCCAGGAGATCAAAGCGGGTGTCTACACGCTGCGCTACGGCCAGCAACCGGAAGATGGCAATCATGTCGGCACCAGCGATTTGGCCGATTTCTTGCTCGCGATCCCGGCGGCGGTCGACACCGATCCGAGTCCGATTGGTGCGTTCAAGGCATTGTCGGAACGCAGCGCGAAGACGGCCGGCTCGACACATCCGGCCATCTTTTCGCTGTTGCCCTCCGAAAAGCCGGCCGAGAAGCCGACGCTGACTCACAACGCCGCGAAGGAACACACGATGCTCAGCACGACGATCGCCGCCAAAGGTGGAACAAAAGTCGCACTACGAATGATCGTCATCGGCAAGTCAGGCGAATAGCCATGTGGAGTCGTTGGAATGTCGGTCTGTCGGTCACGCTGCTCGCTTTGGCGTGGGGCCTCGCGCAAGAGCCGGCCTCTTCGCCGATCGCTGGCAAGAGGCCATCGGAAACGAACGTCTCGAAAGACAAGGACGATGCTCCGAAGGAACTCCTCAGCGGCAAGGTTGTCTTTCTGCAAGAGGCATTGAAGCGGCGCGGCGTGAAGGCGGCGGACGAATTCAAAGCTCAGGTCGTCTTGGAAACGGACGAAGGAGAGTTGGTCCCGATCGTTCCCGACTGGCGCGGACGTGCATTCTATCAAGACGAACGTTTGCGAAACCGGAAGGTCGATCTGGTCGGCTCACGGAAAAAGGCCTCGCCGTACTTGCAGGTGCAAATGGTGTTCGTGTTCGATGAGAACGGGACTCGGCAGTACATGGATTACTGGTGCGACATCTGTTCGATCGCGATGTACGAGATCAAGCCATGCGACTGCTGCCAAGAAAAGATCCGCCTGCGTTTGCAACCGCAGGGACTGCCGGAGTTCGCAAAAAAGAAGGTGCCACATTAACCCGAAGTGTCGGCGAGGGCGGGCGCTTCGCACGGCGACATCATCGCGTTTTGGAACACTCGCCCTCGCAGACGCTGCGGGTTACTTTTTGGCGCACCAAGAAAGAAATTGCACATGTCGGTGATGCTCAACAAGCGGGCGATTGGATTGGTGCAGCCGATGCTGCCGCTGGTCGGCGACCTGCGCGGCACGTTGATCGAACTCGATAACGGCGGTCAGATCGTTGATCTTGGCGTGAAAGCCGAAGGGAGTCTCGAAGCGGGTCGGTTCCTCGCCGAAGTCTGTCTGTCGGGACTGGCCGAAGTGTGGATCGTCCCCGGAGAGATTGGCGAGTTTGCGTGGCCGCAGGTGCAAGTCGTCACCGACTGGCCGGTCGAAGCGTGCCTGCTGAGCCAGTATGCGGGATGGCGACTCAGCGTCGACAAGTTCTTCGCGATGGGGTCCGGTGCAATGCGGGCGGCGGCAGCTCGCGAAGAGTTGTTCCACACGTTGAATTACCGCGAGTCGCCGTCTCATGCGGTCGGCGCGCTCGAAACGGGCAAACTGCCGACGGCCGAGGTCTTCGCTTTGATCGCGGAGAAAACCGGTGTGCCGGCGGACATGACCGTGCTGCTGGCGGCTCGCACGGCGAGCATCGCCGGTAACTTTCAGGTGGTGGCCCGTTCGGTCGAAACGTCGCTGCACAAGCTTTTCGAATTGGGCTTCGATGTCTGGCGAATCCGTTCGGCGGTCGGCATCGCACCGCTGCCTCCGGTGGCGAAGGACGACTTCGCGGGGATCGGACGGACGAACGACGCGATTCTGTACGGTGGCCGAGTCACCTTAATGGTGCGCGGTGACGACGAGTCGATCGCGGCGATCGGACCGAAGGTGCCGTCAAGCAGTTCGGCTGCGCATGGCAAACCGTTCGCAGAAATCTTTGAGGACGCGGGGCGGGACTTCTACAAGATCGACCCGCACCTCTTTAGCCCGGCGGAGGTCGTGTTTCAGAACCTCGACACGGGGCGAGTGCATTGCTTTGGGCAGGTCGCACCGGATGTCTTGCGGCGATCGTTTGGCCTTTGAGCTGGGAAGGCGAAGCGATGCAGATCGGAGTGCTCGGCAATTCGAATAGTTGGTATGTGCACGAGTTGCAGCGGGCCGGGGGCGAGCTGGGACACGAGGTCGTGAGGTTAGAGTTTCCTCGAATTGTGGCGGAGTGCGGAATTCGACCGCCGGGCGATGAACTACGACAATCAAACAGCGGTTCCCTCACCTTGGCCCTCTCCCAGGGGAAGGGAGAAACGGACTGGAGACTCGCTCACGAATTGGACCTCGCGGCGCTTGATGCGGTCATCATTCGGACGATGCCACCGGGGTCGTTGGAGCAGGTGGTCTATCGCATGGACGTGCTCGCCCGACTGGAGGCGCGGGGTGTCACGGTGCTCAATTCGCCGAAGTCCGTTGAGTGCGCCGTGGATAAGTATCTGACGACGGCGAAGCTCGAAGAGTCGGGGCTGCCGGTGCCGGCGACGGTCGTGTGCGAGAACTCCGACGATGCGCTGGCGGCGTTTGAGCGGCTGGGTCGTGACGTCGTCGTGAAGCCGGTCTTCGGGTCGGAGGGTCGCGGCATTCTGCGAGTCAGCGATCCCGATCTCGCGTTGCGCACGTTTCGGACGCTTGAACGTCTGGATGCGGTTCTGTACCTGCAGCGATTCGTCGAACATCGCGGGTTCGACATTCGCGTCTTGGTGCTGAATGGCCGAGTGCTCGGTGGTATGCGGCGAGTGTCAGTGGGTGACTTTCGGACGAACGTGTCGCGTGACGGGCGGGGCGAGGCTCACGTTGTCACGGACCTCGAAGCCGAATGGGCTTTGCGAGCGGCAGCGGCAACCGGGGCGCGGTTCGCCGGCATCGACATCTTGTACGATCGCGACGGTCATGGCTTCGTGATCGAAGTCAATGCGGTCCCTGGCTGGCGAGCGTTTGAGAAAGTGACGGGAATGGACGTGGCACGCGTCGTGATCGAGGCAATTACGTAATCTTTATAGCGCGGGATATCCGTCCCGCTTTGGATACTCTTATCGGCCTCAAACGAAATCCAAAGCGGTACCGACACATCGCACTCCAGAGGTCAATCCCACCACCAGCGTTTGGTGTCGAGGTCGCTGGGGGGCGTCTCGGACTTGCGGCGGGCGATGACTTCGTCGGAGGTCTTGCGCTCCTGTGAGATCACTTGTTGGCTGTCGATAACGACCCCGCCGCTGAGCAGGCCGATGGCGTTGCCACCGACCATCTTCATGTTGAGCAGTGACTTCGTGTGCTTGGGGACGGGGCCGCGCAGGACCGGCACCTTCGCATCGTCCAAAAGCAGGCCGGGTTGCCAGCTGGCTTTTTGCGGAAGCTGTTCGCGCTTCATCAGGGCCACGAGGATCGAGATGTCGAACAGGTTTTGCAACTCGGCGAAGATCGGCATTCGCTTGGTCAGCTCGGGGAATTTCTCGGTGAAGCCTTTCGCGAAGAGTTGCGTGCTCAGCCGGGTGAACGGTGCGTCGGAGCGTTTGCCAAAGGCATCAGCTTGTTCTTCTTGCGACATCAGTTGGCAGCGTTGTCCGGAGAATTCAAACGCGAGTCCGTCGCCGCTGGTTTTGAATGAATCGTAAAGGGGCATGAACCACCAACGCTTGAGCGTGTTTCCTCCCGGCTGCACGAGAGCCAGGTGACTCTTCAGCCCCGGCACCTTCGAATCTTCGAGACCGATGGCGATGAGCTTCATGTGATAGTCTGCCTCGACCAAGGCTCGTGCGAAATGCGTGTCATTGGGGACACCAAAGACTTTGACCTCCTGATCTCCAAGGATTCTCTGCATCTGCTGGAACCGCTGCTGAGCCAAGTTGGCGGAGCCGGGGCTCGAATTGGCTTTCACGAAACGCTGCAACTCGGCGACTCGTTCATCAACCGGATCGATCGAGCAACCAAATTGCGACGTCCGTTCTGCCGTCCGCAGCGCGACCAGCAGATCGTCGAGTCGCAGCACCGGTCGGCCACTGCCGATGCTGACCACTCGGCCGGTCGCGTCGGGAGCGAACGCTTCGGCAGGGCCGGCGATGACAAGATCTTTCGTCTCCGGAAACACAAAAACGAAGTCGATCCGCTGCAAGCCGGCGAGATACTGCATCGACTCCGGGATCGGCTGATCCGCTTCGAGCAACTCGGCGATCGCTCGCTCCAATCGAACGAGCGACACTTTTCGCAGCGAATTGCTGCGGCTGATGTCTTCGGGCAGATACTGCTTGGCGAGTTCCTGCATCCGTTTCTTGGCAACACTCTCCGAAATCGTCTTGGCCTTCGGGGCAGAGAGAACGCCATCGCCGTCAATCGTTATTCCGCCGGCCGCTTGAAATCCGCCCCCCTGATTTCCTTGACCGCCTTGGCCCCCTTGACCACCACCGAAGCCGCCACCTCCGGCACCGCCACCTCCACCGAACTGGGCGTTTGCCGTCGAGTTCAAGAGCGATCCAATCAACACGAGGGATACAAGAGCGAGGCGTTGCAACATGATGACTTCCGATCGGAATTCAAAAATGGGAGAACGGATTTTAGCCATCAGCTACCGGCCTTCGGCCGGGAGTTCGCAGATGGCCCATTGACCAAAGTTTTCTTCGACTTCGACCCGGATCGTGCTGATGTTCACGCCCGGTTGTGCTGCAACCACGCTGCGCAGTCGAGTTGCAATCCACTCGGCGATCTCCTCAGCGGTTGTGTTCTCGACAGGAAGCAGCACACAATCCTCGCGCGGGAAGACCCAGCGGCGTTCCTCGAAGGTGGCGGTGACTTCACGCTCGTCAGATTGAACTTGGATTTGACGATGCTTCGTCGGAAGCAGGACGTGATGGTCCAGTTCGCTGACGATCTTCTGCATCGCGTCGCGCAGGGCGATGAAGTCGAAGACGTAGCGGTTCTCGTCGAGCGGCCCGGCCAGCTCGACGGCAGTGCGCCAGTTGTGGCCGTGCAGTCGCTCGCAGACGTTGCCGTTGAACGTGATGAAGTGGGCGGCGCTGAAGACCAGATGGTCTTTGGTCACTCGCACACGAAACTTGGCCTCGCTCATGATCGCCTCCCGTTTGCGGCGTGATTCTCACGACGATGATGGGCCGTGGGCAAGAGAGTCTTGCGTTCGGGATAGAGAGGCTCCTGCCGAGTCGGTGAGTGAATCACGCGTGCTCTGCGCCATGGCTCGGCAGGAGCCTCACCTTCTCATCACGGAAACACCCAGTTATCCAACGAAATCTGCACGCCGGGGCCGAGTGTCCACATCACGTACCAGTCATAGTCGTAGGTCACGAAGACATTCCCTCGGATCCGTTACTCAGCAAGAGGATTGACGGCACCGACCGGGAAGATGACATGCTCGCCCAGATCGACAACCGAGGTGGCCGGGCGAGAAAACAAGCACGACCGCAGGCCGCCGATCAGCAGCCACTTCGCGGCCGGGCGCATGTGGAGTCACTCCGTTTTTAAAACCATCACCGCTCCGCCTGATGAGCCCGACTGTTACACAACTGGGATCGCGTGGGAATCCAGTAGTCGCGAAACGTTCGGCTCTTCACGCGGAGCAACGACGACTAGGTTTCTTAATCGGCACTAAACACATTGACTTGGCAGATATCCTCGAAGTCGCGGAACTGATTCGGCGCGGATGACGTCGGCGGCCA
>VGZH01000108.1 GCA_016872645.1 Planctomycetota bacterium | reverse complement strand
GCGATGTCTGCAGGCGTTCACCGACCGTCGTTGCCTGATCCGCCATTGCCGTTCGGACACGCTCATTCACGCTCGTGATCCGAAATTGTGTGAAGCGTTCGCGACAGTTCGCGTATTTCTAACGTTGTTCGAGAGCGAAGGGCTGCCGCAATACGGGATCAATTCGCCGCTCGCATGGGAACGGCTGCGAAACGAGCGAGAAACGTCGAGTTTAGTTTCGCCAGACGAAATCAACGTCGAGCCGAAACGAAACATCGTTGTCAACCAGGCGGTTCGACCGCTGGAGAGATGGCACGCACGAGCGAGGTCTACATGACGAGGAAACCTATCATGCCGCGATTTTTGCACGAACTCTTGGCGTCGCGCGCCGTTGCGCGGCAGGGCTGGGCGGTTCTGCCGCCGTTCCATGCCTTAGTGGCTACCTTGCCGCACTTCCCGGGCAGGAACTACACTCCTGCCGCGACCAATGACCGAGAATGAAGTGGCTCAACTGCTTGAGCCGTTTGGTCTCCCGGCCGGTTGCCGCAAGAAGGGACTGTCAGCGAGCAACATGGACCAAAATCAAGGCCGGTGGCGCAGGGTGTGCATTCCCTGCCAAAGGCTGCCAAAATTGCGAAAGATGGCTCAGTTACGGTCCCGTTTCATGAGCTAGACTTAATCCAGGCCGCAATGTTCAACAGGGAGGAAGCGAGGACAAAACGGACAATAGTTCGCCGCACCGAACTTTCTCTCCTTGACGTCCTTGCCTTCCAGGCGAAAAACAACCTACCAATGAAACTCCAGAACGGATTCTGAAACCCCACCGCGACGCGGGCCGACACCCGCTGACGAGGCCTTGAGGAGAAACGGAATGTACGAGCGATTCACCGACCGTGCTCGCAAAGTCATGCAGTTGGCCAATCAAGAGGCCCAACGCTTCAACCACGAATACATCGGTACCGAGCACGTCCTGCTGGGGCTGGTCAAAGAGGGTTCGGGCGTCGCCGCCAACGTCTTAAAGCGGTTGGATGTCGATCTGCGCAAGATTCGGCTGGAAGTCGAAAAGATCGTCCAATCGGGGCCCGACATGGTCACGATGGGCAAGCTGCCGCAAACGCCGCGAGCCAAAAAAGTCATCGAATACGCCATGGAAGAGGCTCGCAACCTCAACCACAACTACGTCGGCACTGAGCACCTGTTGCTCGGCCTGCTGCGTGAGCAAGAGGGCGTCGCTGCTCAAGTGCTGATGAATCTCGGCCTGAAGCTGGAAGACGTCCGCGAAGAAGTCCTCAACCTGCTCGGCCACGGCGTCGAGGGTGGCGAGCAAGCCGAACGAACCACCGGAGGCGGAGGCGGTGGAGGTGGCGGCGGCCAGGGACAGAAGCAGGGCAAGAGCAAGACTCCGGCCCTCGACAGTTTCGGCCGGGATCTGACGGAACTGGCTCGACAAGGAAAACTCGATCCGGTTATCGGTCGCGAGAACGAAATCGAACGAGTCATCCAAATTCTCATCCGCCGTCAGAAGAACAACCCTGTTCTGCTCGGCGAAGCGGGTGTTGGCAAGACAGCCATCGTCGAAGGCTTTGCCCAGATGGTTGTCGACAATAACGTCCCGGAACTGCTGCGTGATCGTCGCATCGTCGTGCTCGACTTGGCGATGATGGTCGCCGGCACAAAATACCGCGGCCAGTTTGAGGAACGCATCAAGGCGGTCATGAACGAAGTCCGCCGAGCCAAGAACACGATCCTCTTTATTGACGAACTCCATACGCTGGTCGGTGCCGGCGGTGCGGAAGGGGCGATCGACGCGGCCAACGTGCTCAAACCGGCGCTCAGCCGAGGTGAATTGCAGTGCATCGGTGCGACGACGCTCGACGAGTACCGCAAGTACATCGAGAAGGACCACGCTCTCGAACGCCGCTTTCAATCGGTTGTCGTCGAGCCTCCCAGTCCCGAACACGCGGTCCAAATCCTCAAGGGACTGCGCGGGCGGTACGCGGAACATCATCACGTCACCTACACCGACGATGCGCTCGAAAAAGCAGTCGAATTGTCGCAGCGGTACATCACCGCCCGCTGCTTGCCGGACAAGGCGATCGACGTCATCGACGAGGCGGGTGCCCGCATCCGGCTGAAGTCGATGGTTCGTCCGCCCGATCTCAAAGAGCTTGAAGTCGAGTCCGAGAAGCTCAATCAGTCGAAGGAAGAAGCGGTCGCCAACCAGGACTTCGAGCGAGCGGCTCAGCTTCGTGATCAGGCCGACAAGCTCAAGAAAAAGAAGGACACGATCACTCGCGAATGGAAAGAGAAGTCGAAGGAAGCCGATGGCTTGGTCGATGGCGAGGTCATTGCCGAAGTTGTCGCCAAGATGACCGGCATCCCGCTGACCCGACTCTCCAGTGAAGACACCGTGCGACTGCTCGAAATGGAGCAGGAGATGCACAAGCGAGTCATCAGTCAGGACGAGGCGATCAAGCAGGTCTCGAAAGCTGTCCGTCGCAGCCGCAGCGGCTTGAAAGATCCGAAACGCCCGACCGGTGCGTTCCTGTTCTGCGGCCCGACCGGCGTCGGCAAGACGCTGCTGGCCAAGACGCTCGCCGAATTCATGTTCGGCGACGAAGACGCCCTCGTGCAGATTGACATGTCCGAATACATGGAGAAGCACAATATCAGCCGACTGATCGGTGCTCCTCCAGGCTACGTCGGCTACGAGGAAGGTGGACAACTCACCGAAAAGATTCGTCGCCGTCCGTATGCGGTCGTGCTGCTCGACGAAATCGAGAAGGCTCACCCGGATGTCTACAACATGCTGTTGCAGATCATGGAGGAAGGCCATCTGACCGACAGCTTCGGCCGCAAGATCGACTTCCGCAACGTCATCTTGATCATGACGACCAATACCGGTGCCGAAGTCATCAAGTCCGGCGGCGGCTTCGGCTTCGCCAAGAAGGACGAAGATGCGTCGTACAGCGGCATGAAGTCACGCTTAATGCAAGAAGTCGAGAAGGAATTCAAACCTGAATTCCTCGGCCGTATTGATGAGGTCGTCGTCTTCCGTCACCTGACGCGTGAGAACCTCAAGAACATCGTTGAGATCGAACTGAAGAAAGTTCGCGAGCGCCTCGGCGAACGCAACCTCAAGCTCGTGCTCACCGACGAGGCTCGCGAGTTCCTGATCGACAAAGGTGGCGACCTGGACTACGGCGCCCGTCCGCTGCGCCGATCGGTCGAACAGTGGGTCGAAGACCCGCTCTCGGAAGAATTGTTGCGAGGCAGCTTCAGCGGCAACGACACGATCACGGTGCGAGTCACCGAAACCGGCGACCAAAAGCATCTCGCGTTCGACGGCTCAACGGAAGCTCCGGCCGAGCCCGCCAAGTCCGAAGGCGAGCTTGTCGGGGCCAGTTCCTCTGCGACACCGGCGACGACAGGGGCATAATGACAACGAAACCCCAAGCCCGGCATTTTTGAAATGCCGGGCTTTTTTGTTGATCAAATTCTCCGCATCCACTTGACCGGCAACGCGGGGATGGACTCCGGCCTCGTTGTCGAGACTGGCCGCGGCGATTTGTTCCCGCCCGAATCAATTCGCGTTGAGCCGACACCGCGGCTCGTCGCTCGAGAGGATCTCGATCTTGCGACGGGTGAGTTCCTGAGTGCCGGTGCGGAGAACCAGGTAGTACGTGCCAGGTTCGAGAGCATCGCAAGCTCGATACAAGAAATTACCTCGCAGTTGCGAGCGGACGACGATCTGGCCAACCCGGTCGATCAGGATATTGTTGGCGTCGTGTAAGTTGCATTCGAGCCACATGTCCTCGTGCGGCGGACTGAGCGTGCATTGGGCGAGGATGGACTCACCGTACCGAAAGGTGTCTCGCACTCCGGTGATCATGCCGCCGAACATGCTCGAGCCGATGTCAAACGCTAGCAGCTTGTCGTATTCGCGAAGCCGTTTGCTTCCAGCGAACATCTGCTGGGCAACTTCCGGATCGATTTCTTTCAAAGCGAGTGGACCATGGGGGCCACGTTCACCGTAGATATCGAGACGGTATTCGATCTCCACAGCTCCCAGGGAGACGACGGTCAGCAGCACGCCGAAGACTCCGAGCGAACTGGCTGGTATCCACCGCAAACCAGCAGGACGCAGCATACGGGTCGTCCAGCCAGTGATCGCTCGTGGCAACCCGGTGATTGCGGTGAAGTATGGCAGCCAAGTCTCGCCGTGACGGCGCTTCCAGCGTCGCAAACGAGCGGCGACGACAGACACGTCCTCAGAATTCACGAACGCGAAATAGGTCGAAACGCAGGTGATCGGAAATAAGTACAGGCCGAGCGTCAATGTGGTCATGATGTGGAAGCCGATTCCCATCGCCAACATGCAGACGCGGCCCCAGCCTCGCCAGCTCAAAAACAAGAACAGGATCTCCCAGATCACGCACAAATACGCGAACACCACCAAATAGGCCGGGTACAAAGTCAACCATTCGCCGATCGGATTGGCGTTGTTGACGTTGGTGATCATCCAGTGCCAAAGCTGGTCGCCGCTGAAGTAGGCAGGTGTGTGCATCTTCGTCACCGAGGCTCCGAAATAGACGACGCCGATCAGAATCTGGATCAGACGTCGAGGCCATGCAGCGAACTTCGGGTGATTCGCCAATGAGCATGGCGACGGCAGGCCCAACCGCCGCCGTCGTAGCCAGGCGTCGATCGACCAAACGGCCCCGCAGTGCGAGAACGCCAGCAAGAACAGCACATGCGATGTGATGACGGAGTACTTCGTCATCGTGCTGATCGAATCGAGCAAATTCAGGTAGGTGTAGAGCACTGCCGAAATCGCCAGCGATGTGCGAGTACACCAGCCGATGCAGGCAGTCGCGCAGCAGAAGGTCAGAATGGTCATCAACGCGACCGCGAGTCCGGCCGACGGAATTGGCAGCAGGTCGGGGTAGCCGTAGTTCAAGGCCAGCGGAGTCGGTGCGCCGTCGGAGGAATACAGCTCGCGCGAATGAATCCACCGCGGCATGGTCACCAGCAGGCACGCGACACAGATGACGATTCGGACAAGCGCCAAACCGAACGGGGTTTCCTCGGCAAAGAAAAATGTCCCGATACGTGCTCGCAAACCTGGCGAAGGATCGTTGGCGTTGTGGTGTGACGTGTCGTTCATGTTGTCTTCCTTGACTCTTTGCATCGGTTAGAAGGGCCCTTTTCGGCCTTCCTGTGGGAACTCAATTGGCAGATGGAGACGAGGATTGAGACATCGGGCGGACCATGAACATCGGCGCACTCCTTTGGGATTCGCGCTGGAGTCGCGGGTTGTCGAAGACCGTGAAGTTGGTCTGATAGGACAACCAAGGCACAGTGTTTCCCGTGATCTGTCCCTCCGGTGTCATCACTGTCCGGATGTGAAAATAGGAATACGGTTCCTTCGGCTCGGAGTATCTCTGCTGCCAGAGCGAATCCGGAAGGTTGTATTTCTTGGCCCAGGCTTCTTCGACGACGTACAGCCGAGTCATCGGTTCGTGAGCAGTGTGCTTCAGGCAATTGACCGCGATGGTCTGCGGATTCTGGTTGAATGAGTCATAATGGTGGCGGCTAATATTGCTGTAGGGCTGGTAGTCCCCCCACGGTCCCGGCGAAAGTTCGTAGAACTTACCGCTGACACCTTGCCCGATGATGTGCGTCCGATTCTCGTAGGCCGACCAGCCGCAAAACATATCCCAGACGATGAAGTACATCGATGGGTGCGAGCCGTCCTGATAATTGGCGGCGTGAGACACAATGCCGAAGAGAAGTGTCCCCAAATAGGCAGTGATTCCCAATCCGGTCAGCCAGCGTTTGATCATGACGCACCTCCGTGTGACTCTGCTGCGAATGACGCAGGCGAAATAGCCGAGATCGCAGAAATCGGTCAAGGTGGGGTTGTCGATGGCATGATGTGACGACGATCACCGCGATTCGCGAGCGAATACACTTCCAGACAGCGTTCGTTCCCCTCCGGCAAATTTCTCAGCCACCTTCACCGTTTACACGTTTTTCGGAAACGGTTATATGTGACCGTGTTTTGACGAAACGAATTGGGCGTTTTTTCGGAAAATCTGCAGAGTATCAGCGGCCGAGTGGCCGTAACCGCAATGACGTGCGGGCGAATCCAGAGTGGGCCAGAACTGTGATCAGCCTTCGGAGGGCTATTCCGTGTCTGTTGAAGAAAAAGTGATTGCTATCGTGTGCGAGCAACTCGGAGTTGCGAAAGAAGAGATCAAGTCCGAAAGTAAGTTCGTCGACGATTTGAAGGCGGACTCGCTGGATGTTGTCGAACTCGTCATGGAGTTCGAGGACGAATTCGAAGTCAGCATCCCCGATGACGACTATGACAAGATCAAGACGGTCGGTGATGCGGTGAAATACATCACGGACAAGAAGAACGCCGCCTAGCGATGGCGGGATCACTGCTGTAAAGCTGAGTCACAAAGCGGAGTCAGCCGCGAACTGATTCTTCTGAGCGAACCTTGGTCCGCCTTCCGAGGCGAGTCACGTACTGCGAAACGGCAAGCTCTGAACAGGCGCGATTCGATCAATCTGCAGCGGACGGACTGGCATTGGGAAGAGTACAAGGATGAGTCGTCGAGTTGTCGTCACCGGCCTGGGCGTGGTCACCTCGCTAGGGTTTGAGGTTCCCGATTTTTGGGACCGCATTTGCGCGGGCAAAAGCGGCATTGGCCAAATCGCTCGCTTCGATTGCTCGGACTACAAAGTCCGTTTCGCGGGTGAGATCAAAGAATTCGAACTCACGGAACACATGCAAATCGATGCCAAGGACGTCAAACGTCTGGATCGGTTCGTGCAGTTCGCGATGGCGGCCGCCGCGAAGGCCGTGCGTCAGTCGGGAATGGATTTCTCACAGGGGGATCAATACCGAAATGGCGTACTGATTGGCAGTGGGATCGGTGGCCTGGAAGAAATTGAGCAGCAACACAATCAACTCTTTGACCGCGGGCCTTCGCGTGTCTCGCCGTTCATGATTCCCAAGCTGATGGTCAATGCGGCCAGCGGCAATATTTCGGTGAATTGGCAGCTGCGCGGTCCGAACAGTGCGGTGGCGACTGCTTGTGCGTCGGCGACGAATGCGATCGGCGACGCTTTCCGCTTGATTCAGTTCAATCATGCCGACGTGATGATTACCGGGGGGAGTGAAGCTGCGATTACTCCGATGGGGTTATCTGGTTTTGCACGAATGGCCGCACTTTCGACACGCAATGAAGAACCCGAACGAGCTAGCCGTCCTTGGGACAAAGACCGCGACGGTTTCGTCATTGCAGAAGGTGCCGGGGTTCTCGTGCTTGAAGAATACGAACACGCCAGGAAACGGGGTGCCAACATTCTGGCTGAGATTCTGGGCTATGGCATGTCGGCCGACGGTAATCATATGACCGCTCCGGATCCCGAAGGACGCGGAGCCGCACGGGCGATGCAATGTGCGATCACGGACGCCAAGATCCATGCCAGTGACATCGACTACGTGAATGCTCACGGCACGAGCACTCCGTTGGGTGACAAAGCCGAAACGTGCGCGATCAAAACCGTCTTCGCCGAACACGTCCGCAAGATCGCCGTATCGAGCATCAAGAGTCAGATGGGACATTTGCTGGGTGCTTCGGGCGGTGTGGAGGCGGTCGCCTGCGTGCTCGCGTTGCAGAATCAAGTCGCGCCGCCGACGATCAATCTCGACAATCCCGATGAGGGCTGTGATCTCGACTATGTTCCTCACGAAGCGCGGCCGATGCCGATCCGTCGAATCTTGAAAAACAGCTTCGGCTTCGGCGGCCACAATGCCTGTCTGGTGCTGGAGCGAGTGATGTAATCGTTTCGGAGTTCGCCTTCGCGGAAGATTCGCCATTTGGCGGCTCCACGATTCCATCACAGGCGATGCTGGGCCTCCGACTTTTGGAACCCGTCTTGTCCCATTTTTTCTGATCGCCCTAGAATCCGCCGACCCATGGAACGGGTCCACTGATTTGGCTTGGTACCGTCGTTGGGTTTGTTGGGAATTCTGAACAAGCTCATCCGAGGATTGCCATTGGTAAGGAGTCCCCTGTGAAAATGATCCGCTTCGCTGCTCTGGCTCTGTGGTTCTCGTTGGGATTGGCTCAGCAGTCCCTTTTCGCACAAGCCGTCGCGCCCCCGCACGCTCCGGAAATCCATGCCGTCTTGTTATCCGGAAACGAACTCTCCGCGGACCTTAAGTTCATGTGTGAACTGGCGGGGCCGCAAGGGGTGCGAGGCTGGAACCTGTTGGAGTCGTTTCTGGCCGAAATCTACAGTGGCACCGACACCGCGAAGCCAGCTGTTTTCGACGTCCTGCTGACTCCGACGGGGACGGACGTGCGGGCCTATTTCCCATTGCAAGTCGTTCCGGGGAAGCCGCTCGGCGAGAAATTCCTGCGGAACATTGATGGGATCGGAATCAAATCAAAGAAACTGGTCGCCAACTTTTATCAACTCGGCGGCGGCGACAAGGAAATTGCTGGATCGGCCTTCAATGGCTTTTTGCGAATTCTTGCGGCACCGGCCAATTACTCGGCGATTGCCAAAAAGCGTGCTGCTGTTCCACCCAATCTAGTTGATCCGACGGCGGGCAAAGTTGTCGCCGCTCTGCTGGCGAAGAAGTTTGACGTCGGCATCATGCTCGAAAACCCCAAGAAGGACGCGGCCTCGATCAAGGCTCGCGTCGCCGATTTTCAAAAAGTCAAAGATGAATTGAACGCAGGGGTCAAGCAGGCCGCTGACGAACTCCCTGAAGCATTCGCAGTGCAGAAGGCATTCCTCGATCACAACCTGGGCGAGTTAAGCCGCTTTATTTCTGAGTCCTCTGAGTTGACGCTCAGTTGGACAACGGACGCTCTAAAGAAAGAGGCGAGGCTGGACCTGGAACTCGAAGCGATTCCTGATACCGACTTGGACGTCAGTGCCAAGCTGTTGGGCCAATCGCCAGGAATGTTCTCTGGCGTGCCGCGAAACAACGACGCGATTCTCAGCGGACGGATTCACTTCCCTTTGGATGGATTTCGGAAGTCCAACTTACTGGGGGCCATGCCTCTGTTTCGTGCCAGCGTGGAAGCCCAAATCGCGAACTCGAAGGATTATACCGACGAGCAGAAAGCTGCCCGCAATCTGGCATGGAAAGCCTGGTTCGACATGCTGACCGAAGGCGTTAACCAGGGGGGCGTCGATGGCTTGATCGAAGTCTCTCAGGCCAACGGAGAGAAGGCGAATCTCGTCTTCGCTTTGAAAGCCAAAGATGGCAACGCCGTGAAGGGAATTCTGGAACAGCTCCCGAAAATCAACGACGGTTACAAGGTGCAGTGGGATGTCGAGAAACTTGGCGACTACGCAATCCATACCTTAGCCATCCCAGGGTCCAATGAAGACATGGAACTGCTCTTCGGCAAAAACATTTCCGTCCATGTGGCGACCGGTCCCCAGGCGTGGTGGGTCGCGATTGGTTCGAAGTCGCTTGATCCGCTGAAGAAGGCGATCACGGAATCGGCTCAGCCGAACGAGGCGCTCGCCAACAATTTTCTGACGTTGTTCTACCGTGTTGGCCCGTGGCTGGAACTCCTTGACGCGCAGCGAGTCCGGCTGGACGCGAAGCCGTCGGACGTGAAGTTGTCCGATGCGGAACTCAAGGACAAGAAAGAGCGGGCGGCGCACCGCAAGCTCGCGTTGGATGCCTTGAAAGAGGGGAAAGACACGATCGAAACCAAGATGGATGCGAAGAACGGGCGTGTCACCGGCTCGACGCGGTTTGACGAAGGTCTCTTGAAATTCATCGGTACAGAGGTCGCGGACTTCAGCAACAAGACCTTGAAGTAGCTCGACGATCACCAGCCAGCCAGCGTTGCAATCGCCAGTGAATGGTCGTGCGGCAATCATGACCCACTGTCAAATCGCACAGTGCAGTCGGGCGTCACAAGCGATGATCGACGTTCGTGCCGTGAACGCTGTTAAGCTGTTAAATGGAGAGAGGTGCCGCGAGCGATCTCGTCGCGTGCGGGATGTTTGGGTCGGCTGACAGTAACCCGGTCTCGACGCGCGATCGACGGCCGGCAGCGAATTGTCTCGTACGAGCGATTGCAGACGGGCCAGACAGGCTTACAGAAATACGGGAGTTTGTCGAAACGAAGCCCGCGTAGTGCGGAGCCGCGACGGATGCCACAGATGCCGCCGGCGGCTGGGATGAGTTACCTCGGCGGCTTGATGCACCCACAGCAAGTGGCTCGGCATGAAGCAGGCGTACATTGTCGAGTCGATCGGGAGTGGTTTTGCTGTTGGGGACATTCGGGCCGAACTCGGCAAGCCGCGCGCTGTATCTGAGTTCACCGGGCCTCTGCACTTCCGACGGCTCGGTGATGCGTGTGCGCCACATCAGCGTTGCCAGCGGAATTCGTGTTGCCGAAACGCCAGGTTAGCGGCTCTAAGGCAATGCGACCGGCGTCCACGACAGCATCGACTTCAGTGGCACGTGATTTTTGACGTCCCCTCCCGTTGCCAGCCAAAAGCGGCGGTCCTTGATTCCCGCGTCGATGTTGTCGAGCGGAGTTCCATCCCCCGTGAATCGAGCCTTTGTCAGCGAGACCCAGTCACCGGTTGTCGTCTGCACCCAGCCGTTGCCGAATGTCGCCCGCCGCGTCTGCTTCGCGCTGCGGCCGTCTCGGCGGAAATCCTCCAGGAACGAATACAGCCCCCGCAACGGCTCGCCGCCCGTCTGCGTCCGAAATGTTGCGAGATGTTTCCACTCGTTCGCTTCGTCGAGCCACAGGTACGCTGCGAACGACGTTTTCGGTTTTTCGACAGTTGCCTTCACGCAGAAGCGATACGTCTGCCCGATCTGCCACTTCAATTTGTAAAACGATTGCGCTCCAGTTCCTTCGTTACCGAAGCGACCGACCCGAACATCTTTGTCGTTGTGCAAAACCTCGACGCGGCGATCAGCCGGCACCGAGTTCGGATCGTTCTGGTCGCCCGGATCCCAAATCGAGAACAATACGACTTTATCATCGGGACCGCTCAATTCCTGAATACCGAAGTAGCCGTGCTTGAACCCACAGACCATGAAGTAGCTGCCGGGGACGGATTCCGCGACCGTGACCTCGTTGTAAAAAAAGGTCGCGTCGGGAGCCGGAAAACCGAGATGCACCGACCTCGCCGCGTGCGGCACTTTTGGTTCATCAGCGAACGAAACACCAAGCACAAACGCCACCACGCAAACGAGGGTCGCTCTCGCTGCTTTCATTTTGCATTTTCGAATTCTCATTTTGCATTTTCCATTTCGCCTTTGAATCCGCCACCATGCCGAGGCCTACTGCCCAACATCGACGGCCTCTACGATAACGCTCATGACTCCCTCTGCCGATGCTCCCAACGCTATCGAAGTTCGCGACCTCACGAAGGTCTATCGCGTGTTCCAGAAACGCGAGGGACTTGCGGCGTCACTCAGGAGCCTCGTTCGCCGCGAATACAAGACCGTGACCGCTGTCGGCGGAGTCAGCTTCTCGATTCGACAGGGGGAAATGGTTGCGTTTCTCGGCCCCAATGGAGCTGGAAAAACCACGACCTTGAAGCTGCTCAGCGGGCTGATCTATCCGACGAGCGGCACCGCGACGGCATTAGGCTTCACCCCGTGGCAGCGTGCGATCGCCTATCGTCGCCGCTTCTCGCTGGTCATGGGGCAGAAGAATCAGCTCTGGTGGGACTTGCCCGCTCAAGAATCGTTTCGTCTGCACGAGGCGATTTATCACATCGAACCGGAGACGTTTCAACGTCGGCTCGACGAACTGATAGACCTGCTGGAAGTCCGCAAACTCGTCGGACAGCCGGTGCGAGAATTGTCGCTCGGCGAGCGGATGCGCATGGAATTGATCGCCGCTCTGTTGCACAGTCCGGATCTGCTGCTGCTCGACGAGCCGACGATCGGCCTGGATGTTGTTTCGCAGCGCAAGGTCCAGGAGTTCCTGAAGCACTATCAGCGCGAGCGGCAGATCACAGTCTTGCTGACCAGCCACTACATGAAGGATGTCGAGGCTCTCTGCGAGCGAGCGGTCATCATCAATCAAGGTTTGATTCAGCACGATGGCCCGCTGGCCTCGATCGTCGAGCGATTCAGTCAAACCAAGGTCATCGAGCTGCAATTCGCCACCGAGTTGCCAGCGAGCTCCGAGCTGGAACGGTTTGGAACCGTCTTCGATGTCAAGTCGCCGCGATTGAAGCTCCGCATCCCGCGTGGCGAGGTGGCACAAACTCTCTCCGCGCTGCTGGGCCGCTACGAGATCGAAGACGTCAGCGTCCAAGACCGTCCGCTCGAAGAAGTCATCGCCGAAGTGTTTCAACAAGAATCTGTTTTGAGTTAGGTTGAGGAGTCTCCGATGCACCGCTGGATCACGGCCTTGATCGTTGTTTGTCTGGCCAACCAATCATGCGCCGAAGACTGGCCGCGCTGGCGGGGACCACGCGGTGACGGCACCTGGCACGGTCCCAAGTTGCCAGAAAAATGGCCGCAAGGTGGCCTGAAACCGAAGTGGAAAATGCCGATCGGCGGCGGCTACTCTGGAGTCACCGTTGTCGGTCAGCGAGTCTTCGTGATGGACCGTCAGAAGGAACCCGAAGCTGAACGAGTGCTCTGTTTCGATGCCGACTCCGGCCAGCAGATTTGGAAGCACGAGTATCCGGTCACCTACGGCAAGCTGGATTACGGCACCGGCCCACGAGCCGCTCCGACGTGGCATGACGGCAAGCTCTTCACGGTCGGAGCACTTGGCGAGTGCCGCTGTCTCGACGCGACAACGGGCGAAAAAATATGGTCGGTGAATTATCTCAGCGACCTCAAAGGTAAATTGCAGGAATGGGGCTTTGCGGGCTCCGCGTTCATCGACGGAGACAATGTCATTTTGCAACCGGGTGGCCAGGAGGATCACAGCGTTGCCGCGTTGGATCGGCACACGGGCAAGATCATTTGGCAAAGCCTTTCTGATGCCGCCGGCTACTCGACGCCAATGATCATCATGCACAACGAGCGGCGGCAGTTGATCTGCTGGACTCCGTCCCACATTCGAGGCCTCGATCCGGTGACCGGAAAATCCTTGTGGCAGGTACCCTACGAGATCACCTACGGCGTCGCGATTGCTGAACCGATTTTTCAAGAAGGGTTAGTCCTCGTCTGCGGCTACTGGAATGGCTCGAAAGCGATCCGCCTCGGAACACAGCCGGAACAAGCTGAATTGGCCTGGGAAGAAAATAAATTTCTGCGCGGTCTGATGTCGCAGCCGCTGTACCGTGACGGCCATGTTTTTCTGCTCGACAAGCAGTATGGCCTGACCTGCTTCGAACTGAATTCTGCCAAGAAACTTTGGGACGACGACAACCAAATGACTCCGCGCGGCCGCAACCCACACGCGAGCCTCGTCTGGCTGGGGGACGCAGATCGAGCAATCGTCCTCAACAGCGAAGGGGACTTGATTCTCGCGCGACTGAACAAGACTGGCTATCACGAGCAATCTCGCACCAATGTCATCGGTTTCACTTGGGCGCATCCCGCCTTTGCCGGCTCGCGGGTGTACGCTCGCAGCGACTCCGAGCTAGTTTGCGTGCCGTTACTGCCGGAACCGTGATAACCGAAGACAAGCAGATGGACAGAAGCGTCGATAACAAATAAGGTGTTCCTGATTTGAGGCCGCAACCTGGATGGGTGATGCCTTTGGGGAGTTCGCTAAATGCTGAGCATTCTCGATCCGTTGGCTTGTGGTTCTCGCCGTGATTTCCTGCGCATCGGCGGGTTGGCGCTGGGTGGGCTGACTTTGGCCGACTATCTGCGGACAACGGCCTCGGCGGCGGGGCGAGCGGTGACGACAGACAAGTCCGTCGTGTTTCTGTTTATGCACGGTGGGCCGAGCCAGATCGAGACGTTCGATCCGAAGATGACGGCACCATCCGGAATCCACAGCATCAACGGCGAGGTGCAGACCGCTCTGCCGGGAGTCACGTTCGGGGCGACTTATCCCAAGCTCGCGCAGTTGGCGGAAAAGTTGACGGTTGTACGATCGTTTGTCACCGGTGACGGCAATCACGACATCAAGCCGATCGTTTCGGCTGACACGCTGAAGTCGAATCTTGGTTCGCTGTACGCTCGCGTGGCCGGGACTGTGAATCCGCAGACGGGGATGCCGGTCAACGCGGCGCTCTTTCCGCAGGCGATCGATCCACAAGCTCAAGCCATGCAGACGGGTTTCGGACGGTTCACCGATTCGGGAGCCTTGGGATCAGCGTACTCGCCGTTCTTGCCTGGAGGTGAAGGACCGTTTCAGGAGAGTTTGAAGTTGACGCTGCCGCGAGAGCGGCTCGACGACCGCCGCAAGCTGCGGCAGGAATTTGATCGTATCCGGCGCACCGTCGACGTGCGCGGCGAAGCGGAAGGTCTCGACAAGTTTCAGGAGCAAGCGCTCGACACGATTCTGCGGGGAATCTCCGAGGCGTTCGACCTCAGCAAAGAAGATCCAAAGACGATTGCCCGCTACGACACGGCTCCGCTGATTCGGCCAGAAGACATCGACAAGAAGTTGAACAACTACAAGTTTTACACCGATCACACGCAGACGCTTGGCAAGTTGCTGTTGTTGTCTCGGCGATTGTGCGAGGCGGGCTGCAAGTTCGTCACCGTGACGACAAACTTCGTATGGGACAATCACGCCGATGTGAACAACGCCGGGGTCGAAGAGGGGATGAAATACTGCGGCGTGCCGTTCGACCACGCCGTGTCGGCATTCATCGAGGATGTCGAAGCGCGCGGATTGTCCGACAAGATTCTGCTGGTCTGCTGCGGTGAGATGGGGCGTACGCCGCGCATCAATGCTCGTGGCGGTCGCGATCACTGGGGCAATCTCGCGCCGCTGTTGTTGTCCGGCGGTGGCTTGCCGATGGGGCGTGTCCTTGGTCAATCGTCGAAGGATGCAGGGGAGCCGAACTCGGACAAAGTCACAATTCGCAATCTCATCGGCACAATCATGCACACGCTGCTGGATGTCGGCGAAGTGCGGTTGCAGCGGAATCTGCCCTTCGATCTGGCTCGCGTGTTTTCAGACTACGAGCCGATTCGAATGTCGTAGGTCGGCCTTTCCAGGCTGGTCCGGTTTTGAGAGCGACATTTTTGAAGCGTTCGAGTCAGTCAGGAAAGCCTGACATGCGGGAAGAGCCTCATGCCCACCGTCGCTGTGTTGGGAGCCAGTCGCAATCGGTCCAAGTACGGCAACAAGTCCGTGCGTGCGCATGCCAGAGCGGGCTGGGAAGTCTTCCCAATCAACCCGCAGGTGTCGGAGATCGAGGGCTTTCGCGCGTTTCGCTCGCTGCGTGAAGTTCCGGTTCGCTCGCTGGATCGGGTCACTGTCTATCTTCCACCAGAAATCGGAATCACGCTACTTGGCGACATCGTCGCAAGTCAGCCGCGCGAGGTCTGGCTGAATCCCGGCAGCGAAAGCGAAGAACTGTTGTCGGCCGCCCAGAAGTTCGGTCTTCCAGTGATCTGTGCATGCAGCATTGTCGATGTGGGACTCTCGCCGGCCAAGTTGTCGTGACGCGGTACCGATCGTTGAACAACTCCGCGCGACGAAACTAGTCAGTGCTCCGTGTCGCCAGTACCATACTCGCTTTTGAGCGGGCAAATTCTTAGCCAGGGCGGCAGTGGTCAACCGGCAGCCGATTGCGGTGAGTGTTAGCCGATGATGCGATCTCGTGAGAATGAGACAGAACGAACACGCTGGCTGAGGCGGATGGTCACCATTGTGCTGCTGGTTCTGGGTGTCGCGAACGAGTCATTGGCTCAACTGGCTCCCGCAGGCAATGCCGCACCTGCAGCAGAGACCACTCCTGCAGTTCAACCTGCGGCTGCCGCAATTCGCGACGTCAGTCGATTTCCGCCGAACCCCGACGGGTTCATGCGCGGCAATCGAGCTTGGGGGCAACCCGCCGGTTATTATTTGAGTCTGTGGAAGTTTTTGCCGTTCGTTGCTTTGTTTTTTTGCTGGGTGGCTTTGGGAAAGTGGGTCAATCAGGACGCCAGTTCGCTGAAGGTCAACGATGAGTTTTGGAACTCGGCGTACCTCGCAGGCGGATTGGCATCCATGCTGGTCGGCGTGTCGATGTCGCCATTCAGGCTGGGATTCTTTTTGAGTCTCGCACTGCAAGGCCTGCCGCTGGGATTGTACATCCGCGAGCGAAATGCCTGCGTGCCGGATTCCGCTCGGCTGCTCACGCGGAAGCACATCAAGGGCGTCGTGTTTCGCACCTTAGCTCGGATGGGATTGCATCTGGGCGGCAAGAAGATGAAGCAGCAACTGCTTGGCCCGGACATCGAATTCATTGGCAAAACCTCGACCGGCCGACGAGATACCAGCCGCGGTGCGCAAGTCGAGAACTCGCGTGGGTTCCTGGCGGCGAAGGAATTGGTCTACGACGCGATTATCAAGCGTGCGACGGATATTCACCTGGAACCGAAGGAAGATGAGTTGCAGGTCCGGTTGCGTGTGGATGGTGTGATGTACTCGGTTGAGCCATTCGAACGATCGCTCGGCGACAACGTCATCAATATCTTCAAGATCCTGGCCGCGATGGACATCACCGAGAAGCGCAAGTCGCTTGACGGCAGCTTCCGCGCCGTGACCGATGGTCGCGAGATTGACTTCCGCGTCGCCACGCAGGGAACGCGCGACGGCGAGAAGATGACGCTACGCATCCTCGATCAATCCAACTCCGTCAGCACATTGCTCGACCTGGGCTTCCGCAAACAACTGGAGGAACAGCTCAAAGAGGTCGTCCATCAGCCACATGGATTGCTGCTGGTCTGCGGTCCGACCGGCGCCGGAAAATCGACGACGTTGTATGCCTGCCTCAACGACATCGATTCCTATCAGCAGAACATCATCACGATCGAAGATCCCGTCGAATACAAGATGAACAATGTGACGCAGATCGAAATCAACACGAAGGCGGGGCAGACGTTTGCGACGTCGCTCCGCAGCGTGCTGCGGCAGGATCCCGACATCGTCATGATCGGCGAAATTCGAGATGGCGACACGGCCAACATCGCTTGCCAGGCGGCCAACACCGGCCACATGGTCTTCTCTACGGTACATGCGAATGACGCCATCACCGCGCTATATCGCATGATCGATCTAGGGATCGACGTGTCGATGCTTTCAAGTTCGCTGAGTGCGATTCTCGCCCAGCGATTGGCTCGACGGCTGTGTCCGGATTGCAAAGAGTCCTACGTGCCCAAGCCGGAGTTTTTGAAGAAAGCCAATTTACCGGCGGAAAAAATCGACAAGCTGTATCGGCCCCCCAAGGAAGGCGACAATGCCGCCTGTCCAACGTGTGGCGGAATGGGCTATCGCGGACGTATCGGAGTCTACGAACTGCTCGTCATCAACGACCGCATGCGAGATTTGATCCGAGAAAAAGCCGCGTTGTCGGCACTCAAGGCAGAAGCTCGCAAAGGCGGAATGCTGTACATGCAGGAAGAAGGCTTGCGGCTGGTCGTGAAAGGCATCACTTCGATTGACGAGTTGCTGCGGGTCGTGAAATAGAAACATGGAGAGCCAACATGGCCGCCATCGATATTTTGCTCTTATTGATCTTCGGCGGAGTGACGTACTGCGTCGCCGGTGAGGGGGCATGGGGTGCGGCGATCACTGCGATTTGCGTGATTCTCGGTGGACTCGTTTCGATGAACTTCTTCGAACTAATCTGCGACAACCTGCTCGGATCGAATTACTATTGGCAGGCACGGCTGGATTTGATCGTGCTAGTGGGATTATTCGCAGTGGCGGTGGCGGGATTGAGAGCCGGTGCGGACTATTTGTCTCCGTCGTACATCAGCGTGCATCGCATGGTCCATGAATGTGCTCGCTGGGGCTGCGGAGTGTTGGCAGGCTATGTGACGATGGCGTTTCTGTTGACCGCTTTGCACACCGCGCCGTTGGGTCGCGAATTCATGGGATTCAAATCGGAGCGTGGAAATTTCTTTGG
>VGZH01000107.1 GCA_016872645.1 Planctomycetota bacterium | reverse complement strand
TTGGAAGAACAAGCGAAACCGCGGGGCCGTGCGAAATCATTGCTGCTGTACGCCGGGCGAGATTTGCAGAAATTACTCGACATTCCCCGCGATTTACCTAGCCCGCACCAGAAGCGGATGAGTGCTTTTGTCGAGCAACCCCAAGAACTCTACAACTCGAATTGACGGCAAAAATCACGTCTTGACCTGTTTGACGGCGAGTCCTAATGTCCCGCCCCGCTTGGTGAACCTCGGCGGAATTCTCGCGCCGGATCGTCAGCGTCCCTTCGCCCCCTTCAGAAGTCTCTCCCCCTCCCTTCGAGCCAATTCGCTAACGAAACAGCGAGTGGCGTCCGCTTTTTGAATCCCCTCGGAAAGGAATCCCTCCATCATGAAACGTCTCACAACAATGCTCGCATTGGCGGCGATGATGTCGAGCCTGACCGGCTGCTGCTGCTGGTGGCCATGGAACGGCTACGGCTACGGAAGCTCCTGTGGCACGAGCCCCTGCGGCCCGGCTGGCTGTGCTCCTGGCTTTAGCAGCCCGTATACGACTCCGGGAACGACTTACACTCCCGGCGCGACCACCTATCAGACCTATGACTCGGTGACTGGCCTGCCACTGTCGACAACGACGGCGTATCAGCCAGTGGTCGTTGCGCCCGCAGTGTCGCTCGGCCCGCTCGAAGCGCTGCCGACATACCGGTAATTCCACAAGCGACCTTTCCGAGAAACTAAGGGCGACGCCCTCGCTGTGTCCCGAACAATCGGTCACACGGCGAGAGCGCCGCCCTCGCTTTGCCTTCGTAAAAGAAGTGGAGTTATTTCTTCCGCTTCTTGCCTGTAGCTGCGGCGACCTTCTTGTGATCGCCAACCTGCGGCAACACCGCGTCTGGGAACGCATCCGGGCCGAAGTACCGCAGGCCGACCAGCGGTTCGGTCCCGGTATTCTCGACTTCGACTCCTTGGGTTGCGGCGCGATGCGTGATGAAGACTTCGTCTTCGGTCATTGCCCCGAAGCGAATCATCACTGGCGTTTGGAGTGCCATCTTGCCGATGCGGCCGCGGCCCTGAGTCGTGATCCAACCGCTGGCAGCTCCATCCTTGATCGTGCATTTCGCACCCGGCATCACGGTCAACTCGCGAGCCGAGAACAGCTGCTTGCCATCTACTCGGCCATAGACAATCCAGCGGTCTTGGTAGCCGGCAGCGCTGGTGTCGCCGATGTTGATCGGTTCGAGGTAGTTGTTGTCCTTGAAATTCGGATCGACGTTCTTGTCCCAGTCGAGCGCATCGACCATGTGTTCCAAGTCATCGTGCTTGTTCTTCGGGAAGTCTTTCGTGAGCAAGGCTCGAGGGACGGCCCGGCCTTCGACCATCGACTGGTACATGCCGAACACATCGCTACCCCATTGCGGCTCGTAAGTCACGAGGCTTCCCGGAGCATGCAACACGCACGGCGGAATCAACCAGCCGGTGCCGGGCTTCAAACGGTACGCCTTTGACAGATCGAGGATGCCGTTATCGCCGTCGTTCCACCGCGCGAGGCAGTCGATCACGTTTTGCTTGGTCGTACCCGGTTCCAGGCCCATGAACGTGTATGGAAAATTATTCCCGATCTGATTCATCTGCGGCGGGAAGTAATACGACTCTGGCTTCCCCTCCTGGCCGACGAGCTTCGCTTGCTTCTCGTTCTGGTGCATGTGGTGCGGGATTGGCCCCATGTTGTCAAAGAATTTGGAGTAGACCGGCCAGCGCTTGTACTTCTTCCAGATCGACGAGCCAACGGCGTCCGCACCCATCTCTTCGATCGCGTCACGCAGCGTGAATTTCTCTTTGCCGAACACGACGTAACTCAGCCCTTCGTCCGGCGCACGGTTGTCGTTCATGGCAAACGTCGTCGAAGAGAACCATCGCTCGTCAATGCCACCGCGGTGCGTGCCGAGTGCATAGTAATCCGCCGGATGCAGTTTCAGCCGCAAACCCGGTTGGAGAAACGAGCGGGGCACCCACGTCGGGGCCAAACGAAAGAGACCGTTGCTTGCATTGAGTGCGTCTGTTGCCAGCTTTGCCACATTGGCCATGTTGAAAACTCCAGGTGCAATTTTCTGGCAACACGCGGCTCGCGTGTTGCGGAAGAGAAAGGTCGAACAACAAAAAAAGCCGCGAACGCGGCCTGAACCGGGCGGGTATTCTGGCTCCGAAGTGGTTGATTTTCAACGAAGTCCGTGCCTTTCAGACGTGGTTGAAGGGCTTTTGATCCGGCTGTATCTTGCCATCTGTATCGAGCAAATTCGCACACCGACGCGACCGGCAAGTCGCGTGCCGCCACGACTCTTCACAAGGTTCATTCGCAATGGGCATGTTTACTGGAAAAAAAGGTCTGATCTTTGGAATCGCGAACGATCATTCGATCGCCTGGGCAATCACCCAGTGTCTGAAAAATGAAGGGGCGGAAATGGGGTTCACCCACTTGCCCGACAAAGACCCCACGATGCCAAAGATGGAACGCCGCGTGAAAAAGTTGGTCGAGCCGATCGGGGCCAAGTTTCTCGTCCCGTGTAATGTTCAGGATGACGCCGACCTCGACAAAGTCTTCGGTGTTGCGAAAGAGCAATTCGGGACCGTCGATTTTGTCCTGCACTCGGTCGCGTATGCTCCCATCGACGACCTGAAAGGACTGACCGTCGCGTGCAGTCGTGAAGGCTTCAAGACGTCGATGGAAATCAGCGTCTACAGTTTGCTGGCGATCGTGAATCGTGCTCGCGGAATCCTTTCACCCGGGGGCAGCATCCTGACGCTGACGTATCTGGGGGGCGAGAAAGTCATCCCGGGCTACAACATCATGGGGGTCTGCAAAGCCGCACTGGAAAGTTCGGTGACGTACGCCGCTCACGAACTCGGGCCGATGGGATTCCGGGTCAACGCACTCAGCGCTGGGCCGCTCAAGACGCTCAGTTCGTCGGCCGTCGGTGACTTCGATCAGATGATGAAACTTTACCCGGCGATGTCTCCGATGCGCCGCAACATCTCGATGGAAGAAGTCGGCAAGACTGGGGCCTTTCTGTTGAGCGATCATTCCAGCGGCATCACTGGCGAGACGGTGCATGTCGACGCCGGCTTCCATGTGATGGGTGCTCCGCCGGCTGAGATGAAGTCCAACGCATAGCCGTGCGAGGGAGTGAACGATGACGGAGTTCCGTCACAAGACCATCGGGATCGCGGTGGTCGAACATCAAGGATGTTATCTGGTCGGCGTCCGCCCGCCGGGAGCGTCGTTGGCTGGCTTTACCGAATTCCCCGGCGGCAAGTGTGAAGCCAACGAAGACCCGTCTGCGGCCGCCGTGCGCGAATGTTTTGAAGAAACCGGACTGCGTGTGGAGGTTCTCGAACTGTTGACTCGACGGTTGTACGAGTACGCCTACGGCTCGGTCGATTTGCATTTCTATCTCTGTCATCCGCTCGAAACGCCGGCCGCCGAACATGACCTGCAGGGCTTCCGCTGGCAGGACCTCTCGTCGCTTGGTTCGATGAAGTTCCCGGACGCCAACGTGCCGGTACTGAAACTGCTGGAACAACGCGCTCAAGCAACGACGTAGTTCAGACGCCTGCGTCCAAACGCAAATGCCCCGACCTAGGCGTCCGGGCTACGAAATCACCGCCGGTTGATCGCGGTACCGAGCTACGGCAGATAAAATGAGCATCCAGCCGGTCTAGAGGTTGACTGATGGCTGATTGCGGCAACCGTGACGCGCCTCCCTTCGTTCGTCGCCGCGCTCCCGCTGTGGCGGTCGTGCTCGCGTTCGATGTTGGCATTATCGTCGATGCCCATGCCCCGACGAACGGTTGGTGGGGTTGGAATCTCGCGGCCATCGCGTTGCTGATCGCGGTTGTGCTGAGATTGTGGCGGTGCTCACGATGCTCCCTCGTTTGTTTGTTGCTCGCCGTCGCCGGACTCGGAGCAGTGCGACATCACGCGGTTTGGTTTGTCGGCGAGCCGGACAACATTGGCCTATTCGCTCGCGAGGAACCACAACCGGCGCGGTTGATCGGCACGATCGCCGAGCGTCCGCAACTGATCCGCGATTCGGAAGACGAATCCTCACGGCCGTGGGGTTCGCCCGAGCGAACGACACTAATCATCCATAGTCAACAATTGCGTGATGGCGATCGTTGGCTCGAAGTGACCGGAGGCGTGCGAGTCGCTGTCTCTGGCTTGGCGAGCGATCTGCAAATCGGCGACGAGATCGAGTTGATTGGCCGGCTTGCGTTGCCGGAGCGTCCACGCAACGTCGGCGAGTTCGATCTTGCGGAGTACCTGCACAAGCAAGGCATCCGCGCGACGCTGCGTTGTCGGTCGCTCGATGCAGTGACTTTTCGTCATCGTCCGAAAAAGGTCATCGCTCATTTTCATCGCCTGAGAGTTGCCGCTCGTGGGCATTGCGAACGACTGCTGCGTGAGAAGCTGTCGCCGGACTCGTCGTCGGTTGCGCTGGCGTTGTTGCTCGGCACCCGCACACGCATGAGTTCGCAGCGGCGTGAAGCGTTCATCGAGAGCGGCACGATGCACGTCCTGGCCATCAGCGGCTTGAACGTGGCGATTTTGGCGATGTTCGTAGGCGGAGTGTGCCGGCTGTGCAATTTCTCACGCGGGCTGACGGCGATTGCGATTCTGGCGCTCGTCGGTGGTTATGCGGCGATCACCGATGCCGGTCCACCGGTTGTTCGGGCGGCGCTGCTGGTTTTTCTCTCAACACTCGGCTGGCCGTGGGATCGGCCGACGCACGCAAACAACTTGCTGGCAGTGACGGCGCTCGGAGTGCTGTGGTGGAATCCGACCGATGCTTTCAACACGGGAGCACAACTTTCCTTTCTCGCGGTCGGCGTGATCTTGTGGTTGTCCGAGCGGCGTGGTTGGCAGTTGGAAGAGACTCAAATCGCGGCTGACCCAGCCAAACCGAAGACCGAGGCGGAACTTCAACAGGAGCTGGCTGAGAAGTTACCGAAGACAGCGATTCGCAAATTTGTCACCGGTTGTTGGTCGCTGACGCGCGATTCAACCGCCGTGTCTCTCTTCGTGTGGTTGTTCTCTTCGGTCATGATCGCTCGGCAGTTTCATCTCGTGTCGCCGGTCGGAGTGCTGGCGAACATTCCGCTAATCCCGGTCGCGACTGTGGCGTTGTGCCTTGGCTATTCGGTACTGCTGGTCGGTTTTTTCAGTTCAACGCTTGCCGGCTGGATTGCCGTGCCGTTCGATTGGTCGCTGCAACTGATGCTTTGGATCGTCGATGTCGCGGCCGACCTATCGTGCGGACATCGTTACGTTCCAACTCCGCCGACATGGTGGTTGATCGGAGCGATCGTTTGCTTGGCGACGCTGTTCTGGTGGATTCGCGGCCCGCTGCAAAAGCATCTCGGCTGGCGAGCGTTCTGGCTATGGACGCTCATTGGTCTGATCGTGCCGCTCTGGCCGCGCGAGCCGGGTCCGCTGCGGGTGTCGGTCCTGTCCGTTGGACATGGCTTGTCTGTGTTGGTTGAAACGCCGTCGGGTCGGACGTTGTTGTACGACGTTGGCATGATGGGGAATGGTCGCCGCGCGCGGGAGATTATCCAACAAACGCTGTGGCATCGCGGACACAGCCGACTCGACGGCCTGATGCTCTCACACGCGGATACCGATCACGTCAACGGTGCGAGCGGTCTGCTGCGAACGGTACCGATCGGACAAGTCATCGTCTCGCCTCAGTTTTTTGATTGGACTCAATTCGCCGTCGCTGACGTGCTTGAAGCGGCACGCCGCTGTGATGTCCCCATTCAATTCACCTGGCAGGCTGATTCGCTGAGTCTCGGCGACGGCATAGAATGTCGCGTGCTGCATCCCAATCCGAACGAACATCTCTCGCCCGACAACGCGAACAGCATCGTGCTGTTGCTCAAATACGCTGACCGGCGAGTCTTGTTGACGGGCGATCTGGAACGCGAAGGCTTGCTCCGCTTGTTGAATTCGCCACCGCAACGTTGTGACGTGCTGGTGTCGCCGCATCACGGCAGTCTCGGAGCCAATACGACCGACCTCGCTCGGTGGTCCCGTCCCAACTGGCTGATCGTCAGCGCCGACCGCCGAGCCAACCTCACAACGCTGCGTTCTCGATTCGGCCCCGACACGACAGTCCTTAGCACCTCCGACCACGGCGCGATCACGTTCGAGTTTCACGCCGATGGGCGAATGACAATTACCACATTTCGCAGCGGCAGTGTCACGCATGACCCGTAGCATGGCTGCCCTACGAACTCACTTTCGCTCGATCCGTACTTCGTAGCCGGCAGCTTTGTAGGCGTTCAGCGCGCGATCGAACGCAGCGTCCTTTGCGTTGATCAGCTTGACGTGGCGCGGTGCGATCAAGCCCAGCGCATCAGGGACATCGAGAACCTTCATCACGCCCAGGAAGTGCGGGCCGTCGCGATGAGTGCTCGGCGGATCGACGAGGGTCACTTCGGCGATGCAGTTTTCGAAGAGCGTGGCGTAAGCACCGAGGACTCCTGCCTGTCCTTTTCCGAGCACTCCGACCGACAGTTCATTGCCTTCCGCTTCATGCAGCCAGCGCGCGGTGGCTTGCACATCCCAGACTCGGCCCGCATCAACCGTGCGGCCGAGCAGCGCGTGAGCACGTTCGACATAGTTCGGGGGGTTCTTGCGTGTCCAGGCCGAGAACTCACCGCTACCGCGCGGGCTGAGGATCGTGACCGGCTGCCCTTCTGGGATCAGGCCCTTCGCCCACGCCGGCAGTTTCCCTTCCGGTTCGTCGGCGTTGAGCACCACGAGCCACAATCGCTTTGGTTTCTCTTGAGCGACTGCCTTCGGTTGCACTCGTGCTGCGAGCACCGCAATTTCGGTGTCGGTTCTCAGGATCACGCGGCCATCCGCTTGTTCTTCGCGAACTTCGGCGGCCAGGACCTGGTCCGGCCAGTCACGGAAGACTCGATCGTACAGTTCACCGCGCAGGCGATTCGACCACTTTTCGTAGTCGCTCTTCGTCTTTGGCGTCGCCGGCTTCGCGAGCGTTACGAACGATTCGTCGATTTTGTCATTGAGGCTGTCGTTCGGCAGGTCGCTCTCTTCGGGGAAGACACGCAATTCTTTGCCCGCGAAAGGAGGCAGCGGCGGTTCAGCGGTTTCGGAGTTGTCCGCTTTGAGATGCTTGCTGATCCAGCGATAGGCCATCAGTCGCAGTTCAACGTTGTCGGCGTGGCCTCCCGGAGTGACGCCGATGTCGAACAGGTCGCCTGGCCGCTTCTCGTACCAGTTGTAGAGCTTCGCCAGCCGAGCACGAATGCGTTCGTTGCCCGGCATCGGGAAGATCGTGTCGTAGCCGGAGTTCTCGAACAGCATCGGCCGCGGAGCAATCAACGCAGCGATCGTCGTCCACTCCCAGCGGTAGTTGTTGTAGAGAAACATGCAGTCGCAGTGGCCGTTGCAGACTTTGTCGGTGACGTAGCTTTGCAGATCGCTCATGCCGCTGACCGGCACGCAGACTTTGACCCGTTCGTCCGCCGCCGCGATCCAAAATGTCGCCGCCCCGCCGCCGCTGATGCCCGTGACGGCGATCCGCTCGGGATCGACCTCCGGCCGCGAAACCAGATAGTCGATCGCTCGCACGCCGTTCCAACATTCGACTCCGGCCGACGTGTAGCCATACGAATGCCACCACCAACGTTCTTTGTTGTAAGTCCCGTGATGAATGCCCGCGACCTCGCCAAGTTGCAACGTGTCGATGATCAAGCATGCAAACCCATGCGTCGCGAACCACATCCCATGCTGCTGAAATGCCGTCTTGTTTCCGTCGCGTCCCTTGCCCGAATGCCCGCAGACGTAGAGCACCGTCGGGAGTTTTTCTTTCGGCAGCGGTTTCGGCAGGTACAAATTCCCGGTGACATACAGTCCCGGCTTCGATTGGAAATGCACCTTCTCGACAGTGATGTTCTCGCGAGCGACCTTCCCGGTGACCGTCGCCTTGAGCGGCGTCCGCTCCGGCAGCGGCCAAAGTCCGAGCATGTCAAAATACTGCCGCTTCAACTCGTCACGTTTCGCCTCCCAAGCCTCACGCGAATCCGCCTCCGCCAGCACATTCAAGCTGAGCAGTTTCGTTTCACCCGTCAGGTATTTCTCGATGGCCTCATCGCCGGAACGCGGATCGGCAGCAACCGCGAACGAAGTGGTGAGCCATACTGCGAGCGAGAGGACGAGAAGACAACGCATAAGCCGATCCTCCACGACTCTGTGACCACAGTGCCTCGTGTTTCAAGCCGTTTTGAAACACAGAGGCACAGAGAACACAGAGGCAAAACAAGTGTCATTCCAACACCAGCATGGAGTGAATCTCCAGCGGCGGCAACTCAATGGAGGGGCCGTAGTGGCCGAGGGTACGTTTAGTGGTGAGTTGGCTCGGTTCGAGGAAGTCTTGGCGGAGAGGACGTAGCTTTTGACGAACTCACGAATCGCCTCTCGCAGCTCGCCAGATAACGCGGCAGCTTCGGCGAGGATCACAACTTTGAACCTGGGCAAATCACCTGAGAGTTGGGCATCGCCGCCGATCGTCGCTCACGGCCAAGTCCGCTGCCACGTTCGCCAGTATTTTCTCAGGAGGCCGCTGCCAGGAACGGACTGTCGATCAACCCGACAACGGCGAATAGACCTGTCGAATGATTTCTGGAGTCCGCGACATGCCGAATGTCGGGCTTGCGGAATACGGAAACATCACCGCCGATGAACCACCGGCACCATGCGACGGTCAGGTAAACACCAAACCAATGGGTGGGGCGAATCGAACAGCCGGGCCGCTGCTCGCGACGTACAAGACGCTCAAGAGCACGACCGACAGGATCGAGCGAGTCAGCAACTTCAGTTCAACGCCTCCGAACAGTCCTCGGTGGCAAGAATTCGATCAGCGCCACGACCTGCGTTGGTGACTTCTGAAGAGCTCCGATAGATTCGTTCCAGCGACGACCGGGATTACGGCTTCGATTCCGCCGCGATGATTTGCCGTGCTCGCCAGATGGAGTCGAGAACGGCGGAGACGTTTTCGGGTTCGGAGAAGGGACTCATGATGTACGACTTGAGAGCGACGATCGGCTCGCCGTAGTCGGAGAGGCGGTAGCAGTCGGTCAGTGAGATCACGACGCCTCGGCCTTGCAGAGCCTCGGTGTGGATCAACTCGAAGATGCGGCGGTTGTAGGCGTTGTTGGCTCGGAGTTGATCGCGGTACGACGCATCCGTTTGTTCGAGCTTCGGTGTCGAGAACGTGTCGACGCCATCGGGATAGACGCGAAACAGTGTCACAGCTCCAAAGTTGTCGGCGTTGAGCACGGTCGTCGAGGCGTGGGCTTTCAGGTGCGTCGAAAGCTCAGAGGCCATCGTGACCAAATGGCCGAGCAGCGATCGCAGGCCGTCCTTGCCGAATAGCCGCAGATTGGCGAGCGCGGCCATCGGGCCGCTGCCGCTGCGCGTCGTCTCCAGCGTGTACTTGCCAGGATGATGATGACCAGATTGAAAGAGATATGGCGTCGCCGATTGATCGCGCGAAATCAATTGCAAGTCGGCGGCGTTTCTCAGCAAGAACAAACTGCTGACGTACGGCGCGAAGCCAGTCTTGTGGAAGTCGATGCCGAGTGAGTCGCTTTGGCCGAGATGCTTGATGCGTCGCGCGGTGCCAGCCAACGCTCGCACGGTGCGCGGTTGGAAACCGAGCGGGTTGGTTGTGAAGTCGTAGTCGTTGAAGACGCTCCAGGCCCAACCGATGACGGCGTCGGCGTGAATGTGCGGTGTGTAGTCGAGGCGGAACTCGTCGCGCAGACGGTCGCGAATCTCAATGATCGCGGAGAGATCATCGAGGCCGAACGCATCGGTCGTCCCCATCGTGGCCACAATCGCGGCGATCTTGCGGCCTTGTTTCAAGACATCGCGCAGCATCGTTTCGAGCAGGCACGTCCGCATTTCGTTTTCAGGAGACGTCGGAATCTCCACGACGTTTTGTTCGCCGAGACCCAGCCAACTCGCGACCGTCGAGCAGGCGTAGTGAGCACGATCCGAGCAGGCGATGACCGCTGGTTCGCGCAGTCCGGTCTGAGCAGTGCCGGGACACGCTTTCTCAAGGCCGATCTTGATGCCGTACAACAGCGTGCCGGTGCCGCCGAACGTGAACACTCCGCCGGCTTGCTCGACCGGATAACCGACGAGTTCTGCGGTCATCGCGGTGACTTCGACTTCCGCGACGGAGACTCGGCGACCGGATTCGTCGCTGCACAGATTCGGGTTGTAAATCGAGGGCAGCATCCCGCCGATGATGCTGGGAATTGTCGGGGCAGGGACGACGTTGACCTGTGCTCGCGGGTGGCCGGAGACGAACAAGCCAGAGAGGTGGGCCACCAATTCCTCGGTGACGTGCTCCAGCGTGCTGGGTTCATCGGCGACACGGCATTGCTTCGCGGCGGAGTAATCCAGTGTTTCCGGCTTGCCGAGCAGCGGACTGACCGACTTCAAGCGGTCCACTTGATCGAGGGCTCGCAGGAACGAGAACACAAAATAGGCGTCGTGAACCCGATCCGAGGTCGGCTGCGGAAACGCCTGTCGCAAGGCGTGGATGATGTCTTGGTACTGAGCGGACATGAGCGGTTTGCGTCGTGAGTCGATGAAAGCGATTTGTCGAACGATACGCCGGGCATGATAGCCGTCGAGCGACTTGTCCGCAGCAACGATCGTGTTTGATTTGCGTTGGTCGCGCCGTATTGTCATTGTGTCGAGCGTTCCGAAACGGAACGGGCCAAGGAGAATTGAGATGACAAGGCATCTGCGCGGCGTATTAGGCATCGGAATGTCTTGGCTCGTCAGCACGGTCGCCGTGGCGGCGGAGTTCCCGAAATTCGAGGCGAAGACTCTCGACCCCAACATCGGCAAAGTCTGTTACGCGGTGACGCTGGCGGATGTCGATGGCGACGGGAAGCAGGACGTCGTCGCGGTCTCCGAAAATCGCGTGCTGTGGTATCAAGCTCCCGATTGGAAGCCGCGCGTCATCATCGAAGACCAAACGGAGAAGGACAACGTCTGCATCGCGCCGCTGGATATCGATCAGGACGGCAAGATCGATTTCGCACTGGGAGCCGGTTGGTCAGGTAAGAACACGGGCCAGCTCGTGTGGCTGTCTCGCGGCGCGGTGCTCGATAAGAAATGGGACGTGCATCTGATTGGCCACGAGCCTTGGACGCACCGCATGAGGTTCGGCAACGTCGCGGGTGGCAAGCGACCGCAACTGGTGGTCTCGCCGCTCACCAAGACACAAGGGGACGGCGTGCGACTGCTGGCTTTCTCGATACCGCAGAATCCGAAGACCGATCCGTGGGCCAGCACAATCATGAACGCGGCAATGAATCGGATGCACAACCACTGGCATCTGGATTGGAACGGTGACGGCATCGACGACACCGTGACCTCCAGCCAAGAGGGCGTGCATCTCATCACGCCGGGCGCGGTTCGTGACGGCGCGGCCAACTGGCAGACGACGAAACTTGGCAACGGTGCCGGCGGCGAGAAACCGGAAGCCAAAGGTGCTGGTGAGATCAAAGTCGGCAAGCTGAAGAACGGCCCGCGATTTATCGTCACGGTTGAGCCCATGCACGGCCAAGCCTGCGTCGTCTATGTCGAGCCGAAAGCGGGCGAGAAGACCGCCGATGGCCTCTGGCCGAGACATGTCATCGACGCAACACTCAATCGTGGCCACGCACTGTGGACGTGTGACATCGACGGCGACGGCGGCGACGAAATCGTGCTCGGTTTCAGCGATCCTGGTCCCGGACCGGTCAAAGGCCCGGGTGTCTTCATCTACGAAGCCGACGACGCAACCGCGACCAAATGGACCAAGCACACGATCGACGACGGCGGAATGGCGACCGAAGACCTCATCTGTGCCGACCTGACTGGCGATGGAAAACTCGACATCGTTGCCGGCGGCCGAGCCAGTCATAACCTCAAACTCTATATCCAAAAGTAAGCAGCGGCAGAGCAGCACAAGTCAGAGCGACCAACCGCTGACCGCTGACCGCTGACCTCTAACATGCCCGAATTCCTACAACTCACTGATCGTCGCGTGGTCTTATTCGGCATGGCGAATCGAAAAAGCGTAGCCGCGCACGTTGGGCAAGTATTGACCGAAGCCGGCGCGAAGGTCATTCACGTCGTTCGCAGCGATGAGCGGCGCGAACAGATTCGCAAGCTGGTTGGCGACGTCCCGATTCACGTCTGCGATGTTGAGCATCAAGAGCAGATCAACCGAGTCCGTGACGAGATTGCCGCTCAGCACGGAACGATTCATGGCTTCGTCCATTCGCTGGCATTTGCCGACTATTCGGCCGGTTGGCTGCCATTTCACGAGACGCCACGACGAGCGTTCTTGCAGGCGGTGGATGTGTCGTGCTTCTCGTTCATCGCGATCGCGAATGCCTTTCGCGAATTGATCGATCAAGAGAACGGCAGCGTCGTGACGGTCTCGATCTCGACAACCCGCATGGCCGCGGAGAATTACGGTTACATGGCTCCGGTCAAAGCGGCTCTGGATTCATCCGTTTGTTTCCTGGCGAAGTCGTTCGCGAAGTTTTCGTCGATCCGATTCAACGCCGTCTGTCCGGGACTGCTCAAGACTTCCGCATCGGCGGGAATTCCCGGCTACATTGACAGCTATCTGCATGCGGAAAAAGCGACGCTCCGCAAACGAGCGGTGCAAACGGACGAGGTCGCCAACGCCGTGGCATTTCTGCTCAGCCCGCGATCATCGGGCATTAACGCTCAGGGGTTGGTCATCGATGCGGGGATGTCGATCAACTACTTCGACGACGGCTTGGTCCGGCCAACTTGACCGAGTGCGAGGTCACTTTCAGAATGCCCCGCCCGCTGGCACACCCAATCTCATACCATCCAACACTGGAGAATTCATGCATCGTCTCATCCTGACATTGTTTTTGATGGCTGCGTCCGCTTTGTGCCTGCTTCCCGCGTGGGGTGAGGCACCGCAAAAGGTCGTGGAGATTGCGACCGTCAATGATCTCGTGGCAGAAATCGACGCGAAGATCGAATTGCTCGGCCAACAAACCGCCAGCGCGGAAGCATTCGCAAAGACCCTGGAAAAGAAAGAAGTCAATCAAGCGGCGGGCGTCATCGCGTGCATGGCACAGGCGATCGTCGAGCATCCGGACAAAGCGAAGGCAAAGTTTCATGCCGCCGATGTACGCGATGCTGCCGTGCTGCTGCGAGCAGCCAAGACTTTCGAGGAGGCAACCAAATTGATTGGCGTCATGAAAGACGCTCGCGCCGGCACGACTTCAGGCTCGGGTAAGCCGGAGGCGGAATGGAACAAGCTCACCGGTTTGGGCCGGATGATGGAAGAGGTCAATGGCCGCTCGGCAACGATTCGTCGCAGTTTGCGGCGGTTGCAGAAGCCAGACGAGACCGCGCGAGATTGCACGACCCTGGCGATCCTGGCTCTGGCAATGGAAGCCGACACGCACGAAGTCAAAGACCCGGCTCAACTGCCGCTGTGGAAGGAGCTCTCGGTCAAGTACCGCGTCGAAATGACCGCGATGGCCAAAGCCGTCCGAGCCAAAGACACCGCCAAAGCGACTGAGCACTTCACCGCCGCGAACGAAGCCTGCAATAAATGTCACGAACAAATCCGTGACAAGAGCAAGTAACCTGGCAAACTGGTTGTAACCCGTCGTCACAGGCTCCTGCCTTCATCGCCAAAGTCGGGAGTTTTTGTTGGTTGTCGTGGCTGATTGCAAATTTGCAGGAGATTGAACGGATTCCTCTGTCGAAAAGAAGTCAGTACCTGATAGGATTCCGCGTAGGTTTGCCGTCAGCGGCGCTTGGCGATTGCTAACGCAGCCGTAGAGAAGAAGGGGCATTCGAATGGGAACTTCATTCCTTTCCAGAATTGTGGCGATTGTCCTGTCGTTGGTCGGCGCGACTGAAGCGATCGCTCAAGGTCGCGGAGGTGGCCGCTCGCAAGGCGGATTGCAAACCGGAAATGGTGGTGGCCAGCAGAACCAACAGGCCATGCAGCAGCAAATTCAGCAGATTGGCCAGCGGCTTCAGGAGGGAGACAAGGTCCTGAAGGAAGCCAGTGAGAAGGCCGATGAGGTTCGCCAGGTGTGGCAGAAAGCTGATGCCGATCACAAGCAGACTCTGCGTGAGTTGGTGCAGGCCAAGAAGTCCGCCGAAGAAGACGCCAAGAACTCGCCGGAGTTGAAGGCGGCCAAAGAAAAACTGGAAGGACTGCGCGGTGAACTGGCAGAGATTCGCAAGAAAGTTATCGAAACTCTAACCAGCGAGAATGCGGAATATCAAAAGGCGCGAAAGGTCTACGAAGACGCGCTTACCCAACAAAAGGCCAACAGCGGTGTCGCCGTGTCGTCGGAGACACGCAAAGAATTAGCCAAGAAGGTCTCTGAGGCGAACAAAATCAATAAGACCATCGAGGATGTTGCGATGGCGGATAACTCGGAGGCGAAAGAGTTAGTGAAGCAGATCAAAGAGGCGACCGCGGAACTCGGAGTCGCCTCCAAGAAGAAGACGGAATCGATCGAAACTGATCCGAAACTGAGTTCTGCCAAGATCGCTTTTCAGCGAACTCGAGAAGAGTTGAAAAAGGCAAAAGCGGACCTTGCCCAAGCGGATGGCGAGACCAATCGGATTCGATCGGCAATGCAGGTGCTGGTCAATCAGCGAGCGTCGATCCAAAGCCAAATCGATCTTCAACAGCGATTACAGTCAATGGGCCAAGGAGGCGGTAACGGCAACAATCGGGGTCGCGGGCGATAGATCCACGAAAAAGTTGATGTTGAACAGCCCGGCGGCTCATGAGACGTCGGGCTGTTTATTTGGCAATGACGAATTCAAGGGGGATGTCATGCGGCGTTGGACGTGGTTGGTGCTGCTCGGATTCGCGTGTTCTCCGTCACGGCTGCTTGCCGCCGAACCGATTTTCGAACCAGGTGCGAAACTGAAAGTGGAAGCTGGCCAGGGAGCCGGCGGTGAGGGACCAGCTTGGCATCCGCAACTCGGCCTGCTGTCGAGCGGCAATGGACACATCATGCGGCTGACTCGCGACGGCAAGTCGCTCGTACATCGCGAAGGAGCCGGTACGAACGGTCTGCTGTTCGACGCGAAGGGGCAGTTGCTCGCCTGCGAGCCGAAGCTGCGACGAGTCACTCGGACGGAACTCAACGGCACGCTCACCGTGTTGGCAGACAATTACCTCGGCAAGAAGTTCAATCAGCCGAACGACATCACTGTCGATTCACACGGCCGAGTTTACTTTTCTGATCCGCGTTACGGCAGCCGCGACGACATGCAGCTCCGCGACGATCAAGGACGCACGATTGAAGGGGTCTATCGAATTGACCCACCCGAACTGACAGGCGGTGAACCGAAAGTGACGCGGGTCATCGGTCGCGAGTTGGATCGCCCGAATGGTGTGCTGGTCTCGGCCGATGATCGATTTCTGTTTGTCGCCGATAACAACAACGACTCACACAACGGCGCTCGCAAATTGTGGCGGTTCCTCCTGCGATCCGACGGAACCGTCGACCTCAATTCGAAGACGCTGCTCCGCGATTGGGGCAAAGGTCGCGGGCCGGACGGACTCAAGCAGAACCAGAAAGGGCAATTGTTTGTCGCCGGTGGACTCAACAAACCAAATCCGCCATTCGAACCGGCAGAAGATGTCAAAGGCGGGATCTACGTGATCGATCCGAATAGCGGCGAACTGCTTGATTTTCTGCCTGTGCCTACCGACGAAGTCACCAATTGCGCATTCGGCGGTGCAGACCGCAAGACGCTGTTTGCTACCGGTGGCGGTGTGCTTTACAGCATTCGAGTGACAACGTCCGGCCGAGTTGTTTGGCCCCAATGAGCGATCTGCCTCGAAACGGAATACGAGATGTTCGGCTGGTTGCGAGCACGTCGTCGTCGCCGCTGGTTGACGGAGCCATTTCCGCCGATGTGGGAGGAAACGCTGCGGCGGCAAGTCAAACAGGTTGAACGCATGCCAGCCGAACTTATGGAAAAATGGCGGCAACGGATTCAAGTCTTTGTGCGCGAGACCTCTTGGGAAGGCTGCCGAGATCTGAAAGTCACTGACGAACTGCGTGTCGTCGTTGCCGCGTACGCGACCTTACTGGTGCTGGGCTTTGAAGACGAATGGTTGAGTCGCGTGAGGCATGTGTTGGTACATCCGACTCCCTATCAAGGCCGTCGCGCGCGAATTGGTGTCGAGGGTATCGATTACTCACAGGACAATTGGATGCAGCAACTGGAAGACGATGTTGAGGACGAGCACCTCGGGGAGGCGTGGTGCGAGGGTGGCACGGTCATCATTGTCTGGAGCGAAGTCCCGACTTCCGAACACCTTGTTCCGCCGGGAACGAACGTCGTGCTGCACGAGTTCGCGCATGTCTTGCACGAGTTACTAAGTAGCTGGTTTCCGACCGCTTACAACGATCGCGGTGAGTCGTGGCTGGAGACGTTTCAGAACGAATACGGTCGGCAAGTCCGCGATGCCAATCGAGGCCGACGGTCATTGTTGGACGACTATGCGGCGGAAAGTCCCGAAGAGTTTTTTTGCGTCGCGACCGAATGCTTCTTCGAGCGTCCAATCCGAATGCAATCGCAGTCGCCCACGCTGTTCAATTTGCTGAAGCAATGCTTTCGCATCGATCCCATGAACTGGATGACCTGAACAACGGCCGCGGCTCGACGTCTGAGGGTTATTCCTTGACGAAGCACTTCGGGTGCCGCGTTCGAAAGTCTTTGATGGCATCGAGACTGACGACCGTGTTTTGCAGATCGAGGTACGTCAGTTTAGGAAGCAGGTCGAGATGCTTGATTCCTGCATCCGTGACCGCGGTGCCGTCGAGAGCCAGGAATCGAAGCCGAGGCATCTCGGCGAGAGACGCCAGTTCGTGATCCGTGATCGGCAGCGCGGTCAGTTTGATCGCTTCTAACTGCGGAAGCTTGGCCAGATGCCGCACAGCCTTTGCAGACAAGTCAGTATCACCCAGGTAAATCAATCGGAGCGACGGCATTTCTTGGAGGAATTCCAAGCCATCATCGGTGATGTGTGTGCGATTCAACTTGAGTAACCGCAGATCGCGTGATGCGGCGATCAACTTCAATCCACGATTTGTTACCTTCGTGTCGGTGGCATTCAAAACAAACATGTTGGGCAACTTGGCCAAATCCGGCATGGCGGCGTCGCGAATTGGCGTGCTGGTGACGCCCAAGAAGAGCGATTGAATCTCGCGAATCAGCTTTAGCACGTCGCCCTGCACTTGGCCGTCGCTTGCGAAATGTTCTTTAAACAGAAGCACGTAGGTGCCACGATCGTGAGTGACTTCGTCTTCGACATCAAAAACTTCAGCACCTAGATCGATCAGCGCCTTGACGGCCTTCGCGTGCCGCTCTGCCGCTGGATCGATGGTTGCTCCGCACCCCGGAAGACTCATCAATATCCAGACCGGCAAAAGCCAGCCACTGAACCGTGCGGCTGGGAGCTTCGCGAGTGTCATCCCGGCGATGAACGTGACACAAATCTGTGTGACTCGACGAATCATTTAGAGAGTTCCAAATTGATGACCTGTGTGCCGGGTTTGACCTCCACCGTCGGAGCATCGGCGTTTGCCTGGAAGTACTTCGGATTGATGTCCGTGGGATCCATTGACATGATTTCAACGCGACATTTGCCTGGAACGACTCCCCGGAGTTTGTCGGTTATTTTTCCGTAAGAGAGTTCGTAACGACCCGTCGCATCCGTCTCACCAACTGAGGCCGTGATCTTGAACGATTTGCCATTTGAATCTTGTTTTCTCTCCAAAGGATGAAAGAAAACTTGTGCACCGACCAGTGGCTTGCCGTTCACAGAAATGGTCCCGGTAACGCTTGCCAACTTCGGTACGTATCCCCTGTCACCAAACATGGGAGAAACCAGGAAATAGATCAACAAATAGAGAACGACACCGCCACCCAAAACCGGCAACAATTTGGTACGCGTCTCGTACCACAAGCCCGCCCAGTCGAATTCGGGTTCGTCCTTCTTTTTCTCAGGTTCGGCTTCGATCCAGTTCGCTTTCTTCCCCTTCTTGGCAGACTTTGACAACAGGTCACTGGCGATGTTGGAGGCAGGGGCGTTGGGATTCGTTCCTGGCGGGCGCCGCGAGGGATTCGGCTGCTCGCCAGACTCGTCGTCCAAACCTGGGAGAGGAACTGTTTTTCCGGGCGCATCTGGTCCGCGTCGGATTTGAAACAATTCGCCTTCCTCATCCGTATCGGGCTGTGATTTCGATCGCTTCGCCAGAGCCTTTCCATCCGATTCGTCATCTGCCGACAAGAAAGCGTCCAGATCGAAATTGGCACCTGACTGGGAGGGCGGACTGCTCGCCAACTTGGGCTTCGCGTCGTTCG
>VGZH01000106.1 GCA_016872645.1 Planctomycetota bacterium | reverse complement strand
GGAAATGGTCGAGTTCCTGCAATTAATGACCACCGTGTAACTCCCTTCATGATCGGTGAGTAGCAACGTCCGACGGTGCTCACTCAAAAGGTAATGATGACAACACCAACAAATTCGATTGACGACGCGCTGGCCGCTCTGCGAGCGGGACGGTTGGTGATTGTCGTCGATGCATCGGATCGCGAGAACGAGGGGGACTTCGTTGGCGCTGCCGAATCGATCACGGCTGAGCAAGTCGATTTCATGCTGACTCGAGGTCGTGGCGTGATGTGTGCTCCGCTGACACGCGACGTGGCGGATCGACTGCGTTTGTCGCCGCTGGTCGCGGCTGAAGCGAATTCGTCGCTGAATCACACTCCGTTTCTGACGCCGGTCGATCATCGCGACGCCGGGACGGGAGTCAGCGCTGACAGCCGCGCAAAAACGCTGCGGGCCTTGGTTGATGCGGCTTCAACGCCTGCCGAATTTGTTCGTCCGGGACATCTCAATCCGCTGTTGGCGAAAGAAGGGGGTGTGCTTCGCCGAGCGGGACACACCGAAGCGACCGTCGATTTACTCCGCATCGCGGGGCTCCAGCCAGTTGGCGTATTGATTGAAATTCTCAGCCAGAAACATGCCGGCATGGCTGATCGTGCTGAATTGGACGAGATTGCTCGGCAGCACAACATTCCGATCATCACCATCGAAGACCTGATCCGGCACCGCCGCTTGCGCGAACGGCTGGTCACTCGCGAAGTCGAAGTCTCAATACCGCTTCGCGAATACGGTCAAGTCAAGGTCATCGCTTACAAGGTCGAGCATGAAGACCAGGCACCGCTCGCGCTTGTCTGGGGTGATCTGAAATCGGTGGCCGCGCCGTTGGTGCGAATGCACTCCAGTTGCTTCACTGGCGATGTGCTCGACAGCCTGCGTTGTGACTGCGGCGATCAACTGCGAATGGCGATGGAAATGATCTCGCGCGATGGGACCGGTGCCGTCGTCTATTTGCCGCAAGAGGGACGCGGAATCGGACTGGTCGGCAAGCTCATGGCCTACCAATTGCAGGATCAGGGCTTTGACACCGTGGAGGCCAATCACAGGCTGGGCTTCAAGGCCGATCAACGCGACTATATGGTCGGACTTCAGATTCTGAAGGACCTCGGCCTGAGCCAAATTCGCATTTTGACTAACAATCCAAAGAAGGTCGAATCATTCGAGCAAGCCTGGGATCTGCAGGTGGTCGAACAAGTCCCTATCATCGCGGCGTCTCACGAATATCGGGAAAGATACATGGCGACGAAGCGTGACAAGATGGGCCACAAGTTGCCGCTGACACAGTGAATGTGTGCCGTTTAGCGTCGCACAGCGGTTCGCCAGCGACGGATGTCTTCTTCGGTCAGGTGATACACGTCGATCGATGCGCCGATTCGATACTTTGGCTCGAAGAATTGAAAGTACGAGAAATCTTCGCCGGGATAAACTGCGCGAATGCCGCCGTGTCCGTCACGGGTCCAATGGGGCCGTCCCATCACGAAGTTCACGCTCGCCACGTGCCAACCTGGACGAGGGGTGTTTGTCGGTGGTCTCTCGTACCGCAGTCCGAGCGACTCTGGCGGCAGCGTGCCGAAATATGCGAGGCTGAATTTTTCGATCTCAGGATGCTCGCCAACAAATCGCTTCAGCTCATGCAGGTCTTGGCCCCAATCGAGGTTGGAATCGAGTAGATGAAAACGGCCCCCTTTGGCACCGCCCGCAAACTCGTTGAAGTAAGCCAAGTATTGTGGATGCGATCTCCACGGATCGAAGAGCAACAGCAAGGCCACCAGCGCGAGTGGTTGCCAACGAGTCTGCGGCCACGACCAATGCGCCGCGATCTCGCTGGTGATGAGCAGCAGCCATGGAATTGCCGGCAGCACGTAACGAATTCCCAGCTGCATTGGCGAGGAACTCGCGACGTAGAGCATCAGAAAAGCGGGAAGGATGCTCCACATCCGTCGTCTCCAGCAGCCAGGTGGACGCGTCAGCACCGACCACGCCACGGCCCAAAGCAGCAGCACTTGGATAGAATGCGGCCACTTGTAGAGCAGCGTCATCAAGTAGTAATTCCAGAATCCGTGGGTATCCACTAGTTCGCCATCCAGGAAAACCGGATGCCTTGAGTCCATGATGGAAACCTGCCCGTCGAATCCTTGAACGTAATCTCGCGGCAACGGGAGCGGCAGCGCGGCCAGCGCACCGAGGCTGGCTTGCCAGTCCACGGCTTGCCGGCTCGCAAATCGGAAATTCCGGATGGCCGTGCCCGTTCCGTGAAACAAGTACGCCGCGTTGAGACATAACCATGCGGAGAGCAGCAGTGTTCCCCAACGTTGCAGCAGCCGTCGCCAAGTCAGCGATTCAACGGCCGTGTTGCGCCAGCGTTCGACGAACCATAACCCGACAACCAGCGGCGCGAGCAATACGTTCGTGAACTTCGCAGCTTGAGCCAGCCCCAAGAGGACTCCTGCAAGGAGAGCATTTCGAGTGGTCGGCCGCTGCGCGAATCGCCATGTCGCGAACAGCGTCGCGATCCAAAACGCTGCGCTGCCGGCATCGGTCGTCACAAGCGATCCATGCGCGAGAACGGTCGGCTCGCGCGACCACAGCCAAGTCACGAGACAAGCGGCCCACGGCCCGTGCCACATCCACGCCCAACGCGCGAGCAACGCTCCCGCCGCGATTGTCAGCAGGATGATGGGCAGCCGAGCGATCAGGACGAAACGATCGATGTTCGAGTGATTCGCCGCCAGAAAGTCGTCGCCGATGCGAGTCAGATCGTTCGTCGGCTCCGTGCGAGGTGATTCCGCCGATGTGAACAGCAGCGGCCATGTCGCCCACATTCGCAGCAGCGGTGGGTTGAGCGGTTCGACATCGAAGCGGCCGGTCTTCCAACTCAACAAGCCAACCGGGATGTGCCAGTATTCGTCATGCGTGACTGTCAACTGAGCGGCCGCCAGGGTCATCACGATCGATTGGCCGACGAACATGGCTGCGATTGCGACGACTGCCCAACGATTCGCACGAGAGACCAGGTCGGGAGTGGTTTTCATGCCGCCGTTTTCGGTGACGGCGGGTTGAGTCGCTGGTGGCGGCATGAAAAAGACTCCCGGCCCTTTCGCGTTCAAAGCGAGTAGGTCACGAACGGATTCTCACACGGATTGCCGAGCGTGACGTGCAGACGCCGCTGCTCCGGTTCGGCGATCAGCGCGGCGACAGTCTTGCCAGACGGGCCGAGCATTGGTCCTTCGGGGCCGGTGTGCGAGTGTCGGCAGATGCTGACCGGGTACCCGTCGTGATCGGCGAGAAAGCGTTGCACGTCCACCAATTCGATGTGCCCGAAATTTTCGTCGATCAGCGTCCGCATGCGATCCAGACGCGGAAATGAATCGGGCAAGCTCAACCGAAAATTGGTGTCGCAGGCGTGCTCAGTACAGAGGTAATGGTTCGAGTGCACCAGAAAACGGTCTTGAAGTTCCGGAACGAACGGCCCATCGCTGGTCAATTCCACATCGAGGATTGCTCCGCTGCCATCCGCCAGCATGTAGTTGCCGTTCGAGCAAACGGGAAACTCGCGCATCAATTGCAGTACGCCGCGCAACGATCCTTGCTCGAGGATCAGTCGCTTGAGCGGGTAATGCGACAGCGCGAATCTCCAACTGGGCCCGCCACCGAGCGCGTTCGCGAAGTGTGATACGCCGTGCTCATTGATGCCGTGATAGCCGAGCATTCCGCCAAACGTCCACATCAGGATTGCCGGCTTCCCCGTCGGCTGAAGTTTCAAGACGTAGCCGAAGCCTTCGAGTTCCGGCGGATTGTCGCTGGTCTGTCCCACGAATGTGCTTCCGGTCGCAGTGCCGCGCGGACCGATGGCAAAGGTCGTACAAGCACCGTCGTTGACTTGAGCCAGTTCGCCACGCAGTTGAGCGACCAGCGAATCGGCCAAGGTCAGCTTCGCTCCTTCCGCGAGTCCCATCGCCTCTGCCAACAAATCCGGACAGTGTTTTTCAAAGAGCGGCTGAAAACGCAGTGCTCGTTGTCGCAGTTGCTCTCGCGAGATGCGCAGTGACACGGCGAGGAAGTCCAGGTAGCCGCGAATCTGCTCCTTCGCCTGCTCGCCGTGCTGCCGGCCAAGATCGCGCGGGTCGCCATGAGCTTCAAAGAATGGATATTGCTGTATCATTTTAGTTTCCCGGAGTCGTGACAGAGTATAGAGTGCATCGAGAATGTTTTCTTCGGCCGATGGCCCTCCGCGTTCAGCTTTCGCCTGGATTTCAGTGGAAGGAGTTTTCAGTGATTTGTCTTTTGCGAGGGCGTATTGTGTTGTTGTCGGCTGCGGCCGCCGTGCTGATCTCGCTGAGTGAACCCGCGCGAGCCTGGAACGATGCGGGACACATGTTGATTGCTCGGATCGCATGGCTGCGGATGACTCCCGAACAGCGGACACGCGTCAGTGATGTGCTCAAGCATCATCCGCACTACGAATCGTATTTGACCGATAAATGTCCGCCGGATGTCCCTCGCGAGGAATGGGCCTTCCTGCGAGCCGCGACTTGGTCGGATTACATCCGCCCGCCAAAGACGCTGGATGCGGAGAAGGTCGCGACGCACGAGCGGCACAAGTTTCATCGCGGCCCGTGGCACTACGTCAATTTTCCGTATCGAGCCGGCCAAGCCGAGAGCACGTTGCCGGCAGAGGCTTTGCCTAACGAGACGAATATCCTCAAAGAGATCGAGACCAGCCAGAAGGTCGTGCAGGACCTTTTAAAATTCGATCCGGGGGCCGTCTCCGGCGTCTCGCACGAAGCCAATCGTGCCGTGCGCGTCTGCTGGCTGTTCCATTTGATCGGTGACTTGCATCAGCCCATGCACACAGTTGCGCTCGTCGACGAGAAACTCTTTCCGGACGGAGATCACGGCGATCAGGGAGGCAATCTGTTGGCGATCCGCGCGGATGCGAAGGCTAAGCCACAACGATTGCACGCATACTGGGACGGCATCCTTGGATACGACTCACGGTTCAGTTCTGTCTGCGACTTGGCTGAGCTGCTGCTGCGTGATCCGACGCTCGCGCCGGACAAGCTGCAGGAACTCGCCCCTCACAAGACCCCACGCGATTGGGCCGCCGAAAGTTTCGCCGCTGCGAAGGTTCACGCCTATCAGGACGGCAAGTTCCCGCGCGTCCCGTACGCCGACTTCGATGCGAAAAAAGTCGATGCTGACGCAGTTCCCGCCGTCTCGACGATTGACGGAGCCAACAGCCACACGCTCGCCCGTCGCCGAGTGGCCATCGCCGGTAATCGGCTGGCCGAGACGCTGAAGTCGGTGCTGGGGCGATGAGCCAAGTGCAGCAGAACTCGCGAGAGTTCCGAGCTGGGTGGCCAACGAACGAACTCTCGCGAGTGTCGCAGTTGGTCGGCTTGCTCGACGGATACCTCGCCGAACTACAAACCGGCAGGCAGCCCGATCGCGCGTAACTCCTGGCCGATCATTCCGAACTCGCGACGCAGGTCGAGCAGTTCCGGTCCGGGATCGAGGTTATTCATCGCGTGTCGGGACCGACCACGAATTCGGGAATCCCCACACAGTGCGGCGAATTCCGAATTGTCCGCGAAGTCGGCCGCGGCGGCATGGGAGTCGTGTACGAGGCCGAGCAGATTACGCTCAAGCGTGGTGTCGCGCTGAAGGTCTTGCGATTCGCAGCCGCGTCCGACATCCAAACGATGCGACGCTTGCAACGCGAGGCAGGGAACTCGTGGAACCGAGTGATGGGCCGCGATAGATTACTCATCTGTGGTCAGGCTTTGCAGCCGGACCCGGTATGGCCGAGAGACGTCCAACGCGAATCGAGTCAGTCTTGAAAAGCTGACCTGCGGGTGCTCGACGATGTTGATGCGATTCCTCACGAGCCTGTTGTTTCTGGCCGGCGTTGCTTACGCATGCGCCGATGACTCCGCCACAGCGAGGCCTGCGAAGATCGACTTTCGCCGCGACGTGTTTCCGATCCTGTCTCGGCGTTGCTGGGAATGTCATCTCGGCGGCGATGCGTCGGCGGGTCTTCGATTGGATGTCCGCGAGGAGTGGCTCGGCGAAACAACCGGTCGGCCGCTGGTTGTCATCGGCAAGAGTACGAAGAGTCGGGTGGTCGAAGTCGTCGAAGCTCGCGATCCAAAGGTCGTGATGCCGGCCGAAGGGGAACGGCTCAAGCCAGCCGAGATTGCGACGCTACGCCGTTGGATCGACGAAGGACTCGCATGGGACGACGAACTGTTGCCGACCCCGAAGGTGAAGTCGGACCATTGGGCATTTCAGCCGTTGAAGCGACCGCCGTTGTTTGGCAACCGAACTCGTCCGAGTCCGGGAGAGCCGTCTTCGACGTCCTCGAAGTCTGGCGACTTCGGCGACAACGGAATCGACGAATTCATCTTCGCGAAGCATCGCGAAATGGAATTGTCTCCGGCGGACGAAGCCGATCGCTGGACGCTCATTCGCCGCTTGTCGCTCGATCTGCTTGGCCTGCCCCCGAGCCGCGAGGACGTCGAAGAATTTGTCGCCGACGAATCGCCCGATGCATACGAACGGGTCGTTGATCGGTTGCTCGCATCGCCGGCGTACGGAGAACGCTGGGCTCGGCATTGGCTCGACGTTGCACGCTGGGCTGAGTCCGAAGGCTACGAGAGCAATCATCCGCGACCGTTCGCGTGGCGGTATCGCGATTACGTCATTGACGCCTTCAACAGCGACAAGCCGTTTGACGAGTTCCTGAAGCAGCAGATCGCCGGTGATGAACTGCAGCCGTACTCGGAGGAGAATTTGATCGCGACGGGCTTTCTCGCGGCGGCTCGGATCAGCAGCAACGAAGAGGACAAGTGGCGGCAACGGAACGACGTGCTGGTCGATATCACGAACGCGACGGCAAATGCGTTTCTCGGATTGACGATGCAGTGTGCTCAGTGCCACAACCACAAGACCGATCCGATCACGACGCGCGACTACTACCGTCTGCAAGCGTTCTTTGTCACCGGCCAGCCAGTTGATGTCGCTCTGCGTGATCCAGCACTGCGACGGGATTTTGAAATGCGTCGCCCTCCCGAATACGAACCGGCGCTCGCGTTGCGCGAATCGCTGCTGGAGTCGGCTCGACGGCGATTCAATGACGAGACGCGGCGCTCGCTGACCCCTGACGAACGCGCGGCGTATGACACTCCGGCCGAGGAACGCAACTTCGAACAAGAACGACTGGCTCGGTTAGTCGACTTAAAATTTCAGGCATCGGTCAATGTGCTCGACCGCTACATTCCGGAGTCCGATCGTAAGCTCTACGACGAGACAAAAAAGAAGATCGCTGAGATTGAGAAGAGCTCGCCGCGCATCCCGCAGACGTTCGCATTCTACTCGCCCGCGACCAGCCCACATCGACTCGACGTGCTGCCGAGCCTTGGCTTCTACCCGCTCCCATTCAGTCGCGAGGCTCTGCCTCGTGAGCGTGGTGGGCTCAAGATTCGTGGTGACGTTCACAACATCGGGCCGGTTGTGACGGCGGGAGTGCCGGCGGTCTTCGAAAGTAGCCTTGTCGCTCCGCGACAGGAATCGCCGAGCACGCGCCACGCGACCGAATCGCGAACAACCTCCAGCGACACATCGTCGTCCAATGCGCGTTCGGCGTTCCTGTCGCCACGCGACAGGGCTACGAGGCTCGACCTCGCCAACTGGCTGACCGATCCGCGTCATCCACTGACGGCTCGCGTGTGGGTGAATCGGCTCTGGCAATGGCATTACAGAACGGGCCTCGTCGCGACGTCGGACGACTTCGGCTTGCGCGGAGCGAAGCCCTCGCATCCGGAGTTGCTCGATTGGCTTGCCAATGAAATGATCGTATCTGACTGGAACACGAAGCACATCCAGCGGTTGATCGTGACGTCGCGGGCGTATCGGATGCAGAGCAGAGTTGAGAGACCAGAGTTGAGAGACGCGAGTCAACGCGAAAAGGTGCCACCGGAATCTCAGTTCTCGACTCTCAGCACTCATCTCTCCTCATTCCCGCGCCGCCGTGTCGAAGCCGAAGTCCTGCGCGATACGCAACTCGCTGTCGCGGGTTTGCTCGAACGCCGCATCGGCGGGCAGAGTGTCGGCGGGCCGGGCGACTCGCTCGACGTTCGTGAAAAGTCGAACCGCCGCAATCTGTACCTCTTCCAAAAGCGCGGCCAACCGCCGTCGATGCAATCGCTGTTCGATGGCCCAAACGAAGCAAGCGAAAGCTGCCCGCTGCGGAATGTCTCGACAACGCCGCTGAGCGCCTTGTTTCTGCTCAACAATGAGTTTGCCATTCGCTGTGGCATCGCCTTGGCCGTCCGCATTGAATCGCTCGCTGGTCCCGACCACGAGCGTCAAGTCGATCTGTTGTTTCGCGAGGTCCTCAGTCGCAGGCCCAACGAAACAGAGAAGCTCAAGGCACGTCAATTCCTCGACGAAGAAACCGTCAAACGCTCCGGCGGCCCAGCGACACCCAATGCCCCGACGCCGCTCCAGTTGTTGTGCCATGTGATGATGAGCCTCAATGAGTTGTCGTCGTTGGAGTGAGGAGAACAAAGCGTGATTTCTCGACGTGAGATTCTGAAACGCTCGCCGCTTAGTTTTGGCACGATTGCGCTCGCCGAGTTGCTTCGTCGAGACGGTCTCTTTGCGGCGGAGAGGACGGTGGCGGGGTCGTTGCGGCGACCACATACGAGTGTGACCGCACGCTCCGTCATATTCATCTTTCAAGGAGGCGGGCCGAGTCAGGTCGATACGTTCGATCCCAAGCCGCTATTGCAAGAATTGCACGGCAGAGACGTGCCGGAGTCCATCGGTAGACTCATTCCGAAGATCGCGCGATCGCCGCTCAACAACTTGCTGGCGAGTCCTTGGAAGTTTCGGCAGTACGGCGAGAGCGGAATTCCGGTGTCGGAGTTGCATCCGGAGTTGGGGCGGTGCGTCGATGACATGTGCGTGATTCGGAGTTGCCAGCATGACTCGCCAATCCACGCCCCGGCAGAGTTCATCGCCACGACCGGTACGCAGGTCGGCGACCGCCCGAGCCTCGGTGCATGGTTGACCTACGGACTGGGGAGCGAGAACTCGGACCTGCCCGGCTTCGTCGTGCTGAAGACGGGAGAGACGGTTCGGCCACCTGCCATCGGGACAGGCTTCTTGCCGGCTCAATTTCAGGGAGTGCTGGTCGATTCGCAAAAGGGGATCCCGAACCTCACGCTGCCGGAGGGGTTCACTCGCGCGGATCGCGAGTCGCAGTTGCGGTTGCTGGAGACACTGAATCGGGAGCATTTGGGGAAGTCGAGTGCTGAGAGTCGAGAGATGAGAGTGAAAGCAAACGGACCTGCGACTCCTCTCGACCCTCGACTCTCTGCACTCGACTCCTTCGATTCCGAACTCGAAGCTCGAATCAAGTCGTATGAATTGGCGTATCGGATGCAGAAGTCGGCTCCGGCGATCTTCGATCTCACGCGGGAATCGAGTGAGACGCACTCGCTGTACGGCATTGATCAGAAAGAGACTGCCGAGTATGGCCGCATCTGTTTGCTGTCTCGCCGATTGATCGAGCAAGGGGTGCGGTTCATTCAGATTCGCTCCGGTGGGTGGGACTCGCACAGCGACATCGAAGCAGAGCACGGCAAGAAGTGCCGCGCACTCGACAAGCCACTGGCGGCGTTGCTGACAGACCTCAAGCGTCGCGGATTGCTCGACGAGACGTTGGTCGTCTGCGGCGGCGAGTTCGGTCGCACTCCGGCCAGCCAACGCGGAGCATCCAAGCCCGGTCGAGATCATTCTCCATCGGGCTACACAACCTGGCTGGCCGGCGGTGGAGTTCGGGGAGGCCAGATCATCGGTCGGACAGATGAAGTCGGTTATTCCGCGGTCGAACGGCCCGTTCATCCGAATGACCTGCATGCGACGATTTTGTATGCATTAGGTCTCGACCAACACGAACTCGTTTACGAACATCACAACCGTCGCGAGCTGGTAACCGTCAACGGTGGCAAAGTGGTCAACGAAGTCTTTGGGTGAGGAGTGTCCAAGGCATGACCCATGAAGAGGGGGACGAAGGCCAAGAGCAGAAACGAGCGACGAGCCTGTATCACACGGCTCTGGTTCGTGCCTTGATTTTCCAAGTTGCCCTCGCTGCGCTGGCGAGCTTGATCTTGGATGGTGGCATTTTCCGGCGAGCGTTTTGTGGAGCCTCAGTTGGTTACTGGATCATCGCCGTCGTGGTATTAGTCGTTCGTCCCGCTCGCTGGGGACTGCAATATCTGCAACAAGGGGTTTGGATCGTTTTTGTGTTGGTTGTTGCGATAGATTCAATCTGGCACGAAAACATCGTCGATTTGGTGGGTGGCTGAAAATTGTCGGAAAATCCCTCGAACTCAAGGGGATCTGATGCTGACCGTTCTCGGACCGAAAGGTCGAACCTGTGACGGCGATTCGCGGCGAGCAATCTTGCGAGCCGGTGGGTTGTCGTTGTTCGGTGGCCTGCTGGCGACTTCAGCGAGCAGTGCCGCTCAATCGGTCAAGCACAAGCCGCGAATCAAGTCGGTGATCTTGATTGATCTGTTTGGTGGTCCGAGCCACATCGACATGTTTGATCCCAAGCCGGAGGCTCCGCCGGAAGTGCGCGGCGAGTTCGGTTCGATCGCGACCAGCGTCTCCGGCCTGCCCATCTGCGAGCACCTGCCACGGATGGCAACGTGGATGAAACAGGTCGCGCTGATTCGGACCGTCTCGCATCCGTACAACAGCCACAATCCGTATGCGGTGATGACCGGCTTCACCGGAGGCGTCGACAACCAGGATTACTATTGGCGGCCGACGGACTATCCGAGCATGGGGTCGGTCGCGACGTACTTCGGCTGTGGACAGTCGGGGGTGCCGCCGTACATTGTGCTTCCGGCGCTGCCGGGCTACTCGCAGGCGTTGCGTCGAGCGGGTCCGTACGGCGGGTTCCTCGGCCGCAAATACGATCCTCTGTTCAGCACTTGCGATCCAAAGCTTGATAAGCCGCTTGATCCGAATAAGGATTTCTACGACGACAAAGTTTGGGCCATCGGCGATCCGCAGATGCCTTCGTTGGATGACTCGCTGACGGCAGATACGCTCGATCGACGCAGGTCGCTGTTGCAACAGTTCGATTCGAACGCTCGATTGGCCGAAGGCTCGCCAGCAACGCGTGAACTCGAAGGCTGGCAGAAATCGGCGTTCGACTTGCTGCTGTCGAGCCGTGTGCGGACGGCATTCGATCTGTCTCAAGAGACCGACCCGACTCGTGATCGCTACGGTCGCGATTTGTTCGGTTCCTCAACACTGATGGCGAGGCGATTGGTTGAGCATGGCGTGAGCTACGTCACGATCCACACCGAATCAAAGGGCAACGGTCACTGGGACACGCACAACAACAATTTCCAAATGTTGAAGAATCTGCGGTTGCCGTTCATCGACCGCTCGCTGCCCGCCCTCTTCGAAGACCTGCAAGTTCGGGGCCTCTGGGACACCACGCTAGTGGTGATGTGCGGTGATATGGGCCGCACTCCGAAGGTCAACAAAGCCGCCGGACGCGATCACTGGCCACAATGCGGTTTCGCACTTTTGGCTGGCGGAGCTGTGAAATCAGGCTGTATCTACGGCACCAGCGATAAACAGGCGGCGTACCCCATCGACTTCCCGGTCACTCCCGGGGACCTCTGTGCGACGGTCTATCACCTGTTGGGGATTTCTCACGACGCGACCGTCCCAGATCATCTCGCACGCCCGATCCCAATTTCGCATGGCGGGCAACCAGTTTGGGATGTCCTCTCGTAACCTCATCGGCAGATTCCCCCCAATCGGAACCGGCAAAAGCCGGATTCAAGCTCGTTGGGCTTCTTCGATGAATTCTGGTTTTGGCTCTGATATATTGGAGCGGCGGTATTTCTGCCCCGACGTCTCGTTTTTTTGTCGGTGGACTTGTCCTTGACTCTTGTTACGGACGGTATCACAGCCGTGCCGTGAGGCCCGTCCAACTATGAACGTTGCTATCGTTAGCTGCCCAAAATGTAAGTCGATGTTACTCAGCGACACGGCTCAATGTCCCAACTGCCATCATGTGCTGCATGTGGAGCAGAAGGTCAATATGTCCGAGTTGAAAACGCACAGCCAGGTCATGGGGAGCAGTTCCAATGAGATCCCCTGTCCAGACTGTGGCGAAATGGTTCGGAAGGAACTCGTGCGTTGTTATCAGTGCGGAGCCTTTCTTCGCAAAGAGATGGCCGAGTCATACCAGCGGATGCGAGAGAATGCCCCTAGCGTCCCCACGCCTGTGATCCTGCAGGTTGCGCAAGCGATTAGCGCCAGTCCGTCGGCTTTGCAGTCGGTCGATTCTTCAGATCTGCCGCCGCTGGCGAATGACGATGATTTTGCGTTAGGGCCTGGAGTGACCGTAGTCGCTTCGAGTCAGTCGCAGGCATCCGCAACTTCTGCGGTCGGAAGTGATGAGACATATTCGTTGGATGCTTCCGCATTGAGTGCGAATGCGCCGTCTGCTTCGGCAGAGTTACCCGACGTTCCAATGGATGGTGCTCAGCCCGATCAGAAGAAAGTTTCGGCGGCTTCTTCAGCGGCTGGAGTGCCACACTCCGAAGCGACGGCAGGTGATGTGTTATTGGACATCGCGAAACAAGAAGAATCAGAATCGGTAGGTCGCCGTAAGCTTCGCGGCAAGCGAAGGCCGGGTGAAACTCGGACGGGCTTTATCATTTTTTGTCCGTGGGGACATCAGATCGAAGTCCAAGAAAAGCATCGCGGCCAAGTGGGGAAGTGTCCGCGATGCAAGGCGGCTTTCATTGTGCCGCAGGCGCGTCTGGATGAAAAACCTGTCGAGTCCCCTGCCGCCGATGTGCAAATTGCGCCCGCAGCGGGCGAGCCGGCCGGGGCACTTGTTGCCGGTAAATTCACTCGATGGATGCGAGATGTGCGTATCCACTCGCTTAACCCGACGAAGCTGAAACTTAAGCCAGGGAGTTTGGAAAGTACGTTTGAGACACACGACCTGGGATTCGGACTTGATGGGCTCTTGCAGTTGTCTCTCGTAAAAAAGGGAGGCGTTTTCGGAGGAACGAACAAAAAGAAACCGGAATTGCGCGAAGCGGCGGTCGCTCATCTGTCGGCCGGCAAGCCGCTTTCCGAACTGCAAGTCGCCGCGCAGCGATTGTTTGCCTCGGACACGATCAAGCAAATTCAAGTCGTGCAGCCGGTGATTTACGCTCACGAATCGATGTTCGCGGGAATTCCGGTCTTCGGCGTCAACCGCATCGCCGTTCGATTGCCAAAAACACCGGAAGGCGGTGATTTGCTGTTTGCCTCTTTCTGGCTTTCCGAGTTCCGCGAATTCGCGAAACAGATGGAAGAGGTCTTCGAAGTGCAAGGTCTAGGAGACGATGTCGGGATTCCGATGACTGACAAACTCACTGACTACAAATGCCACTACACCGAACAGACGTTTCAAGCGTTGGATCAATCCGATTATCAGCAAGCCGATCCGAATCTTAAGCTTGTGATCGTTGGTCGTAAGTGTGAAGGTTGTGGCTTGATTGTGAGCGAGGATGGCCGCAAAAAAGAAAAGCTAGGCGGCGCGGACGGCAAGGGTATCGCCAAGGCGAAGTGTCCGAAGTGCCAAAAGAAATTTGGAACGATCGCCTTCTACGCCATTGATGCTGCCGCTCCGACACTTCCTGCCGTCAAGTGACGACACGCGAAACGCAATAGGAAGTCTGTATCATGGCGAGCAAGCCATTGCAGGTGGGCTAGTTCGGATTTGACTCGTGCATGAGTTGTAGCTATAGAGAAATTGTTGGGATTGGTTATGTCGCCTTACAGGATTATTGAGAATTATTGAGAGGAATCACTCATGGCAAAGAAAGCAAATGCCTCGGTCAACAAGGCTGCGATCATTCGCGAGGCTCTTGGCAAAGGAATCGAATCTCCCTCGGCAATCTCCGCTTATGCGAAGCAAGCCAGAGGTTTGGAAATTGACCCGAAATATGTCAGCGTGATCAAGTCGAACATTCGCACCAAGGGGGCGAAAGGACGCGGTCGCCGCGGCTTGAGTCAGGACACGCAGAAAGAAGCGATGTTCTTTGCGCTGAAGAATGGAACGATTGAAAAGGCCAAGAAGGCCTTGGAAGCTGTTCGAAATGACCCGGCGATGGCTTTCGCGGCAAATATGGGTGGAATCGATCGGGCGATTTGTGTCTTAACAGAGCTAGCCTCGCATGTGGGTGGGCAGTAGTTGCGTTGTGGGTTCGTCGTCAAAGAATGCTCGTAGCCAGATTCTTCTGGTCGGGGCGCTTTGGGCTCGTTTGGCTGGTCTACGAGATGGTCGGCAGAACGTAGCGTTGGTGTTCTGACTCGTGAGTCACGATATTGCCCAACAACGTCGTGGCGGTGCAGTCATGGATCGAGATTTGCGCCAGGCTTCCGGCGAGACGCGGATTGCCATCGAAGACGACGATCCGGTCGCAGCGGGTGCGGCCGACTAACTGAGTTGGGCCTGTGACCGGTTCCACTTCGGGACTCTGCGGCACGAACGCGTCGCCTGACCCTTCGTTCGCTTGCGCTTTGCGGGCGGATTTGCTGATGCCTTCAACCAGCACTTCGAAGGTTGAGCCGATCAGATTGGCATTGTCTTCCTCGCTGATGCGGTTTTGCAGGTCGAGCATCTCGTGATTGCGATGGCGCTTGACCTCTTCCGGTACATCGTCCTGCCAAAGGTCGATGGCCTTTGTGCCGGGGCGAGGGCTGTATTTGAAGATGAATGAGTTCTTGAAACGGCACTCGCTGATCAGGTCGAGGCTCTTTTGATACGACTCGTCGGTTTCGCCGCACATGCCGACAATGAAATCACTCGATACGGCGGCGGTTGGAAGTGCATCGCGAATGCGCTCGTGCATCTCGCGATATTCGCTGACGGTGTAGCCACGCTTCATGCGTTTTAGGATTTCGTCGCAACCGGACTGGGCCGGAACGTGCAAGTACTGGGCTACTTTCGGGAGGTCGCGCACGGCTTGCAGGAGATCATCGCTCATGTCGCGCGGGTAGTTGGTGACGAATTTGATTCTCAGGATGCCGTCGGTGTCGTGAATCAATTCCAGCAGATCCGAGAGTCGGAAAAGTTTTCCGTCTTGTGTGACCTTGTAGCTGTTGACTGTTTGCCCCAGCAGCGTGACCTCTTTGACCCCTTGCTGTGCGAGCAGCTTGACTTCATGAGCGATCTCGCGTGGTGGGCGGCTTTGTTCGGGACCGCGAGTCATCGGCACAACGCAGTAGGTGCAGAACTTGTCACAGCCGATCATAATGCGAACGAACGCTTGGAATGGCGTCGGGCGCATCGTCGGATCGCGAGACGGGTCGTAGCTTTCAAAGCTGGAGGCGACTTCGGTTCGCGAACCTTCTTTCCGATCCAGGCTGACGGCCATGCGTCGGCCACGTTCAGTGCGGGCTTCGTCAATGAGCCGTGGAATCTCTTTGAGTTGCCCAGTGCCAACGACGAGATCGACGTGCGGTGCGCGGTTGAAGATCAGTTCCTGATCCTTTTGGGCCATGCAACCCAGCACTCCGATGACTTGGTTTGGACGTGCTCGCTTGCTGAATTTCAGGCGTCCGAGCTGGCTGTAGATTTTGTGCTCGGCGTGATCGCGAACCGAACAGGTGTTGAACAGGATCGTGTCGGCGTCTTTGACGTCGTCGGTCAGCGAGAAACCCTGTTGGCGCAATTCCGCCACGACCAGTTCGCTGTCGAGCATATTCATCTGACAGCCGACGGTCTCAATGTAGAGTTTGCCGTTATGTTCAGGAGCAGTCATGGCATCAGCTTGTAGGATGGGCACTCCTGCCCGTCAAACGGCGGAGGGGCAGAAGAGCCCATCCGACGTTAGTCCCGGACGCGTTCGATGTACTCGCCGGTGACGGCATCGAGGCGGACTTTTTCGCCGGCGGCGACAAAAGCAGGGACTTGAATTTCGGCTCCGGTTTCGACGGTTGCGGCTTTGGTCACGTTGGATGATGTGTTGCCGCGAACGGCCGGCTCGGTGTAGGTGATTTCCAGAGTCACATGCTGGGGAGGCGTGAAATCGATCAGGCGATCGTTCCAGTACAGCAGTTGGCAGGGGCTGCCTTCTTTGATGAATCGCAGTGCTTCGGCACAGGCCTCTAGTGGCAGCGAGTGTTGCTCGAACGATTCGTTGTCCATGAAGACGTAGCCGTTGGCATCGCGGTACGAGTACACGCCGTCGGTCTTGCGGACGTCCGCCTCTTCGAGACCGTCGCCGCTTTTGTAGGTTTTGTCGAGGTACGTTCCCTTGAGCAGATTCTTCAGCCGTGTGCGATACAGGGCTTGGCCTTTGCCCGGCTTGACGAATTCGAGGCCGACCATGTCGCACGGCTCGCCGTCGACGATGACTTTGATTCCCTTCTTGAAGTCGCTTGTGCTGATGTTGGCCATTGGTCTTTCTCGGAGAAACGGATAGTGTTTGCGGGGTCGCGCGGCCTGCGTTTTCGGCCGCAAAGGGGCGGGTTTATAGCGGGGTCTCGAGGTTGGTGTCGAGCATGGTTCCGGGAATTGTCAGTCTCGCCGAACGTTCCCTCAGCGAGCGTTCGCGAGCCGCGGGGGAGGATTGGCGGCGGAGTTTGGCCGAAGCGATTCGTGATCCGAATCGTTTGCTCGCCAGGTTGGGGTTCACGGCCGAAGAAATTCGATCTCCGAAGCTCGGCCAGCAGTTTCCACTGCTGGTTCCTGAGAGTTTTCTGAAACGCATGCAGCCGAGAGACATCAACGATCCGCTGTTGCGACAAGTGCTGCCAATTGCGGACGAAGATGAAGAGGTTGCCGGCTTCAAGATCGATGCGCTCGACGAGGCGACATATCGGAAAGCCCCCGGATTGCTGCAAAAGTACGAAGGCCGGGCGTTGCTGGTGCTGACTGGGGCGTGCGCGGTCCATTGCCGCTATTGCTTTCGGCGGCATTATCCGTATTCGCAGGAACCGAAACGGTTCGACGATTGGGAGCCGGCGTTTGCGGCCCTCGAACAGGACGAGTCGATCCATGAAGTATTGCTGAGCGGCGGCGATCCGTTGATGCTGACCGACGAACGGCTGACAACCGTTGTCCGCCGATTGGAATCCATCCCGCATCTCCGCCGCCTGCGGTGGCACACTCGGCTGCCGATTGTGCTGCCAGATCGAGTCACGTTGGAGTGGCTCGATATGCTGACTTCCACTCGATTGACTTCGATCGTTGTGGTTCACGCGAATCATCCGCACGAACTGGTGGCCGATTGCGCCCTGGCCTTAAGACAACTCACGCAGTCCGGCGTGATGACGCTCAATCAAGCTGTGCTGCTGCGGGGTGTGAACGATGCGGTCGAGACCTTGGTCGGGCTCAGCGAGCGGCTGATTGATCTGGGAATCAAGCCGTACTACCTGCATCAACTTGACCGGGTTGCCGGGACGGCTCACTTCGAAGTGCCGGAAGAGACCGGGCTGAGATTGATGGCGGAACTTCGCCAGCGGCTGCCAGGATATGCCGTGCCGCAGTATGTTCGAGAGGCGCCAGGGCAGCCGTTCAAGGTGCCGCTCGTGGAGCGTTCGCAGTTGATCCCGGACTGACTGCAGAACTACGAAGTCAAAATCTTTGCGAGCACGTCTTGCAGCACCGCGTCGGTTGAGACCCCTTCGGCTTGGCCCTCAAAATTCAGAATCAAGCGGTGCCGCAGCACGGCCAGGGCGACAGACCGGAGGTCTTCGCGGGCGACGTGGTAGCGGTGGTCGATGATCGCGAGAATTTTGCTGGCCAAGATGATGGCCTGCGCGCCACGCGGGCTGCTGCCGTAGCGGATGAAGCGTTTGGTCATTTCGGTGGCATGTGAGTCTTCGGGATGTGTGCCGAGGACCAGTCGCACGGCGTCGCGGCGAATGTCCTCCGCGATGGGGATTTGCCGGGCGAGGTGCTGCATCTGGCAGATGCGAGATCCGTCGAGCACCGGGGTCGCGTGCGGGATGTCGATGCTCGTCGTGCGGTCGAGGATCGATTCGAGTTCCGCCAGAGCGGGAAACTTCACCAGCAGCTTGCAAAAGAAGCGGTCGAGTTGCGCTTCTGGGAGAGGATACGTCCCCTCCATTTCCAGCGGGTTCTGGGTCGCGAGGACAAAAAACGGCTCGGGCAGGTGATGCGTGTGGCCGGCAATGGTGACGGTGTGTTCTTGCATCGCTTCGAGCAGTGCAGATTGCGTCTTCGGCGTCGCACGGTTGATCTCATCGGCCAGGACGATGTTGGCGAAGACCGGGCCGGGCTGAAACTCAAAATGCTTGCGGCCATGTTCATCTTCGAGGAAGACGTTGGTGCCGATCACGTCGGCGGGCATCAGGTCCGGGGTGAACTGGATGCGCGAAAACGTGAGATCGAGAGCATCGGCCAGCGTGCGGACGAGCAGTGTCTTTCCCAGCCCGGGAACTCCTTCGAGCAGCACATGTCCGCCAGCCAACAGCGACAGCAGCGTGCCGCGCACGATCTCGTCCTGGCCGACGATCACTTTGCCGATTTCGCCACGAAGCTTGCTGAAGTCGTCGCGAAATCGGTCGAGCTGAGCGGACAAGTCGGCGGTGGAACTCATGCGGTGCGGCTCCGGAAGGAATTGGGGCCGCAGTCTCTTGGCCGATCTCCGTTTGTGCAAC
>VGZH01000105.1 GCA_016872645.1 Planctomycetota bacterium | reverse complement strand
TTTGCGATCGGTGAACAACCATCGCAGACCATTATGCTCGGAGGGCGACCGGCTGGCCAATTTGCCATGTCGCTCCATCTCGTACGACTCGACGATACAGCGTGTCACGCTCGATCGGTTCGCGGCCGGCTTCGCGGATCATGTGATGGATTTGTGAGACAGTCAGTCCTTCGGGAGTCTTCGCCCCGGCATCATGGTAGATCAATTCGTGGACGACGGTGCCGTCGAGGTCGTCGGCTCCGAAGCTCAGCGAGATTTGGGCGGTCTTTTCGCCGAGCATGATCCAGTAGGCTTTGATGTGGTCAAAGTTGTCGAGCATCAGTCGCGAGATCGCCATCACCTTCAGGTCCATCATGCCGCTCGGCTTCACGATGTGGTCGAGCTTCGTGTTTTCCGGATGAAACGCCAGTGGGATGAAAGTTTGGAAGCCGTGTGTCTCATCTTGCAGTTCGCGCAGCTTGCAGAGGTGGTCGATGCGGTGTTTGGCTTGTTCGACATGGCCGTAGAGCATCGTCGCGTTCGACCGCAGGCCAAGCTGATGCGCGGTGCGATGAATTTCGAGCCAGTTGCTGCCATCCGCTTTGTGTTCGCAGATCTGCGCGCGGACGTCGGGGTGAAAAATCTCCGCGCCGCCGCCGGGCATCGAGCCCAAACCCGCGTCGATCAACTGCTGCAAGACCCAGCGATACGGCTGCTTGGTCAGGTGGGCGAACCAGTTGATTTCAACTCCGGTCCACGCCTTGATGTGGATCTCGGGGTACGTCTCGTGGATGACTCGGACAACGTTGACGTACCAGTCGAAATCTTTCTGATGATGCAGGCCGCCGACGACGTGAATCTCAGTCGCCCCGGCCGCTTTCGCTTCGAGCGTTCGCTCGCGAATCATGTCGTCCGTGAACGTGTAGCCGCGCTCGGCTTTCAGATCCGATCGAAACGCACAGAAGACGCAGCGATAGACGCAGACATTTGTCGGGTTCAGATGGATGTTCGTGTTGTAGAACGCGAAGTTGCCGTTCTTCCGCTCGCGCACAATGTTCGCCAGACGGCCGAGCGTCAGGACATCGACTTGCTCGTCGAGGAAGACACCCTCGTCGAAGGTCAGACGCTCGCCGGCTTCGACTTTGTCGGTGATTTGTCGGAGTCGGGTGTTGGAAGTGAGTGCGATCATGAGGCGGAGAATTCAACGAGACAAAGTGATTGAACTGCAACGAACACGGTGCAAAGTGACGATTGCAGAGTGCAAAGTGAAGAGTCCCAGACAGTCGCCATCATTTTTCACTTTGCAATCTGCAATCGTCACTTTGCACTCGGTCTTTATCCGCAGGATCAGCCGCAATTTAACCTGAGGCAGGATCATTTCATCAAATATCGTTTCTCGACTTTCGCGGCGATCGTGCCGATGCCGTAGTAGCCGATCGACAGGCGGGCGACGTGAGTCAGCAGGTCATAGGCTTGCCAGCGGTTCCAGCCGTAGTCTTCTTCCATCCAGAGAATCAGTCGGGCGAAGGCTTCGGCGGCGGAGCGTTCCATGGGACTGCCGCTGACGACGGTCATGATCTCGTTGGGGGATTCGATGCGCGGTGACAACAGCTTCTTACCTTTGACGAGCTTGACGGTGATCGTGGACTCGGCGGGCATTTCGAGTCCGGTGGCCGACAACTCGCCGTGCCCCATCGCGGCGTGAGCGTCACCGAGGTAGAGGTATCCGCCGGGCACAAAGACCGGCAGGTAAATCGTGTTTCCGGGGCAGACTTCGATGATGTCCATGTTGCCGCCGTGAGGTCCGGCGGGCAGCGTCGTCGGCGAGCCCCAATCGGGAGCGGTGCCGATGCAGCCAAGCATCGGGGCATACGGAATCGTGATCTCGTCGCTGAAGTGAATCACGCCGTCGCGGATCGGCATGATGTGAGCCTGATGCGGACAGTCGGTCCCCAGCCACTCGCAGAGTTGCTTGGGATTGCCGGTATAGGTCGAGCATTGCCCAATGCTCGGCTTGATCTCGTGGATCGTTACGGCCAACGAGTCACCCGGTTCGGCTCCTTCAATGCTGATTGGCCCCGTCAGCGGATTGCTGTAGGGGACGGTCGTGCGGTCGCGGCGATCTCCCGGCTTGCGGAGTTGGCCAGAGAGAGCGTCTTCGGATTCGACGACGACGCTTTCGCCGGACTGGATACGGAGTCGTGGCTCGCGATAGCGGCTGAATTCATAGGACAATGGTGGCGCGGACAGGCGGTGCATGGGAATCCTTAGAGTTTGGGCAGAATGCCGGGGACGTTATGAGTTCGCTGAGTGAACTTCAACCGCCCAGTTGGCAGACCTTGCCGGGATGTTGTCGAACGGCAACGGCGTTTTGCCTTTCAAGGCGGTCGAGCTGATTACGTCAGGAACGAACCCGCGTAGACTGATCAGCCACCGGTGAACGCCTTTGATAAACTCGTTCACGAAGCGATCGAAACTCATGCCACTTTCCCGCCGAGCCGTTGATCCGCGTCACGTGATGGTGATGCAGCAAACTCATCGTCGCCAACAGATCTAGGCGGTGACTGCGGGCATGGAGAAGGCCCGCGTTGTCCTCGAAGGGACCCGGCCGGCGACGTGGGTTTTCACCGGCGACACCGTTGTGCAGGGAGCCGGGCAGACGGGCGCGGGGCGAACGTTCTCTGAACACTTTGGGGATCACCTGCGCAACAAGCTGCGTCGACTTTTGGATGTGGTCGTCAACACGGGCGTGCCGAACTCGCGCGCCGAAAACTTTTTGAAGACGCTCGACTGGCGAGTGACCCGGTTCGCACCGGAGGTCGTTTTTCTGATGCTCGGTTCTGCCGATGCTGCGGCCGGACCGACAGGACGCACTCGCTTTCGGGACGTGCTCAACGAGATCGTCGACTCGCTGGCGTCCACAAAAACAGCTCTCATTTTGCAAACGCCGCCAACCGCTCGGCCAGATCGCTGGACTGACGCGTGTGACCTGCCGGCCTACATCGAGATCATTCGCGAAGTCGCTGACGCTCGAGACATTGCCGGGATCGACCATTGGTCGTTGTTCGAAGACCGACTGGCTCAAGCGGACTCGCAGCCGGATTGGTGGTCGTCGGGCGAGCAGCTGCCAAACGTACGCGGGCATGTGGAATTGGCCCGGCAGATCGTCGAAGCGTTGTCGAGATGATCGACGTTTTGTCGGCAAGCGGCTACGGCTTCGCGGGTGGTTCTGCCAGCGTCAGTTCGTTGCGAACTTTTTTGACGCCAGGTTCTAGTCGGACCATGTTGGCGGCGAGTTGCTTCTGCGACGGAGTTGCGACTTCGCCGCGCAGGACAACAACTCCGTCAGCATCGAGATCGACCGTCACGCCCCGCAATGCCGGCTGCCGGGTCACTCGATCGAATCGAGAGTTGAGAGTGGTGTTGAGATCCTCGTACGAAATCTTCGGGACGTCGAACGCTACTCTTTGCTGCGGACGGATCGCTCGGCGCGAGTCTTGATCCTGTCCTTGCTGGTTCATGCCGTTGAAATCGTTCGGATCCATGCCTTGATTCTGTCGGCCGCGATTGTTGCGGCTACGGTTCTGGTTCTGTTGTTGATTCTGCAGACCGGCTTGGTTGGCACCGAGGAACTGCTGGGTGTTGCGTGCGCCGACCATTCCGTTCTGCTGGCCCTGGCCCTGCAGTCCGAAGGCAGATTGCTGATTCAACAACACACTCTGACCGGCTCCTGCACTGTTCGCGTTCGTGGTACTGAAGCGGTTCTGGCCGCCACCGAATGAGTTCGATCCTGATAATCCGCCGCTACTGCCACCCAAGTTGCCAAAGCCAGACGACCCAGTGCCGCCGGTCGTGGTGCGTTGAGCCATCGCATGGTCTGGCATACAGGCGATCAAGCCACAAATGACAGCGATCGAGCACAACAGGCGTTGCAGAGCTTTCACGATCCGACTCCGTTAAAACGCGCGCCCGTAATTTCCGGGTGAGGAGATGTTACCGAACGATTTGAAATTTGCACCGCTAATTCTCGGTTTTGGCCGTTGTTCGGATGGTGGCAATGGTCGTCGATGCTCGGCGACCCTGGGCTTGATTCTCAGAATTGACGAGCGGACGGTTGCCATTGGAGGCCGGTTGGTTGGCATCGGCCAGTCGATTGCGAAGCACCTGTTCAACCTTGGCGGTGGTCGGGGATTCATTCGCGGATGTGGCCTTCTCCGGCTTGGACCCCGACAAATCGATGGTGGTCATGTCCGAGAAGACTGTCGGCCCGCTGTCGGGTGTCATGCGCAACCGCAAACCAACCTGAGCGTGATGCCGTCCGGGCCGTACATACGGCACAAACAACCGATAAGCCGGGCCGAATTGTGTGGTCGTCAGTTGACCGTTCCAAGCTTGTCGGTCGATGTCGAGTTGGCTGAGAGGCTTGGACTGGTCCGCGTCGGCACCTTGGTCGTCAAACACAAAGACTCGCACGTTTCCGTCGACGATCACTGGCAGGTCGCTGTCGCGATTGAAGAAGAAGACCTGCCCCGCGACGCCTCGGCACGGCTTGCCCTGAGGGTCGTAGCCTTCGGCCGTTTGCCAGACACAAAGGCACTTCACCGCCGGATTCTGCGGAGTTGCCTTGACGAACTTCTTCGCGGGACTCGCATGCGAGAGGAGTCCTGTCGTCGTGCAACCGGTGAGCAGGCCACTCAAGGCCACACACGCCACGGCGAGCCGGAGAGCGTTGGTCCCCGGAGTGCTCGTTGCCGATGATCGTCCGGTGCCTAACAGCCATCGGCTCGCCGGCGGGCACTTGGCGAAATGATCGCGGACCGTCCTCATCGCGAGTCCTCCTTGCGGTGGAAGGTGTTGAGGATCGTGGGTTTCTTCGTGGGCTTAGCAGCCTTGGTCGCACTGACCGGTTGCACGCGTGAGTTTGACGCGTGCTGCGAGCCGACTTCGTGGTAGATCGCTCCCTTCACTCCCTCTGAGGACTCATCCGACATCGGCGGAGCCGGCGAGACATTGGGATTCGTCCCGTTGGGCATCGGAGAAGGAGGCAAAGGCGTTGTGTTCTGATTCGGATTCGACCACATGCCTCCCTGCGGATAGACCGGCGGAATCGCGTTTTCGGTGGGCGGCGCAGGAGCGGCAAACAGCGGGCCGTGCAGCGCCTCTGCTTCACACTCCGTGTAGTGCAGCCGTTCGGCTTCGATCTGCTTGAGCATTTCGTTCATCTCGCTGTTCTTGATGATGCGCGGCGTTAGGAAGATCAGCAACTCGGTGCGGCGGGACGAGTGCGCGTCGAATCGGAAGGCGTGCCCCAGCACCGGCACGTCTCCCAGCCACGGAACTTTGCGTTCGAGCGTGGTCTCGGTCTTTTGAATCAAGCCGCCGAGCACGATGGTCTGTTCGTCGGCCACCGCAATCGTCGAGACCGCGCGGCTGATGTTCTTGACCGGAGCTTGAATATCTCCGCCAACACCACCGGTTGCTAAGACGACTCCGTTTTCCAAGTCGTAGTCGCTGCGTTCGGCTCCGATCTGCATGACGATGCGCCCATCCGGAGTGATCCGCGGTGTGACTTCCAAAATAATTCCCGAGTCATCACGGATCACCGTTGGGACGATTTGGCCCAAAGCGCCATTGCTGGTGAAGCCGTTGACGACCGGTACGTTCCGCCCGACGTTGATCCGGCCCAACTGATTGTCGAGCGTTCGAATTTGCGGACGGCTGAGAATCTCAACCTTGCGATTCGCCGAGAGCGCTCGGAGCAGAACGCTGACGGATTCGGAGCCGGCCGACAGAACCAAACCGCCAAAGCCCAATTCGCTGTTGGTCCGACCGAGCGAGAAATTGCTGAGTCCCTGACCGCCAACTCGATCCGAGTTCGCGAGACCGCTCGTCGTGTTTCCCGACGGCTGATTGTTGAAGAGGTAGCCCGGAACCAGCGTGTTGGCGACATTGCCGACCGTCGCTGTACCGCTGCGATCGAATAGCAACGAATCCTGCAGACCCAACTCGACGCCGAACTCGTCGTTGTTCGTCAATTCGACTTCTACCAAGAGGGCTTGAATCACGACCTGCTGCTGGTCCATGTCGATCTTCTCGACAACTTCCAGGATCGAGTCGTAGTAGCGCGGCGTTGCGCTGATCAGCAAGCTGTTCGAGTTGGCTTCGGCGACGACGATGACTTCCCGCTCGAATTGCTCGAAGTTGCCGACCAAACCCTGATTGGCCTGCGTGGCCAGATCGCTCTGGCTTTGCAGAAATACCGTGATCGACTGTGCGACGTTTGCCGCTGGGCTGTTCTTCAATCGATAGACCGTCATCTTGCGCTGGCGCACATCGTCTTGATCAAGCCGCAAAATGATCGCTTCGACCACATTGAGCGCCTCGCCGCCGCCGACCGCGATGATGCTGTTGGTCCGCACATCGGTCGAAAGCCGTAACGGAATCAATTGACTGCTGGCATCCTCGGCCCCGGCAAGTTGAATTCCCAGCTGCTGGTTCTGTTGATTCAGGCCACCACCTTGTCGCCCACCTTGCCCCTGCTGCTGATTATTGAAGAGCTGATTCAGTAACGTGGTCACCGACTGTGCGTCAGCGTTCTTCAGCGTGAAGTGCTTAATTTCAGCGACCAGCGAGGCCGGCTGATCAAATCGCTTCACAAGGGCTTCGATCAACGTGAGGCTTTCCACCGGAGCGGTGACAACCAAGCTGTTGGTCCGCATGTCCGCATTGATGCGAATGTCGGACAGGATGCCCGACTCTAACATTTGCTCGCCGTCTTCCGTGTCGAGCAGTTGCAACACGGCGCTCTTCGCGTCGCGCAGCTTCTGATCGACTTGACCTTGAGCACCTCCGCCGCCAAATCCGCCTCCGCCGCCGAATCCGCCGGCACCACCTTGCTGTGTCCGAACCTGTTGCGGCGGGCTGATGACGCTTTGAATCGCGAGGTTCAGCAATTCGGCCATCTCGTCCGCCACGGCATTCTTCAGCGGGATCAACTTGATTTGGTTGACGGCTTGCGAGCCAACTTGATCCAGCTCTTCGATCAGCCGCCGAACCTCCTCCAGATCGCGCGGCCGAGCCTGGACGATCACCGAGTTGGTACGCGAATCAGAGATTGCTCGCACACGACCTCGCAAACCGCCAGCCGTCGTACGCGAACTGGTCGTCTGCCCGCCAATCTGGTTTTGTCCGCCGCCCCCACTGGTGCTGCTGCCGGTGAAGAAGTTCTCGATCGCGGTCAGCATCTGGCTGGCGATCGCGTACCTCAGGCGGAAGACCTCGAATTCCTTGGTAGGATCGATCGGCTGGTCGAGGTCATCGATCAGTTTGTCGACCGTGGGCATGTCGCGTTCAGCGGCCAGCACCATCACCGCGTTGGGCTTGCCGATCGCGATGACCACGATCTGCTGCGTCTGATCGGTGGAGGAACGACCGCGGGACCGATTGAGCCGCTCATAGACCGTCGTCAACAGCTCGGCCAGCGATTCGCTGTCGACGTGCTTGAGTTCCCGCAAATTCACGTCGGGGACCGAACCGGCCAGCATTCTTCCGATCTCAGCAATCAGCTTCTCGACCATTTGGACGTCTTGCTCGTTGCCTTTGATGATCAGCACATCGCCCAGTTCTTCGATGCTGACGTCTCCTTTGAGCGGACCGCTGATCGACGGTGTTTTGGACTGATCTTCCGCCGCTTCCATTTCGCCACCTTCAGCCGGCGACCTGGGATCGGCGGGATTCGTCGGCTTGGATTCGAGCGGCTTCTTGGCCTTCTTTTTTGCCTTGGGCTTCGCCGGAGTCTCTGCCTGCGCGAGCTCGGTATCGCCCGGTGTTTCCGCCGCACGGGCTTGAACCAATTGCTTGACCGCCGAGTTCAGCGTTTGGGCGACTTGCTTCGCATCGCGCTTCGTCGAGATTAATCGAGTGGTGCGATTACCAGCGTTGGAGACAACGTCGAGTTTAGAAATCAAGGCCTTGATCGCGGAGACTTCCGCCTGGGAACCGTCAATCACCAAACGCTCCGCCTTCGTGTCAACACCGACGGCGAACCGCACGATCCGTTTCGGAGTCGCTTCTTGAGCCTGTGCCGATCCACGCGATGTCACGAGGAGGTCTTTCCAAACGACAAACCCCGGCAGACCATTCGGTCCTTGGTCGATCAACTCGGCATCCTGCTCGAACGCCTCAAGCAACGATCTCGACACATTCCGCGCGGTCTGACACTTCAACGAAACTTCGACCCAACGACGAGTGACTTCGGGAAGTTCCAGGACTTCCTCGTCGTCGTTATCAGCCGCATTCTCAAAGTCGACCTGCTGGATCATCCCATCGCGTCGCCGACGATTACTAGATGAAGTCGTTGGCCTGACGCTGTCCGACCTTCGCGCGAGATCTCTTGTCGCGCCGGTTGCCTTGGACTTCGCGGGGAGCGGGCGGTCTTCCATGCCGGAGTTCGCCGTCGCGTCTTGTCCCGCGAATTCCGCATTCCCGAAGACCGGCCGTGAGTACTCACTGCGCGCGTCACGCAAGCAGACCAGATCGAGATATTGTCCGCGTTCAAGCAGACGAAACCCATTCGGTTCCAGTTCACGGTTGAGAACTCGGACCGCTTCAGTCAACGAATAGCGGCTCCAATCGTTGCGTGAGTATCTGCCCGTCGGGACTTTATCGATGATCAATTGCCGACCGCTTTGTTTGGCGATGTCGTTCAGCACGTCCCCCCAGGACCGACTGAAGTAATTCATCTTGATCGTCTTGTCGGCGGGAACGGCGACCACTCGCTCAGATGGCTTTGCGTTCTCCAAATCCGATGATTGCAGTGCTTGTTCCAGAGCCATGTTTGAGGCGGTTGCCCCCACCGGCTTCGCCGCCTTCTTGTTGAAGAGCTTGACCTCCGCGGAGAGTCGCTCCGCGTGCCACAAGCCAAACAGGCATGCCGTGGCGGTCAGTCCCACTCCGAGGGATCGTAATTGATACGGATTCAAGGCGGCCTCCTTACCCTGGCTGGTCTTGCTGGCGAATTGCTTGCAAGGTGACGGTCTCTGGCGGCACGCTCCGCGCTCGCCGGGATCGACACAGCCCGTCATCTCTGTGTTATCGACAAAGACTCGCCAACCGATGAACTAAACCTGATCGAAAATATCGGCAGCTATTTGAGCAATCCTCGCAGACTACCCGTCCTGCCATGCGAGAAATGCACCACAACGCGCCACCGAGTCGCTGATCGAGAAAACCACTCGCTGGCGCGAGGTGCTGGTGTCTCAACTCTGCTTCTTGGGAAGCTCAGGAGCGGCCGCTGGCTCGAGCTTGCGCAGCTTCTTTAGTGTGTCACCCAAATCCAGCCGCCAAAGAGCGTCGTCCCGCTTGAAGAGGACCGATTTTTTGTCGATCCGAACGACCGTGGCTGCGATGTTGGCATAGCTAAGTTTTTCCCCCTCCTTCAATACGATCAAGCGATTCGTGGACTTGTCGGAGAGCCAAAATTCTCGCTTGCCATTCTTGTCGAAGATGCCTGTCAGTTCGGTGAACTGAGCAAGGTCGTCACCGACGGTGATCGTGACTTCTTGCTTGACCGTGTTGGGCGGGTTGCCATTGTCAACCACTTGCACGGTGAGTTTGACCGGGCCAGGGACTATTGTGGCGGGCGGCGTCCATTTGAACTCTCCGGTCTCGGCGTTGATCGTGGCCCCTTCCGGGGCACCGGCAGCCAGTGAGTACGACAGCTTCGTGTCTGGATCCTCGTCGGTCGCCTTGACAGGCATCGAGAACTCTTTGCCAAGCACCGCGTGTCGTTCACTGACCGACTCGAATTTGGGTGGCTTGTTGGACTGCTTGAGCGACACCACCAACTCCTGCTTGAGCTGTTCTTTCAAGCCCGCCGCCTTGACGATCACATTGAGTTTGAAATCGCCGAGCGCCTGCTCATCGTTCGGCTTCCAGGTCAGCTTGCCAGAACGCCCATTAAGTGACATTCCACTTGGCGCGTCACCTTCCAGCGTGAAGATCGGTTCTCCCAGCGACAGGTCGAACCCCAGCGCCCGACAGGTCAATTCGAGCGACCCGCCACGCGGAAACGACTTAGACCCGGCGATCTCCAGCTTCGGAGCGTAGGGCACCGGTTTCACAAACGGATTGCGTTTCAGCAGCGGGTCGAAGTCTGAAATCGTGCGACTCAAGAAATCCGGATGCACGGGGGCTAACTCGACCGGGTCTTCGGCCAGCAACGAGACCGTGCGAGCGCTGGTGCTCTGCGTCGCGGTCACTTGCGGCTTAACCGTCCAACTGTTGCCAGCGACTTCGGTCACATCAAAATAGTGCTTGCCGACTCGCACCTGGAACGGTCCCCTGGTCGGAAATCCTTCCGAATGGCGAACCGTCAGCGGTTGCGTCGGGTCTTGCCAGTCGTCGGCCACTTCGGTGCGAGCGAACAGTGTCTGTCCGCGCGGCGGAGCGTCCTTCAGCGACAACGCCTCGAACGACATATTGACCGTCAATTTGGGATTGCCCGTCGCAGCGGGGCTGACAAGTTCCAATTGAGTGATGCTGTGCAGCAAGTCTGTCTGAAAAAAGCGAAACAAGAACTGCCGCACTTGAGCCATTGTCGCGTCGGCCTTCAATTTAAATCGCACCGTCACGAACGGCTGATTTGCCGCCGCCGCAACCGGATCGGGAGTCACTTGCACGTTCGAGAACTCGCCCACATCTTCCGCCAGCGCGGTCAGCCACTGCAGATAGTTGCGTGCCGCGTCCTGCGGCTTGGGTGACAGACTGCGGCCCTTCCATTCCTTGAGCAGCCTCTGCTTGGTGAGGACTCTCAGACGTTCGTAATCGCGGTCATCGTGGATCTTCTCCGCGACGGCCAGCGTTCGCTCAGCGTCGTCCACCGGTGCGACGAACCAATCCCAAACCACGGGGAGGAAATAAAACGCGACCGCCGACACCAAGCCACCCGCCAAGACTTTTTCACGCATTTGCATCGGATCACCTTTTCGAAAGCATCGGAGTTGGGTATTGGGGGTTCGCGAAACAGAAACTTGATTTGGGAAAAGACGTCATTTTTTGCTCGGAGTTTTCGGGGCTTTGTCCCTCAACCCCTGCTGATTTCCAACCCCTGACCCCTTGCTCTTCACCGGCTTCCAAGAGACATCCAAATCAAACTTCCACGGGTAATCGCCATCCGTACCGGGGCGAGACACTTGGTGCGGGGTGACCGTGGCCCCTTCGTGACTCGCCAATTTGGCCGAGAGTTCGTCGACGTCGTCACGATCTTTCGCGAAGCCGTCGCCACGCACCGCCCCAACGATTCCGGCGGCTCCCGGTTGGCCGCTTAGCTTCGTGAGATACCGTCGATCAGTCCCTTCCATGGCTTCAGACAACTCATAGAGCCGATCCAGCCACGCCACTCTCTGATCGGTCCATTTGCCGATCGTGTTGAAGTTTTTAACCATCGTCGCCGCGCCATCAATTTCCTTTTTGACGGATTCCGCATCGATTCTGTGCTGTGCCGTTTGATTCTCCATCAAGCGCACTGCGCTCCACCTCCAGCCGAACGCTCCGAGAAGCAGCAGCACTGCCGCAGCGCTGCTGGCGGTCCCGTACAACCGCTTCAAGTCGCGAGGCACCACTGGCTGACGCGGGTGCAGAAAGTCGAGCGACTCCGAGCGTCGGACAGTCTGTCCGAACAACAACCCGACGGGCCCAGTGAATAGCGCATGCGAGGCCACGGAACCTTCCCCATCGAACGTCAGCCCTGGCAGGGCGAGCGGGTCTTCCACATTCACGTCGACAGCAAATCGTTTGCGAATCACGCCAGCCAAACCATGCAAGCGGTTGGGATCGCCCCACAACCACGTCCGAGACAGCTCCAGTTCCGGATGTTGCCGCTTGAGCGCAACCAGACTGCGGTTCACTTCGGCGACGATCGCTTGTTGTTCTCGCTCCGGCGTCGTGGCATCGTCTGGCAATCTGGCTTCGTGTGTCAGTAGCAAGGCTCGGTCACGCAACAGCGTGATCTCGACTAATTTCTCATGTGAGATGATTGCCAACTCGATGGAATGCCGTGGCGGTGGATCGCTCCGCTCCAGGCGAGCAATCAACTCGGCCACCGCAGTAGCGGTCAGACTGACCGCTGCCAATTCGCAGCCGGTGCGCAACAGAACCAACTTCAGCGGGTCGAGCACTTCGCGGCCAATCGTCGCCACCAGCACTTCACGGCCGGTAATTCCTTCGCGACGGGGCAACGGCAAGAAGTCCAACAGCATGCTGTCGAGTGGTCGAGTCGATTTCGCTGCCGCTTGAAAACGGACGACGTTGGGCAACTCGGCATCGGCCACATTCGAGACTTCGAGAACTCGCACAACCGCATCTTCGCGGGGCACGGTGACCAGCACGTTCTTGGCGGTCACCCCCAACGATTTGAATTGCTCGTTCAACCAACCGCCGGCTGCCGGAGCGTCTTCCCAGGGGGACTTTCCCTCGGGCCATTTGAGCGTGAACGCTTTGCGAACACGCACTCCTGAAGGGGAGACCTCCGCATCCAGGCCGCAAACTTGTCCGTGTTCCCAATCCAGGGCGAGAAAATCAGGCATGGCAATTCCGTCCAGAGGAGACGCAAGATCGTGTGAAGTTCTAGTTGCGCAGTCTCGGCATCATCCGCCGCAACGACCGAGAAAAACAAGCGGGGAACGACCAGAACTGCGACGTTGTAGACGACTTGTGCCGACAAAATCGATTCGACGGCGCTGTCTCCCGGAGGCCGCACCGACCAACCGATCACTCGACAGTGACGCTCTTGGCCAGATTCCGGGGCCGGTCGACGTTGCAGCCGCGAAGCACAGCGATCTCGTACGCCAGTAGTTGCAGCGGGATCGAGCAAACTAACGGCTGCAAATACTCCTCGACGAACGGGAGAAAAATCACGTCGTCGGCCAGTTGATCGATCTTCGCGTCCCCCTCACCTGCCAGAGCGATGATCGGGCCGCGTCGCGCTTTGATCTCCTCCAGGTTGCTCATCACCTTCGGATAGATGTGCCCACGCGGAGCGATGAACAGGCTCGGCGTCCACTCATCAACCAGAGCGATTGGACCGTGCTTCATCTCGGCGGCGGGATAGCCTTCGGCGTGGATGTAGCTGATCTCTTTGAGCTTCAACGCCCCTTCCAGCGCGACCGGGAAGTTGTAGAGCCGTCCCAGGTACAAAAAATTGTCGTAGTCACAGTACTTCTGTGCGATGTCCTTGATCTGGTCGTAGCATTTCAGCGTCTTGCGAATGACTTCGGGCATCGCTTGCAGGTGCGAGATGATTCGCTGCCCGGCGGGATACGACATGTTTCGCAATCGGCCAAGATACAACGCCAGCAAAGTCAGCACGGTGACTTGCGACGTGAACGCCTTCGTCGATGCGACGCCGACTTCCGGACCGGCGTGCAAGAAGATCCCACCGTCTGCTTCGCGAGCGATCGTTGAACCGACGACATTGCAGATCGCCAGTGTCGGATGTCCCTTTCGTTTGCACTCGCGCATAGCCGCGAGTGTGTCGGCGGTCTCGCCACTTTGCGTGATCGCGAAGACCATCGTGCTGGTCGAGAGAGGTGGATTGCGGTATCGCAGTTCGCTGGCGTACTCAACTTCGGTGGGCATGCGAGCGAACTCTTCGATCAAGTATTCACCCACAAGTCCCGCGTGCCAGCTCGTGCCGCATCCGGTCAGAACGACTCGGTCGATGCGTCGCAGTTGCTGCGGAGTCAGATTCAATCCGCCGAACTTCGCGGTCGCTTCGTCTTCATCCAGACGACCGCGCATCGCATTCTCAATCGTCTCCGGCTGCTCAAAGATCTCCTTGAGCATGTAGTGCTTGAAGCCGTTGAGCTCGGATTCTGCGGCCGACTGTTCCAGCACTTGCACATTCAAAGCTTGCTGACCGGAATCGCGGTGATGCAGTTGCATCCCCTGCGAGGTGAGCACGGCCAACTCGTGATCCGCCAGGTACACGACCTCTTGGGTGTGTCCGGCGAGCGGTCCCGCGTCGCTGGCGAGGAAGTACTCCCCCTGTCCCATGCCGATCACCAGCGGACTGCCCAACCGCGCCGCGATTAAAAAGTCCGGGATGTCTCGAAACAAAACCGCGAGACCATACGTTCCCTTGAATTGTCTGATCGCCGCTTCAACCGCTTGCACCGCGGTATTCGCGGATTCGGGATCTCCTCCCAGTTTGATCAGCTCGCCGAATTCGTGAGCGATCAACTGCGCGGCCACCTCGGTATCAGTGCTGCTGCGGAAGATGTATCCCAGCGTTTGCAGTTGCGATTTGAGCGTCGCATAGTTTTCGACGACTCCATTGTGAACAACGACCACCTCGCCGTTACCACCGACATGCGGGTGCGAGTTGACATCGTTGGGTTGCCCATGTGTCGCCCAGCGTGTGTGTCCGATACCGAGCGATCCGCTGACCGGATGCTTCTCCATCAATCGAGCCAGTTCCTGCACACGGCCCGCTTTTTTGCGAATCGCAATCTCGCCGGCGTCGACCACCGCGATCCCCGCGCTGTCGTAGCCGCGATATTCGAGCCGTCGCAGACCTTCCAACAGAATCTCCGAAGCAGGACGAAAGCCGACATAACCAATGATGCCGCACATGCTGAACGTGCTCCGTCACGAAACGGGAAATTCGCTGACGAGTGATCGCCCGGAGTAAGATTGGATCGGTGAGGGATCCTGAGGGAGGGGAAGGAACCTACAAAAACTCGGCTAAACGGGTCAACACGATTTGAATCGTGCCAACGCAGCCACCACCGCTCCGCGCGGTGAAACCAGAACATAACGCCTCAATTGAGAGCGAAACGCGGATCACTCCGACTTGTGGACTGAGGCGGCTACGCCCGCTACTTCGGCAGCTTCCACTTCGAATCGAACGACGTCGCCCATTCGGTCTTCTCGTTGAAGCCGGTCTTGGCGGGTTCGAAGGTCTGCACGGCGATGTCCCCCAGACGCGGGAAGAGCAGCGCATTCGTGCCAATGAATTCGGCGTCGTGCAGCGTGTGGCCGGAGTTGATGACCACGTACCGAGTCCGATTCAGCGGGTTCGGGAAAATCAGCGAGACCGCTTGTGTCTTGGGATCGTACTTCTTGCCGGCGACCTCCAACGATTCCTTGGTCCATGTAATCGGCATCTCCCCGACGACCTTGGCCAGGACCGCATTCGACGATGGATCACCGAAGAGGACCAGATTCTTGTCCGCAATCTGCTCATCGGTCAGGTCGTTGTCGTTGATCGTCGGGACTCGACCGCGCATCCACTTGTCAAACTCGCGGGCGAATCGGTCGTAGGTCCACTTAGCCCATGCCGCGTGCCCCTCGTGCCACGGCTTGCCGGTCGGCAGAACACAGAGAAACGGTTCCATGAAGGCATCGTCGATCGGGCCCTGCAGGTTGTGGCGTTTGTGGAGCTGCGGATTTCCAGAGAAGGCTCGCGACCGTTCGTAGTCGAGTAACTCCCAATGCTTCCCATTCCAAACGTAGAAGACTCCGGGAAGCAGTCCGCCGCCAGCACTGGACAATGGATGGGGGTCGCCGTCGATCTCGATTTTTTCAGCAACGTCTCGAGCGATCTGCAACGCGGCGACGTTCTCCGTCTTGATGTGCAACACGCCGTCGTTCGCGACCGTCGCATGGACCGTCGCAGCCTCGAGATGGTTGCCCAGTTCCTCAATCGTCAGCCAGTCGCAGGTGTGGTACTTCAGCGTGTAGGTGACGAAGCGGATTTCTTTCCGCTGCGGCGAGGTCAACCGACCACGTTCAACGTTCGCTCGGTGGAACGCCATGAAGTCTTTGAAAGAGTCGGGGTGAAATTTGTGCTCGACCCCTGGCCCAATCAGAAACTTGATGGCGACATCCCGCTCCTTGGCGGCATCAACCATCAACTGGCTGGCGGCCAGTTGCTTGTCGAGTTCCCCGCCATAGGTGCAGATCGGCACATTGAAGGCATTGAGCGCGCAGTCGAGGGCGTCGTAGACATGCAGCGCGTCACGCTGGTGCTTTGGGAGCGGCGTTTTGGGATTCTGGTAGTTGAGGTAATCAACAAAGCCGGCTCCCGGACCGACGGAGCACCACTGATCGGGATGATGCACTCCCAAGTGCCAGCTCCCGGCTCCTCCCATCGAGAAGCCCCACAGCACAATGCGGCGGTCGTCGATCCGGTAGCGCCGTTGCACATCGCTAATCGCCTCGAAGACGTCCGTCTCGCCGGCCCAGCGATAGGCGTTGTCGATCCGGCCAAAGACATCAAGCTGCACGAAGTCCGCCGCGCTGAGCGGCCCGTCCTTCGGCCACGGCTTGTCGTGATGATCCTCCAGAAATCGAATTTCATTTCGATCACCCCCGCGCCCGTGCAGCACAACGTACAACGGCCAGCGTTTCGAGGTTCTCGCTCCCGCCCCATCCGGCAAGGTGACGGCGTACGGCTGCACCGAGCCATCGACGCGTGAGACATAGCCTCGAATACTCTTGCCAGTTTGTGCCGGCCAACTCGGCTTGCCGGCCACGAGTTCCTCGGCCCGCTTCAGTCCCGTCTTGATGGCGTTCAAGGCATATTGCGGATACTTCGACTTCGGCTCGACCTTGGGTTTCGATCCGTCCTTCGGAGCGGGTGGCAAGTAAAACTCTCCGTGTCGCAAAGCCCATTCGACAGACTTCGCGTAGATTTCGACGTCGGCCACATGCCGCTGGTCGAGCTTCTTTTGCTTCAGATCACCGACAACCTTCTGCAAATCTGCCAAGCCGGAACGAATCGCCGAGGCGTCGGCATCGGCGGGTGGCTGTGCGTTTGAGTGCGACGTAAATCCGATCAACAGGCCGATCGAAGCGAGCAAATAACGCATGAGGTCATTCCTTCGGGAATTCCATGAATGGTATTCAGGCCGATGGCGGGACTGTCTCCGCCGCCTGAAAGCCGCAGGTCTTGTGTGAGCCGTCGCAGAACGGACGCTTCTGCGTCTCACCACAACGACACAACGCGACGTTCTCTTTGCCAGTCAAGTCGTACTTGTTCCCCAGATGATCGCACAGCGTGATCGGGCCGGTGACCAGCAGCGGGCCGTTCTCGCGAGTCTTAATGACGACGTCGGACATGTCTTGATCTCCAATTCCCGTGATTCGAATTCGCGCGGCACGTTAGCCCGCACGCATCCACGAAGCAATCACGCCGACAGTCACAATGGTCTCGACAGCTTGCGAACGTCGGCCGATAGTTTCGCCGCTCGCGCACGGAGGCCGTCATGCCACAATTCGACCGACCAACGATCCTGATGTGTCCTCCGGACCATTACGGGATCGAGTACGAAATCAATCCCTGGATGAACCGCAGCCGCCAATGCGATCGTTCGCTGGCCGAGTTGCAGTGGCAACAACTCCGAGATGTGCTGGCCTCCGTCGGAGCAGACATCCGCTTGATGGAGCCCGTGAAGGGTCTGCCCGATCTCGTCTTCACCGCCAACGCTGCATTGATGTGGCGTGACCGCGCGTACCTGGCACGATTTCGGCACTCGGCACGGCAGCCGGAGACGACCGTCGATGCCGCCTGGTTTCAAGCGGCGGGATTCGAGACTCGCGAGCTGCCGCTCGGCTGGGACTTTGAGGGTGCGGGGGACGCGCTTTTTTGCGGCGACACACTCTTCGCCGGATACCTCATTCGCAGCGATGTCGGCGGCGAGCATTGGCTGGCGAAGGAACTCGGCTGCCGAGTCATCCCGCTGCAACTGGTCAGCGACTACTACTATCACCTCGACACCTGCTTCTGCCCGCTCAGCCCAACCGAGGCAATCTATTTCCCGCCGGCATTCGACGAATATGGACAGGCTGCGCTGCGGCAACACGTTCCGAGGCTGATCGAAGTGCGACCTGAAGAGGCTCAACGATTCGCGTGCAACGCGGTGGTTGTCGGCAATCACGTGGCGCTCAACACCGGCTGCCCCGAATTGGAACGGAACTTGAGCAATCACGGCTACACGCCACACGCAACCGAACTGGGAGAGTTCATCAAAGCCGGCGGCAGCGCGAAGTGCCTTACGCTACGGCTGGATGGAGAGGATGCCGCGATCTGGCCCTGAAACGCCGCCGGACCAAGTGAACCGGTTTTTTGAGCGAGTTGCCCGCAAACGATCAGACGTCGCATCATTCAGAAAAACCGTGAGCCGTCTCGATGCAAGCACTCACGCCGTAATCACGATTGATAACTGACCACAATGTCGGAATCGCTTGCTGCGAAAGCTCCCGCTCTGGGCATAAACAGCTCGACGCTTCAATTCCGCGAACGCACCCAAGCCAACGTCATGGTCTGGGAGTGGTTTGAGGATCGGCAATATGAACAGTTAGCCTCGATCATCGCGAAGGGCCTGAGTCCAGCTTGTAAGTTCAATCACGGGATTCACAGACATGACGTCCGGACGCTGATAGGCCGAACTTCGCCAAGGCACCGCAAGAAATCGTGATCCAAACTTTGCGTCTGTGACGAACGGATACTGCACGGTTTTTGATGCAGACAGAACTCACCCTTGACCCCACCGCTTGACGTTAGTCGTTCCCCGCAAGGGAACAGCGCGAGACGTCAGCGGCAGTGTGGGTCCTCAAGGCAGGATCGGCGTGACTTTGCCTTGGAAATGAGGCTTCCTGGCAACACAGACGGCGACGATGTTGCTGATTCACCACATTCAAGCTGTTCCGAAAACGAAACGCGTTGGTGCTCGGTTGGTATGTCGTTTCGTCCGTGAGCTGCGGTTCCTCGAGCGCTGACGAGGCCACCGGACCACCTCACGAGCGGCATCCTTGACACTGTTCCCGGCAAAGCCCATCATCTTTTAGTCAGTTTTTGCGAGGAGGCGGTCACATC
>VGZH01000104.1 GCA_016872645.1 Planctomycetota bacterium | reverse complement strand
TGAGTGCGATATAGTTCCGCCCGTCCGCACGCGGATCGGAGAGGTGGCAGAGTGGCCGAATGCGCCGGTTTGCTAAATCGGTGTAGGGTTTTAATCCTACCGCGGGTTCGAATCCCGCCCTCTCCGCTCATTTTTTGAAAGTTTCCGTAAATTGAATCCTTGAAGCAGTTTCACGACAGGCTCATCCCCTGTAACTCGCCGTTGTGAAACTTTTTGTGAAAGATTCGTTCCCATTTCTTCGGTGCGGATCGTGAGCTTCAGGATCGTGGTTCGGAAAGCACACTGCCCCAATGGCAGAGCAAATGATGGCACTCGTCCAGAATGATCAACCCGATGCCGCGCTGGTTCAGCCGTTCAAGCGCCGCCAGCGATGAGGCTTGCAGCATCCGCATCGCGTCTCCGCAGAAAGCCGCCTCGTCGCGGAGTTCCTTGCGATAGCCACTCAACCGGTCCTCGTAGTAACTGCAATTGTGCCGCTGTAAATCCTCGATGCACACTGCGGCTTCATCGAAGTCCATCGCTTGGCCTGTCTCGATCAGCCGCTCTTGCGACAACGCGATCGCGAGCGTGTCCGCGTTGCTCGAACCTCGCTGCGGCAGCGCGATGGATTAATACGTCAGCGACGTGAACAGTCGCGTCGCAGCGGGGGCCGTGCTGACATGCTCGGCCGCGCCGCCCTCCCGGACGTCGAAGAGTTCCGCGCGTGCGGCCCACTAAGCCTGGATGGCCGAGTTCGACGAGAGCTCGAGCGCAGGCATTCGCCCTACAGAAACAACCTGAGCACCGATTTGCTGGACCCGATTACGCGACGATGTGCCGTGCGTCGTGGCCACCATCAGGCTGTCGCCGCTTGATCGCGTCGCGCTGCGACGACCGCAGTTCACCGCGAAACCTTAGCGGCGGAAACGGCACGGTCATTCCGGCTCTCCCAAAGCCAGCCGCCGCAGCGCGGCCATTTGTGTTGCCGCCAGATGCACGAGTTGGCGAGTCACGTGGACTCGGTCACGCGGAATTTGAACACGCAGGCCATCGCCGCGCGACGCGACGTCGACCAAAGTCGCCCCCAGATTGAACAGCGTCTGGAACGGCTTCGCGCCCCAATCGGCCGCGGCGCGATCGAACGGGAAGTCGTCGGTATCAAACAACTGACTCGATAGGTGCAATTGCCGCTGCGGCAAGTCCATCGAGATCTCGATGTGGCCGGAAGCTAACGACTCGGCGCGAAATGCGATTCCGTCGGCAACGCTATCAAACGGTTCAAAGTTTCCGAGCGGGGCTTGAGCCGCCATAGACTGCATCATCTGCGTCGCGCGGCGGATGAAAGTTGAGATCATGAACCGAGCCAAGAACAACCACGCGATGCCGAACGCCATCACACCCAGCGCGATGCCCAGGTTGCGAAATTCCGCGTTCAGCAGATTCGTCACCGCAATGCTGCCGGCGCCGATAATGACCAGACCACCGATCACGGTGAAAATCGCCCTCACGAACACGGCGAACCGCGCCGCCGTTTCACCGAACTGCGTGAAGTCCGCTTTCGTCGCCAGTCGCCGCGGGTCTTCGTAGCCGCAACTGACGCAATGATACTCGATCGAAATCCCAGTATCGCTGTCGGTCGGCGACGAGCTGGTGACGAAACGCACATGCGCTCGACGCCCGCATTCGGGACAAATCGCCGGAAGGACGAGTCGGACAAGCTGCATCAACACCATCGAACCGACAGCGCAACCAGCCATCGCGCCGATCTCTTCGAACAAGAGGGCACCTGCCGCCGCACCTCCGAAAAAGCCGACCATCGCCGCGAAAATAACGACGCCGCGATGCGCCCGAATGCTCAAGCCACTTGCCGGTTGGTCATGCATTGTTGAACTCCGAAACGAGCGGCGGCGAGCGCCCGACTTAGTAACACAGCGCATCTTGTGGCTGAATTCGCCAGAATTCAGTTCGCGACACCTCTGAATCTCGGCGAATTCATCTACATCGTGGGCAGTAGCGTTGAACCCCCGGCGCACTCTTCGATGTCATTCTGGTCGGCATTGCGGGATTTGATGGAGCGCGATGCCTGCGGATTCGAGTTCTTGGAGTCAACGTTTGCGATGAGTGAGTTGAGCTTGTTGGTTGCGATATTGCCAGTGAGTCAAGCTGTCGGCGGTGCGTTGCAGTCAACAGCGACGAGCGGGTGAGGGCGGCGACAGACTTTCGAGCAGCGCGTTGGTCGCGGCGGGAACTTGAGGCAAGGTCACCGCCGGATTTTTCCCCCGCATCCGTTGAGTCTCGCGGGCAAGGAACAAGTGGCGGACTTGCGTGATCAGCAAGTGCCATTGACCGGGCGATCCTTGAGAACCGAGAGATCGCCGCTGCGGAGGACAACTTTTTATCGCCGCCGGAGTCGCAGACTTCTCAGTGCCGATCTGCTACCTGACCAGTTTCAGACGGCTGATCGACACGTCCGGCCCGCAAGACGCCGAGCAAAACATTTTCGGCCAGCTCGCGTTCCGCATCGACGAAGCCGACCACCTCACAATGCGTGCTCCGCGACAGACACTCATCTGCACGGGGACGCGTGACGCGACATTCGACATCAGCAACGCATGGGATGTGTTCCACGAGGCAAAGCGGTTTTACTCGCGACTCGGTCACGCCGAGCAAGTTGAGATGCACGAAGCGGACGCGCCGCATGGCTTCGGTATCCAGCAGCGAGAAGTCGCCGCGGGCTGGCTGCTGGGCAGTGACAAAGCGATTCGCGAATTCCAAACTCTTTCCGATCCGTTCACTGATAAGCATTCGCGAGAACCGAGCAAATGCGACTGGCGCCCCGTTTTAAATTGGCTGAACCGTGGGCTAGCGTCCAGCGGCTGATGTTGGCGGCTCAACAGGAATGGCGGAGCACCGAAAGTCTCGGCGACTTTCGCTACACTAAAGCTTGAAGACACACTCAATCTGTCCGTGGGAACCGCTCTCATGAGATATCTACTCGTCGTTCTTCTGCTCAACACTAACGTGTCTGCGCAGGTCATTGATGGGGTCTTTCCCGTCGTCTCGAATCTCAAGGCGGGGGTGGCGAAGGCGGACATTACGCCGGCCGAGGTGAAGGACATCACCGTCACCGGTCATACACGCGTCGTGAATGGCGTGCGTGATCCACTACGCGCCGGTGTGCTCGTGTTGGATGACGGCGAGACGAAGGCGGCCATCGTGACGCTGGATGTCATCGGCGCGTGGGAGGACATGGTCGCGCGGGCGCGGGAGGCGATCGAAAAAGAGATCCGAGTGCCCGCAGCGAACATCATGGTCTGCGCCTCACACAATCACTCCGGTCCCGGATGGCGAGAGAACGCGAAGTGGGCCTCGGAGGTGATCGCCAAGCTCGCCTCAGCTGCCAAGGAGGCCGCGGGAAACATGCGGCCGGTCAGCATCGGAATGGCCGAGGACCGCATTAGTTTTGGCATCAATCGCCGCAAGACGATCGACGGACGCGCGGTGATCCGGCTGAACCCCGACGGCCCGAATGATCCGCGCGTAAAGGTGCTGCGATTCGACGATGGCCGGTCGCTCACGCCGTTGACCATCGTCATGCATGCGGTCTGCCATCCGTGCTTCTTCACTTGGGGGGACAAAGGCTCGCCCCCGTATCCGAAGGGCTATCCGAAGATGACGGCCGATTTTCCCGGCGAGGCGCAGACATTTGTGGAGTCGATCTACATGGGCAAAACGGCCGCCCTGTTTATTCAAGGCTGCGCGGGGGATATCCGGCCGAATCTGCCCGGCTATCCGTATCGCTGCGCCGACGAGGCGGACATTCAATGGGCCGGACGCGACCTGGGCGGTGCCACCGTGCGAGCGGCGGCCTTCAGCCTGACGCGCGAGCAGCTTGCTAAACGCGCCACCTTCTACCCCATCCGTATCGCCAGCGAGGTGATCGAGCTGCCTGGCAAGGAGCAGCCGATCCGCGCGGAGTTGATGGCGATGAAGATCGGCCCGTTCCTCCTGCTCACCATGCCGGGCGAGCCGATGGTCGAATACGGCTTCAAGCTCGAACAAGCCATCGCGGATCGCACCATCCCAATCGTTGTCGGCTATGCGAACGGGAACATCGGGTACATCGCCACCGCCGATGCATATCAAGTCGGCGGTTATGAGCCGAATAGCTCCAAACTGCTCCCCGAGGCCGAGCCGATCATCCTCAAACGTCTCGGCGCTTTGGCCGACCGCGTCATCGGTGATGTCTTTGAATCGATCTCGAAGCATCCGAAGGACATCCAGAAGCGAGAAGCCGAGGAGAAGGCCCGCCTTCAGTCCACGCCCTCCGCCAAGCCTTAAGTTGTGGTCGGTTCGATCCGTGATGAACTCCTGGGGTTGCCGGTCAAGGATCACGGCCTTGAAGTCTTTCATTTGCCGGCGGACGTTCTCGCGCGAGCGCTGGCTCCGTTCGGAGATCTCTCGAAAATCGGTGCGTCTTTCAACGCGATCAAGCTGAAAACCCAAGCTGGGCACGAACTCGAATTCGCCGCGCGGATAATTTTGGCGATGCGTATAACTTGCTCGTGTCTTACTGCTTCAATGGGGCCGCAGCTGATCAGCCGCAGAGCGATGACGGCTGTCAGGATCTGTGGACGCTCTCGGTCACGGTTGGGAAGACGCTGTTTACAACTCGCACGACAATACTCGTTTGGGCCGTGCATCGGACGCGTTGGGCGGTTTTGGCGAAGCGGGCTAGCGCGGGATATGGCTCATTGCTTGATGACGTCCAGCTTGATCGCCACGCGGAAACCCAGGTTGCTGTGGCAGAAGTGCGGAGGGTCGGCGTTGCGAGTCGCACAGCGCGCATCGTGCGGAGTGTTACTCCAACCGCCGCCTCGGACGGCAAAGCCTCGGTCGGGAGTCAGGTCGCCGGGATTGGTGGTGAGCTCCCTCGGAAACTTGCCGTAGCGTGTTGAGCAAAACTCCCAGACGTTGCCCAGCATGTCGTGCAGGCCGAAAGCATTCGCGCGGTATGATCCCACCGGTGCCGGGAAGGCGTGGCCATCGTTCATCGGCATGACTTCTCGCGGCCACTTCGGATGAACATCGCGCAGCTTGGCATCGCCAACGTTCGCAACTTTGCCGGACTCATCGAGAGCCTCGCCCCACCAGAAGCGAGTTGCTGCGCCGGCTCGGCAGGCCCATTCCCATTCCGTTTCGGTCGGCAAGTCGTATCGCACGGAATCGCTGCCGTTACCGTTGAGCCAACGACAATACGCCAGGGCATCCGCGTGACTCACATGCACCACCGGATGATGTTCGGCCAGCGAAAACGGCCCGGCATATCCCGGCCGACGCCAGCACGTTCCCGCTCGGTGTTGCCACACCGCGAGTTCGTCGTGAGCGTTGCCTCCGTCGTTCCGTTCTCCATCGGAGACATACTGCGTCCGTTCGACGAACGCACGGAATTGGCCGACCGACGTTTCGTGACGAGCGAGATAGAACGGTTGCGTGAGCCGCACTGGATGCTGCGTCTCGTCGTACTCGCTGGTGGCGTGACCTGGTTCGTCGGCCGGCGAGCCCATCAGAAATTGACCGGGCGGCACGAGCACCAACTCCTGTCCAACCTGATTACGGATCGACGTCGGCACGCCCAGCCAAGTCGCATAGTCCTGTTGGTACTTCTTCGCAGCCGCTGCGTCGAAGGGAAAGGCCGGCGGAGACGGAGCATCGCCGCGGCGAACGCCAGCCAGCAACTTCACCAACTCCGTGACAGCGGTTGCTTCGTCGGCCTTTGCGGGAGTCTTCAACTCAGCCAGCAAGTCGGGCACGCGATGGAGCAGCGCGACTTCGTCATCGGTCAACGCTCTCTGAAAGACCGCGAATTCATCCATCAGACCGATGTAGCTCAAGGCAATGTAGATCCCGGTCTTGTCGAGGTTCCAACGCATTGCGATTTCACGGTCGCGAAGATCGCCAATCCGTTTTCCGTCCACGAACAACACCGCAGAGGCATTCGGCTTACCGGAATCAAAATCTGTCCAACTCAGGACGACATGATGCCACTCGCCGACTTGAAAGCCGACGTTGACCATTCGCACCAGCGGCGCGTCGGGTGCGGTTTCGGGAATCGGTTTGCCTCCCAACGGGACCGCCGGAAACGCACCAAGCCGCATGTCGCGCGGCTTGACGTCGGGAAAGTCACACCAGACTCCGCCATTCCCCGCTCCCTTTTCGGTGATTTGAACGGGATCGCAGAACGGCGTTTGCAGCGACTTGTTTGGATCGGTGTTCAACCAGAATGAAACGGCACCGCCCCATCCCTCGGCGCGATACGCGATGTTCCCTTTCGCGGGATAAAAAACACGACCGCGACGCGGCAAGACACCGGTCACTTCCAGCGCGCCACCTTGGACGCCGCGTTGCTTGGCAATCCGAAAGAGGCGCGGATCGAAGCCGGGTTCAAAATCGAAGGCTCCTTTTTCCGTCGCGCTGTCGAACCGCGTGCTCAGCGACAGTCCCCCGTTCCCGAAATCGCCACGCAGCGATTCATCGAACGAAGCGTAAAACGAAACCGCTTTTCGGAGATTGTTTCCTTCCGGCCGCGAGCCAGGATCAGCGAAGACGCTCGAATTCCAGAGCACCATCGCGATCACTAGTACCCAACGACCACATCGCATTAGTCGGATCATGAGTGTCTCCATTCCACTGCCGCCGTAATCGTCGGAACTCAATGACATCGAGAACCTCTAGCACTACCTCCGCAGCCACTGCTGGTCCAACCGAACCTGTCGCGAATACCAAGAAATGTGCGAAGTCACCGCGAAATCCTAGTGCCAATACTGCCTCGACACCAATTAGATCAAATCCGTCTGCGCGAAAATTTACCTTACCACGCGCAGTTAGATTCAGCGATCCGTATAACACCCAACGTTCTGGCGCGTCGATTTCGGTGGCCGGACATTGGATGGAGAATTCACATGAATCATTCGACTCGTCGGAAGTTTCTTCAGTACAGCACCCTTACCGGTCTCGCGATGTCGACAGCTCTGTATTCCCAGGCTGCTACGAGGGAGAAGTATCGAGTTGGGATTATCGGCTGTACCGGTAAAGGCGATTACGGACACGGGCTTGATCGAGTCTGGTCGGGAGTTGCGCGGACAGAAGTTGTGGCCGTGGCTGATGAAAACCCGGCGGGTCTTGAATCCGCGAAAATGACCACAGGAGCCAAGCGCGGCTACGCGGATTATCGAAAGATGTTGGCCAATGAGGCTCTTGACATTGTCGCCGTTGCTCCGCGTTTGGACCTGCACCGCGACATGGTATTGGCCTGTGCCGAGCACGGCCGACACGTCTACATGGAAAAACCGTTTGTGCAGAATCTCGAACAAGCCGACGATGTGGTTCTGGCCTGCGAAAAGAGCGGCATCAAACTTTCCATCGCGCATATCAATCGATTTTCACCCATACGGATGATGTGCAAGAAGCTGATCGATGATGGTGAAATCGGAGAGGTCCTGGAGATTCGCAGCCGAGGCAAAGAGGATTCTCAACGGGGCGGCGGTGAAGACTTGTGGGTGCTTGGTACGCACATGCTGGACATGATGCGGACCTTCGCGGGCAATCCGATTTCCTGTTACGCGGTCGTCAAGGAGAACGGGCATCGCGTCACGAAGGCTGACGTCCGAGAAGATCCTGCAATCGGACCGCTCGCAGGTGACTGGGTTCAGGCTACATTCGAATTTGAGAAGAACGGCGTGCTCGGTCATTTCAGTTCCCGACGCAATGCCGCCGCGGATCCCACTCGTTTCGGTATGCAAATTTTCGGCACCAAGGGAGTCATTGAAATGCAGTCGGGATTCTTGAAGCGAGCGTACATCCTCAAAGATCCGACCTGGTCGCCGGGACAGACCAGCCGCGAATGGGTCCCGATTACTTCCGCCGGAATTGGCAAGCCCGAACCGCGAACTGATGCGAGAAGTTACGGACACGAATCCGGAATATTGGACTTGATCGACGCCATCGAGACGGATCGTCAGTCGATCAGCAGCGTCTACGATGCGCGCGCATCGGTCGAAATGGTGGCCGGATGTTTTGAGTCACATCGATCAGGAAAGCCCGTCGAGTTCCCACTCGTCAACCGCAAGAACCCGCTGACCCTGCTTGAGTAACTCGACTGATTTCGCCGTTGCCGATCAGCATCCAGGGACATATTCAGAAAGGCCTGAACGGCATGCGTAAAAAACCGAATCGATTCTCGCAGTCTTTGGACCGGTGAAATCCTGAGCTACAACAGTAACAATTGCCAATGGCGACCGGCAGAAATGAATTCACCGGTACAAAGGACTGTCTGTCCGCCGCGCGGATCGACGGACTGGAAGCCCGTCGTACAAAGAAGCGTCCGTCTCGAAGGAGGGATGTATCCCGCGATTAAGAAGATCGCCTGAAAGCGGGACTACGAATAAGAGACGCGAAAGGAAAACAGAACGACGATGTGGGAACAATTACAGAGGCGCGAGTTTCTTTCGCAGACGGGTGCCGGGTTTGCGGGACTCGCGCTCAACGGCCTCATGGCACACGAGCTACGGGCGGCGAATCCGAGTCGACCGGTGATTGATCCGCTCTTGCCGTTAGCCGAGCGAGTTCCGCATTTCGCTCCGAAGGCGAAGCAGGTGATCCTGCTGTTTCAATACGGAGGGCCTTCAACCTTCGACTTGCTGGATTACAAGCCGGAGTTGCTGAAGCTCAACGGCCAGAAGGTGCCGGAGTCGTTCAAGAAGAACCCGGACAAGGTCGGCGGCGTCTTCAATCACTGCAAAGACGAGCTGATGGCCGGGCCGTGGAAGTGGGCTCGGCATGGCGAGTCCGGGCAGTGGGTGTCGGAATTGTTACCGCATACGGCGCGGCACATCGACAAGCTCTGTCAGGTCCGGTCGATGTTTAGCGAGAGTTCCAATCACGCGCCCGCGACGTACCTCATGAATACGGGAGCGATCCTCGGTGGCAAGCCGAGTCTCGGTTCTTGGGTGACTTATGGGCTCGGGTCGCTCAATCAGAATCTGCCGGGGTTCGTGCTGCTCTACAAAGTCGGTGGGCTTGGCGGGTCTCAGAATTGGAGCAATGCGTTTCTGCCCGCGGCGTTTCAAGGGACGCAGTTCCGACATGAAGGCTCGCCGGTGCTCAACCTGCAACCGCCGAGCGAGTTCGCGGACTTGCAACGCTCGACGCTCGACTTCGCTCAGGCTCTGAATCGCAAGCATGCGGCGGAGCGACCGGGAGTGCTCGATCTCGATGGTCGCATTGCGTCGTATGAGTTGGCTTATCGCATGCAATCGGCGGCACTCGATATCGGCGAACTGACGAGCGAGACGAAGCAGACTCAAGACGCTTACGGACTGCATGACTCGAACTCGGCGAAGGCGTTGTTCGGGCGGATGTGCTTGCTGTCGCGGCGGCTGGTCGAGAAAGGCGTTCGCTTCGTGCAGCTCTACAACGCGGTCGACAAGCTCGGCTGGGACGGGCACGATAGCAATACCGACTATCACAACCGCAACGCCGCTCAGACCGATCAGCCGATCGCGGCGCTCTTGGATGATCTGAAGCAGCGCGGGCTGCTCGACACGACGCTCGTGATCTGGGCCGGCGAGTTCGGCCGCACGCCGATGATGCAGGGGAACAACGGCCGCAATCACAACCCGTATGGCTTCACGATCTGGCTGGCTGGCGGCGGCGTGAAGGCGGGCAACGTCATCGGTTCGACCGACGACATCGGCCTGCGTGCTGCCGAGCAGCCTCAGTCGGTCAAGAACCTGCATGCAACAATTCTTACCGCACTGGGCTTGCAGCCGGATGACCTTTTCTTCGACTTCAACGGTCGACAAGAACGGCTGACGGGAGTGGCTCAAAGCTGGAAAGTGATTCCGGGGGTGCTGTCGTGAACGAGCGCACTGACTCGATTGAGTTTCCGCACTTTCACTCGCGCCGAGTGTTTCTCGGAGGCACGGCGTTTTTGGCGGGGTTGCCATTTCTGATGTCCGCACACGCGGATGAGGAACGGCATTTAGACCTCGCCGATGTCCTCGCTAAGTCTCTGAAGTTCATTGAGTCGATGCGAGTCGCCGACGCCCCCTATGGTAGGTTTCGTTACTCAGCCGGGAGCATGAAGCCGACGCTCTACAGTTCGACCTATGCGGCGATGACGCGGCACTTGTATGGCGATCTCGATTCGTTGACCGAGTCGCAACGCGCGGAGTGGGTTGCGTACCTGCAATCGCATCAGGACGACGACGGCTTGTTCCGGGATCCGGTGATCTTCGATCAAGGCTGGTACAAGGGCGATCCCGAATGGTGCGGGCGGCGGCATCTGTCGTGTCACGTCGTCACCGCGCTGACGTGTCTCGGGGCAGTCGCGAAGAAGCCGATGCGCGATTTAGAGCGGTTCATTGCTCCGGGCGGACTGGTGAAATGGCTGGAGTCACGAGACTGGGCGAAGCAGCCGGACTTCGTCGGCAACGAGGTGCTCAACGTCGGCACGTTGCTGCAATACGCCCGCGACTTTCAGAAGGACGAGCGTTGCAGGCCCGTCGTCGCCGAGCTGCTCGACTGGATGACGACGCATCACATGAGCGAGCAGACCGGCTTGTGGGGGCGGCTCGATGTGAACGACCCGCGCGGGCTCTCGCGAGCGGTGATGGGGGGCTATCACTTTTGGTTGCTCTACTTCTACGACCGCGTCGCGATCCCGCACGCTGACCGCGCAACGGATATGTGCCTCAAGACGCAGAACAAACTCGGCGGTTTCGGGCAGGGAGTTCACGGAGGCGATCCGCTTTGCAGCAGTGCGTGCGAAGACATCGACTCGATCGACCCGCTGGCTCGACTGCTGCGCGACCGCGACTACCGCCGAGCCGACATCCGCGCGGCTCTGGAACGCGGATTACATGCGGTGCTCGCGAATCAAACTCCGGACGGCGGCTTCTGGTTCTTGAAGAACCGAGGCTTCAACTACGGGCACGACCAACTGAACTCGACCGCAACGCAAGGTGGAATGTTTCCGACATGGTTCCGCACGCTGACGCTGGCCTACCTCGGCAAAGCGATGCCGGAGTCGAGCATCGGCAAGGTCGATTGGAAGTTCTGCAACTGCCCCGGAATTCAGTTTTGGGGGGCCGAACAACGATGAAGCCAATTCTTGCCGCGTGCCTGCTTCTCATTCTGATCGGCTTGAGCCGCGCCGAGGAGCCGCCGATCGCGCTGCCGCTCGTTGGTTACAACGAGCACCGGACGAATCTGCCTGGCGGACGGCATCCGAATGTCGGTACCAATCGAGCGATGATCGTGAAGGCGGACGGCACCGAGCGACGTGCGATCGGCAGTGAGCTTGTGAATGAAGCGGGTGCTTGGACGCAGTTCGCCGGTTGGTCTCCTGATGGCAAGACGGCGGTTGTGCTGCGCGGTTGGGAGAGTGCTGAGAACGCTCAGTGGGAAGAGCAGCACAAGACGTTTCGCTTCACTGCGGAAGGCTGGCTGGTGGATTCGTTTCTCGTCGATCTGGCGACCGGCAAAGCAGAGAACGTCACCGGCGTCGAACGAGTGAGCTTCTACAACTCGGGGCTGTTCTTCTGGCCGAACGATCCGACAAAGCTCGGCTTCACCGCGTTGATTGATGGTGCTTCGAAGCCGTTTCGCATGGACCGCGATGGCCGCCACAAGACGGACCTGACGAAGAACTCGAAGGGCTTCGCGTATGGCTTCAGCAGTTCGCCCGATGGCTCGCGCATCTCGTATCACGAGAACTATCAGGTCTATCTGGCCGATGCCGATGGCTCGAATCGCTTTCATGTGAAGACCGGTCATCCGTTTGTCTTCGTCCCGTCGTGGTCGCCCGACGGCAAGTGGCTGCTGTTCGTTTCCGGCGAGCACTACGACTGCCATCCGCACGTCGTGAAGGCTGACGGGACTGGTCTGAAGAAGCTGGCGGATCGCGGTGGCTATCGAGGCGTGACCGAGTTCCTCGACGTGCCCGACTATCACGATGGCAGCAGCGATGTCCCGGTTTGGTCGAGCGACGGGCAAGCGGTCTTCTACACCGCCAAAGTCGGCAACAACGTCGAACTGTTTCGAGTCACGCTCGATGGCCGCAGCGAGCGGCTGACCGACTCGTCCGACGGCACGACGCACTATCACCCGAAGCCTTCGCCCGATGGCCAGTGGATTGTCTATGGCTCGAAACGCGGCGGTGTGCGGAATCTGTTTGTGATGCGTCTGGCCGATCGAATGGAGCACGCACTGACCAACGTCCCCGCAGGTCACGCCGCGATGCACGCCTACTGGCAACCAATTTCGATCCCAAGGTGATCGTCACCAGCACGAGGACTCCCATGAAACAACTGTTACTCACGACCGTGGTGCTGCTCGCCGAATCGGCGTTAGCCATCGCTGCCGAGCCCATTTCGTTTATTGACGACGTGCAGCCGTTGCTGATCGGCAAGTGCGTGTCGTGTCACGGGCCGGATAAGCAAGAAGGCGGGTTGCGATTGGACTCACTTGCGGCGGCGCGAGAAGGCGGCGAGCAAGGATCGGCGGTCGTGCCGGGGGATGTTGCAAAGAGCTTGCTCGTGAAGGCGATTTCGTTTCGCGATCCCAACTTGCAAATGCCGCCGAAGCAGAAGTTGTCCGACAAAGAGATCGCGACGCTGACTGAGTGGGTCAAAGCGGGAGCACGTTGGCCCGAGCCGGTGGTCGTGCTGTTTGAAGATGAGCCGCAGTTTCTTGCGGTCCTTACATCCGGCAACGGCAAAGGGCGGCTTGTCACGGAAAATACATACTCGGGTAAAGCGGCGCTCGGGATCACTCCGCTGCAACGAGATAACCCGAAGATCCCGAACTGGAATTTTCCAATCCGCGAGAAGCCCGGCGCTGGTGAGTTTCGTTACCTCCGTCTCGCTTGGAAGAAACGCGGCACGGGCAGCGTAATGCTGGAGATCGCGCAGAACGGCAATTGGCCGGATGCGAAGGTCGCGAAAGGGCGTTACTTCGCCGGGCCGAATACGACCGGCTGGGCGGCGATCTCCGTCGGCGAGAAAGCTCCGGCCGATTGGAAGGTCGAGACGTTCGATCTGTGGCAGGACATCGGCGAGTTCACGTTCACCGGCTGTGCTCCGACGTGCGATCGCGGTGAGGAAGCCTTCTTTGACGCGATGATTCTCGGGCCGACGATCGAGTCGCTCGATGCGTATCGCGCCGGTAGTTCTTCTTACCTCGTTCCCGGCAAGCCGACGTCCCCCTCGAACGACAACATCGGTGATGCCTTCACCGATCGTCGCAATCCCGTGCGAAAGGCATTCGGCGGCAAACGGCTCGATTTGTGGTCGCTCAAGGCGCCGGTCTCGTCGGCGAAGAGCATCGACAAACTCGTACTCGCGGCATTGGCGAAGGAGAAGGCGGAGTTCGCTCCCGAGGCTGATCCTCGCACGCTCATTCGACGATTGAGCTTTGATCTGCTCGGCCTGCCGCCGACGTATGACGAGGTCGTGGCGTTTGAGAAGGAATGTCGTAGCGACAAAGCCAGTGCCTACAACAAGCTCGTTGACCGATTACTCGCCTCACCGCGTTACGGCGAGCGGCAGGCGCGGCTGTGGCTCGACGTCGTCCGCTATGCCGACACCAATGGCTATGAGCGCGACGAGTTCCGACCGCTCATCTATCAGTACCGCGATTACGTCATTCGCTCGTTCAATCAAGACAAGCCGTACGATCAATTCATCCGCGAGCAGCTTGCGGGGGACGAACTGCGGCTGAGTAGAATGGGCACCCCAGCCCGTCTGTCGGAAGAAATTCAGACGGCCAAGAGTGGCCATCCGACAACAACCGACGAAGACCTCTTGCTCGCGACCGGCTTCTTGCGGCTCGGTCAATGGGACAGCACGGCGTCGATCTTTCAAGAGGAGCCGCGACTGCGAGCCGAGATGATGGCCGACCTGACGAACACAACGGCGTCGGCGTTTCTGGGGATGACGTTCTCGTGTTGTCAGTGTCACGACCATAAGTATGACCCGCTGACTCAGGCCGACCACTTTCGCTTGCGAGCCTTCTTCGCCGCCGTGCAAGACAAGAACGACACGGTAATCTCGTCGTCAGCGGAACTGGCCGAGATTAAGCAGCACAACGAGTCGCTCGATGCGCAAGCCGAGCCATTCAAGAAAGAGCAAGCCGCGCTGCTTGATGCCGCGCGCGAACGAGTTGCCAACGAACGTCGCAGCAAGTTGCCGGAAGACGTGCGCAAGTTGCTCGATACCGATCCGGGAAAGCGAGACGACGCGACCAAGAAGAAACTGCAACCGGTACTCGACCAATTGAAGGTCAACGACAACGACGCGCGAGCGGGGTTTGATGAGGCCGCGAAGAAGCGCGACGACGAACTCACTCAACAGATCAATGCGTTCAACGCGAAGAACCGCGAACCGCGCAAAGGCATGACCGCGCAGGACTCCGGCCCGACCGCGCCGACAACTCATATCTTCTATCAAGGCGACTTCGCCTCGCCCCGAGACGCTGTCGAGCCCGGCTTCCCGTCGGTCTTCACACCAGCAACAGCGGTCGTCAGTCCTCCCTCGGACAACACCACCGGCCGCCGCCTCGCGCTCGCCGAATGGATCGTGTCAGCGAACAATCCGTGGACGGCGCGTGTCATCGTGAATCGCATCTGGCAGCAACACTTCGGCACGGGACTCGTCGCGACTCCGAACGATTTTGGTTTCAGCGGCGCGCGACCGAGTCATCCCGAACTACTCGACACACTGGCCGTCGAATTCATGCAGCGCGGTTGGTCGATCAAAGACCTGCATCGCACGATCGTGCTGTCGGCGACGTATCGACAGTCGTCTGCCGTTCGTAGTCCCGCCTTCAGGCGGTCTGGCGCGAGCGCCAATCAGCCAGCAGGGCAATCGCAAGTTGCAGAAAACCGGCTGACGCCGGAACTACAAACGTCCGTCCGCCGCCTCGATGCCGAAACGCTGCGCGACGCCTTGCTCTCCGTCTCGGGACTGCTGAAGCCCTATGACGCCGGCAAGCCGCTGTGGCCGCCAGTGCCGCAAGAGTTGTTACATGCTCAACCCGCAATCCTCGAAGCCGAGAAAGGCGGAGACGGCGGACGCATGCAAGGCTGGTACGAAAACTCGCTCGAAGAGACCGACGTGCGAAGCGTCTTCCTCATCCGCAAACGCTGCCTGCCGATCCCGTTCCTGCAAGCCTTCGACTTGCCCGACACAACGGTCTCGTGTGCTCGTCGCGACACAACGGTCGTCGCGCCGCAAGCACTGATGCTCCTCAACAGTCAGGAAGGCATTCGCTACGCGAAGGCACTGGCCGATAACACGGTACCCCAAGAACAATTTCTCGATTTCAACAACGAAGCGATCACTCGCAACGTGATCAACTCTCTCTTTCAGCGAGTCCTCACCCGCTCGGCAACCGACGAGGAACTTGAGCTTGCGACCGCAATGCTCCGCCGACATCGAGGCGAGCACGCGAAGAAGCACGCTCCCACCGAAGCCTCGCGCCGCTCACTGATCGACCTGTGCCGCGCGGTCTGCAACCTCAGCGAGTTTGCTTACGTCGATTGAGCATGAGATTCAAACCCCGAGAACATGGCTGCCGTTTATAGTCTCGCCTTTGAATCCGACAGCACACGCATCGTCACGCTGATGGTCGACGCCTTCAAGACATTCGTGTTTGCACTGCCAATACAAAAGGCGACGATTGAGAGTTATCACGGCCTTTGGTTCGAGCACCGCCGAGGGGATCTTCGGCAAGCAGACCGCCATCGCCACCGAGCAGGCGCATCATCGTCCCGGAGCGCTATCTCGAAGTTTGCTGCCGGTTTTGATTCCTCAGGCCAAGTGAATTCCTTGACATGAGTGCCGATCAAACAGATCCCCGTTAGCAGGATCAAAGCCGTGCAACCGTACGAGGGACTTCTAGTCCGTCGTACCACCTCCTGGTTGCGGCTTTGCTGCTTTAAGGAAGCACGACGCCGGTTAGCTCGGCCGCTTGCTGCAACTTTTCACGCACGTCGGGCGGCAGGTCGATGCCGCTGGCCTGAGCGCGGTGGTAATTGTTCCACTCTCGCTCGCCGGGCAACAGCACTCGATCCACGCCGTCCGCCGTCGGGGCCGCGTGCAGTTCGTCGATCAGGCGGCGGATTCGCTGTTGAAATTCGCCCGGCAGCAACATCACAGACGCGTCGATCACCGTGAACGAGGCATTGTGCCACGACGGGCGGCTCGGCTCGTCGAAGATCCAACTGCCGACTTGCCAGGTCATGTTTCCTGCAGGCAGGATCGCCGACAGAACTTCGCACCACAAACCGAAGCCATAGCCCTTGTGTCCGGCCATTGGGGCTAAGGCGGCGTGTTGCGGGTAGAGCCTGCCGTCGGTCGTGGGGAGGCCGTCCGGGCCGATGAGCCAGGTGTTCGGGATCGGCTCGCCACGCTGAATCGCCGCGTAGACCTTGCCCCCGGCGACGGCCGCCGTCGCGATGTCGAGTAGAATCGGGTCGCCGTCGGACACCGGGACGGCATACGCCAGCGGATTGCTCCCCAAGACCGCTTTGCGAGAGCCCGGCGCAGCGACACTCGGGATGTCGTTCCCTGTCACCATCGCGATCATTCCTTCACGGGCCGCCAGCGCCGCATAGTAGCCCGCCGCGCCGATATGACCGGTGTTTCGCAGACCAACGTAAGCGATCCCGACCTGACGCGCTTTCTGCATCGCCACTCGGATCGCACTCAAGCAGCCGACTTGCCCCAGCGACGATTGCGCGTCGATGATCGCCCAACCCGGTCCTTCGCGTTCGATGAGCGGCTCGGCCGCGGCGACGTATCCGCCGCCTTGCAGCTTCTTGAGATAACCGGCCAGCAACTTCGTGCCGTGCGTGAAGACCCCCATGGCGTCGGTAGTGACGAGCGCCAAACCAGCATCGCGAGCGTTGGCCGAACTCAGGCCGACTTGCTGCAGACACTGCTGGGTGAAGCGATGCAGATCGCCAATGGCGATGGGACGGGTCATGCGTTGCTCTCCACTCGTTGGTAATAGGCGATCGTCTGAGCGATGCCGCTCGCCAGGGAGGTTGGTTCCCAGCCCGGAAGGACCCGGCGAATGTCGCTGAAGGCCGAGGGGACATTCGCGGGGATCGCCGGGCCGAAGACCGTGATGCGTCCCGTCGCCGCGGGCAGACAGCGTTCAATGTGGTGGACGATTTCGTGCGTTGTCGCTGGTTCGCTGGGAAGGTCGGCGACCGTGGCCCCGGCGGGACATTCGAATGCGCCCCGGACGAACGCTCGGGCGACGTCTTCGACATAGTCGTAGCCCGCGGCGCCGGTGTAGCCGATTTGATAGGAGTCGTTGCGCACGGCGGCTCGGCAGGCGAGGGAGGGACCGGCGGTGAGGCCGATCTCGCGTTCGGGGCCGTAGACGACGTGCGGGCGAATCGCCAAGGAACGCAACCCGAAATGGGACCAATACTGCTCAGCGATCAGATCGACCGCCTGCTTGAACGCACCATAAAACATGGGAGGCTGGGGAGTGGTGGCACTCGCACTGCCATAGACAGCGTAAGAACTCGCGAACGCGATTGCCTCGACCGAACCCGCCAACCGAGCCGCATCGAAGACGGCCGTACTGCCGAGCACATTCACCTGGCAGCCGCGAAACGGATCTTGCTGACAATCTGGCGTGAGCAGCGCCGCGAGGTGAATCACGTGCGACACGCCATGCTGTTTCATCAGCGCCAACAGCCCGTCGCGATCAATCAGCGGCACGTCGGAAAAGACGACATGCTTCGCCCCGGCTCCGAGCACGCGACTCCAACGCTCCGTCGCCGGACGAACGTCGAGCGCAACGACTCGCTTGCCTTGATCAATCAGTTCGCGCAGCACCCACGTGCCGATGAAACCGCTTCCTCCCGTCACCAGGACTGTCTCTTGCATTTATTGCACCTTGCTTCTCAAAGGGCGAAAGAACTCGCGCAGATCGGCCGCCATTTCCTCTGCCCGCTCGTGAATGGCGAAATGACCGCCCTGCGGATAGTCGTGATAATGAACCACGTTGTAGTAACGTTCGGCTCGCTTGCGGACAATCGGAGCCAATTCGTGAGGATACGCAGCGACCGCGGTCGGCACCTGAATCCGCTCGCCGGCCGGAAGTTCCCACGGGTAATAATACGACTCGCTGTAGAGGCGGATCGCCGACCAGAACGAGTTCGTCACCCAATACAGCATCACGTTGGTCAGCAGCATGTCGCGCGGGAATAACTTTTCGAAATCATCACCCCAGCCGCTCCAGGCCCGCCACTTCTCGATGATCCATGCCGCCAGACCCGCGGGCGAATCGGTCATGCCGACGGCCAACGTCTGCGGTCGAGTCATCTGCTGGTGGCAATAGGCTCCTTCGTCGATCCAATAGCGTTCGACGTTCTTCCAATAGCGGAGCATGTCCGGGTCTTTCGGCTTCACCGGCGCCCATTTCATGCCCAGCCCGCGGAGGATATCCGGATCCTTGTCTTCCGGTTCTCGCTCGTCCCCCAGCCGCGGAAACAGACAGTTGAGATGAATGCCGATCAGGTTCTGCGGGTGCAGGTATCCCCACGGGGCCGTGAGAAATCCGCCCCAGTCTCCACCTTCGATCCCGTAGCGTGCATACCCCAGCCCCTCGGTCATCAGGCGGTCGTAAATTCGCGGATGGTGTTGAAACCCGAATCCCTGCTGCGGCGGATAGGCGGAGTAGCCGAACCCAATGATCGACGGCACGATCACGGTGAACGCGTCACGAGGATCGCCGCCGTGCGAGGCGGGGTCGGTCAGCATCGGCAGGATGCGTTCCAGCAGCACAAACGACCACGGATACCCATGCATCATGAACAACGGAAGCGGCGCGGGGCCTTTGCCCGGCTGATGAATGAAGTGCAGACGCAG
>VGZH01000103.1 GCA_016872645.1 Planctomycetota bacterium | reverse complement strand
CGTCGCGCATCGCCGCCGGTTTAGTTTATGTCGAGTCCATGAATTCCTTCGGCGGCCACATGTGGACCGAAGCCTTCCTTGCCGGCGAATGGATTCCGCTCGACGCAACTCTGGGCAAAGGAGGCATTGGCCCCGCCCACCTCAAGATGGCCGACTCCCCCCTCGACGAAGACGCCCCGCTGCCGGTCAGCACGTTTATGCCTGCCTACCAAGCGCTTGGCAAGCTGAAGATCGAAGTGTTGAGGGCGGAGTGAAACGATTTCGTCGACAGTCGATTGATTCGCGCTGGCGATCACCGTCTTGACGAGACGGCTTCCGCATCCGTATCGACTTCGACAGATGCGCGGGCGGGGAGTTGCGATCTGGCATCGTCGAGAACCACGATCGGACATTTGACACAACGGGCCATGACTGCAGAGTACGAGTGCGATTCAGGATGACGTCAAGGCAGCATCGGCCGTTGACGACGGAGTTAACGTCGCCCAAGCATTACCGCAATCATTGACGGCCAGCATCGCAGCGGACACACGCGTGACCTCGCTGCGCAAATCGGCTTGTTGGGAAATGTGAATCGGCTCGCCAGTCAGCAAGTGGACTTTGGAGAATGGCTTGGGAACCAGCAGATCCGTCCAACCGACTCCGAATCGCCAGCTTCGTTCGCAAGTGAAAGCGGTCGGAACGATGGCTCGCCCGGTATGCGAGGCAAGAAAGATCACTCCCAGCGACAACTCGCGGCGCGGCCCGCGCGGACCATCCGGAGTCATCACAATGTGTTTGCCCTCCGACTCGCAAATGAGTTGCCGCATGGCTTGCGCTCCCCGGCGGCTCGACGAACCCCGAATTGGCAAAATACCCACACTGCGCAATCCAGCGGCAACAAATCCACCGTCTTGATTCTGGCTGACCAACGCCGCCGTGTGCCGATGCTTACCTCCGAAAATTGGTATCAGCAGTTGATCGTGCCACACGCAGTAAATGAAACGGTCGTCCCCTTCGATCGCGAACGGGTTGGTTTTGTCTGCGGTGTGAAACCTGAGACGCAGGGTCAGGAACAGACCGCGAAAGACGAGAATGGCGAACACACCGATCAGCCAATTCACCGTTACGCTGCGAAGTCGCATTGTGATTATCAGTCCATAAAAGGAATGACGCAAAGCAGCAAATGGGGAGAACCGGACGAGGCTATCGTGCTCACTTAGCCGTTTTCGGAGATGGATTTACTCCGAAAATAAATTGTCACATAGCCCAACTTACTCGGTTTTCGCCTGTTGCAGCTTGAGCCACCGCGAACGACGGACCCAATAGAACCGAACGGGCAGGAACAAATCGACCACTTCGTCCGATATCAGCAAGCCACCCAGAACCGGCAGAGCCATCGGCGCGAGGATTTCGCCGCCAACGCCGCGAGCGAACACCATCGGAAAGATCGCGATGATCGCCACCCCTTCCGTCAGCAATTTGGGCCGCAGACGGTGTGCGGCACCTTCAATCACGGCCTGACGCAGTTCTTCGAGTGACGCGATCTTTTCAAGTCCGCCTCGTTTCTCAACCGCATCGCGCAGGTAGACCAGCATGATAATGCCGGTCTCCGTCGCCATGCCGAAACAGGCAATGAAGCCAACCCACACCGCTACGCTGAAGTCCATCGCAGGCGCGTCCCAGCCTTGCATGACCTTCGGGAAGAAGTACATGAAAAATGCGCCGCCACTGAGCGCTTCGGGGACGGCCAGCATCATCAATGCGGCGTCGGCGAGGTCGTGGTACGTCAGGTACAGGATCACAAAAATCAGCACGATGACCGCCGGGAACACAAATCGCAGCGTCTCGGCCGCACGAACTTGATGCTCGAATTCACCGCTCCATTCGATGTGAACTCCTTCCGGCAGTTCGACTTTCTCGGCGACCACGCGCTGCGCTTCGTCGACAAAGCCGACGATATCTCGGCCACGGACGTTGAGCGTCACCACGTTCATCAGTCGGCCGTTTTCACTTTTGATCATCGCCGGCCCTTCAACGATCGCAATGGTGGCGAGACTGCTGAGTGGAATCCGTTTCTTACCAGCCAGCGCGTGCTGCGGCATGCCAGTGCGAGCCGTGGAGCCCAACTTGGTTGTCGGCGAAAGCATCGATTCGAAATCGCCTCGTGCGGTCTTCGATAACATCGACCCAGCGGTCGATCCACCGTTCGCCGACATGCCGCTGCTGTCTGCGGACATCGAACCTGCGGTCACAAGCAGCTTGCCGATGGACTCCTCGTCCTCGCGATCGACACGGGAGTAGCGAATGCGAACCGGGAAGCGTTCTCGCTTTTCAACGGTGTAAGTGACAACTCGTCCGGCCAGCGCGACCTCGATCTCGTTCTGAATGTCTTCGACCGAAATGCCGTACCGCGCTGCCGCGTGGCGGTCGATATCGATCTGCAGATAGCCCTTGCCCATGATGGGCGCAGCGAGCGGATCGCGGGCCCCATGAATCGGCTTGAGTACGGTTTCAATCTGTTTGCAGACCCGATCAATTGTGCCGAGATCCGGGCCAAAGACCTTTACGCCAATATCGGTGCGGACACCCGTCGAGAGCATCTCGATACGATTGATGATCGGCTGCGTGAAGATGTTCGCCCAACCGGGAACTTGCAGCACGCGGCGCATTTCGTCCTCTACGAGATCCCCCTTCGGGCCCGTCGTGCGCGGCCAGAGGAAAAGAGTTTTGGCAAACGGGACGTCCAATTCTTCTCGCAATTGCACAAATGCCGCCGTCCCCTCTCCCGCCGGGAAAGGGCGATGGTGAGAGATGCGATCCAGTTTTGACGGGCTTCTCGCACCAGGTGTTTGGACGGTGGCCTCTCCTCGTGGTTGATCGCCAACGGCTTCCGATCCTTCACCCGCCATTCGACCATCCTCTTCCAAAGGAAGAGGCGTTGTGTCCATATCCAACCTGTGACGACCAAGCTGAACCGCGAGCATGTGTTCCACAAACGTCTCGGTCTGCGTGCCATGTTCGGCAACATTCAGCAGGTGTTTGTCCCGCGCGGTTTTCGCCAGTTCTTCCAACGCGTACCAGTTAAATGTCGGCGCGGCTTGATCGACGAGTTCGTAGTTGATGAGAGCAACTCGTTCACGCCACAGTTTGGCACGCTGTATTTCAATGGCTTTGAGCAGCTCGCCGGCCAACGTGCGTCGCTTCGAACCGAGAGCTTCCAAACTGCGGTGCCAGACGGTCAGCGGCACAGACTCCTTAAACTGCAAAGCACGCACAACGTCTGTCAGCAGTCCAGCGGCGGCCAGTTCGCGGGCGACGTCTTGCGAGAGCTGTTGCACGTCTTCGAGCGACGCTTGTCGAGCGAACCAGTAGCCATATTTCGGCGTCAGCATCTCAGCCATGTTCTCTTTGAGGCCCGGTCGTTCCGCGTCCAGATCACCGGCTCGTCGCAATTGGTCTATCGTCTCCACCACTGCGACCTTCACCAACTGTGATTCCAGTTCCCCCTCAAACTCTTGATACCGACGCAGAGTGAGTTCTCTGAACGTCTCGTCGAATCGCTCGAGCGCCTTCTGCGAGGCTTCGTTGATGAGCGAGTCGCGTTCTTCGTTCTCAGGATACACCCTCTTACCCGCCCTGCCCGCAGAGACAGGCAAGAGTGCCCGTGCTTTGAAGGCGACAAAACCTCGTGCTTCGAGAGCGTCCAAAACGATTTCCGTTTGCTTCACAGCGTCGGCAAAGCGCATCACACGCTTCGGCCAGTATTCCTTCGGGCGGAAATTGACGAAGGTCTCGACCATGTCCAAAGGAGCGGGATCAGTAGGGGTGTCAGCTCGACCAGCTTTGCCAATGACGGACTCGACTTCCGGAAATCCTCGCAGTAGTGCATCGCGAGCCTTCAGATCGTCGGCCACTTGCGTGACGCTGGCGCGGGGTACGGTGATTGGCATGTCGAGCAATGTGCCTTCCTCAAGCGCCGGCATAAATGAGACGCCAATCTTGGGAAAATGAAACGCCCACAGCCCGATCAAAAACAACGTCCCCAGTGACAGCATCTGCCAATGCCAGCCACGTGTGGAGAGCACCGTCAGCGATACGACCAGCCCAAACGTCACCAGGAATGCCGATCGCCATGCGGACTCGCTGGCCCCCAAGCCAATGATCGCTTGCAGCGGAAACATGCCAGCTGCCAGCAACAACAGCACCGCGAAGCCCCACATCACGAGATTTCGCCTCGGCAACACCCACGTCAACAGCGGCTTGTAAATCTGGATGAAGCTGCGAACGATCGCGTTCTCTTCTTCGCTCTTCAGTCGGCCCTTCAAAAACGTTGGAATCAGCGCCGGCACGACAGTCACCGAGATGATCGCTACGCCGATCAACGCGAAACTCTTTGTGAAGGCCAGCGGATGAAACAACTTGCCTTCTCGCCCGCTGAGCATGAACACCGGAACGAAACTCAGCAGCATGATCAGCACCGAGAAAAAGATCGGTCGGCCGACCATGCGACAGGCGGGGATGACCAGCTCGCGCAGATCGCCTCGCACCGGCTGATCGCCAAAGTGGCCTTTGAGCGCGTGTGTCGCGTTCTCGGTCATCACGATTGCCTGATCGACAAGGATGCCGATGGAGATGGTGATTCCGGCCAGCGACATGATGTTCGCTTGAATGTCGATGACCCCCAGGCGCCGCAACACCCACATCAACAGAAATGAGAACAGCACGGCCAGCGGAAGTGTCACACAAATGACGAATACACTGCGGACGTGTGTCAGGATCATCAGGATCGCGATCGAAGCGATCAGCATTTCGTGCCACATGACTTCAGTCAGCGTGTGGATTGCTCCATGAATCAACCGCGTCCGGTCGTAGGCGGCGACAATGTGAACGCCCTCGGGCAAGCCGGGTTGTAGCTCTTGAATCTTTTCTTTGACTCGTTCGGTGACGGTCAGCGGGTTTTCCCCGTGCCGCATCAGCACGACACCACCAGTGACCTCATTGCCATCCTTTTCGAACACGCTGCGACGAAACTGCGTGCCGAGCTGCACGCTGGCGACGTTGCGAACAAAGATCGGCGTGCCGCTCATCTCCTTGAGGACCGTGTTTTCGATGTCCTCCTTGCCGTTAATCCAGCCGACACCGCGGACGATGTATTCGGCATTGTTCTTTTGGATCACGCCGCCGCCCGCCGGCACGTTGCTGCGAGCCACCGCAGCACTCAATTCACCGAGCGTCACTCCGTAGGCTCGCAACGATTCCGGCCGCACGTCGATCTGATACTCCAGCGGCAATCCACCAACGATCGCGACATCCGCGACGCCCGGCGCCGCATTGAGCTGCGGAGCGATGTAAAATTTATTGAGCGACCACAGGCGCGCGGGATCGGCGGTACCGCTGTGGGCCGAGGGCTGAGGGGCAAGTGCCGCTGCTTTGTCCTCGCTGCTTTTGTCCTCACCAGTCAACCCACGGCCCGCAACCCTGGTCTCGACCGTGTACCAATACACTTGCCCCAGCGCTGTCGCGTCGGGCGCAAGATACGGTACGACCCCCGCCGGCAGAAAGGAGCCGGCTTGGCCGAGCTTCTCGGTCACTCGCTGCCGAGCGAAATAGAAGTCGATCTTGTCTTCAAAGATGATCGTGATCATCGAGAAGTTGAATTCGCTCGACGACCGGATCGCCTTCACACCTGCCAATCCTTGCAGCTTGCGCGACAACGGGTACGTCACCTGATCTTCAATCTCGCGTGGACTGCGACCCATCCAATCGGCGAAGACGATGACCTGGTTCTCACTGAGATCTGGGATTGCGTCGATGGGTGTGTCAAAGACGGCATACAGCCCCGCCACAGACAGCCCCAATGCCAAGATCAGCACAAGGAATCGATTGCGAATCGAGGCTTCAATCAGTTTTTCGATCATAGTTACTTCGATTCGGCTTTCAGCTTTTCGACCTTGGCCAGTGTTGCCTGAGGATCCTTGAGGGCCTCGTCTTTGCAGCCAGCACAGCACAGGAATACCGCTTGGCCTTCCACCATGATCTTGTGCGGCATCCCCATCGCCCCCAGACGGCTCTTGTCCTCCACCACACAGAATCTCTGAGCTGTCGCAGCCTCGCGGTCTTCCTCAGGCAGCTTCGCAATTGCGGCGGCAAACGTCGCATCATCCGTGGACGCGGCGGCCGACGTGGCTGGAGCCAGAGCGGGCTTCTCGCTACAGCCGATAAATAAGCACGTTCCCAACGACAGCGCGACGACAAACATCAAATCAAAACGCATCAGGCACTCCTTCGGAATTAGGGATTTCAAAGTTGGAATTTGAGATCGGAGACTTGAATCGTTGGCAACTTACGCAAGCTCACCGTTGTTGGTTACTTGGCTTTTGAGCGACCTGCTCGCAGTACCGCAACTTTTTTGAGCGTCACGTCGGCGTTGTTGGCCGCGCTCTTTGAGCAGCCATTGCAGCAGACGAAGACCGGTTGATCCTTGATCATGATTTTGATCGGTACGCCCATCGAACCAAGAAGGCTATCGGTCAGCACCGGGCAGAAGGTCTGTGATCGTGCCAGCTTGCGGTCCTCTGGGCTGAGTTTGGCAAGCGCGAGGTCGATCTTCTCAACGGTGTCTTCCGGGGTCGAAGGCCGCACCGCCTTTGATGGAGACAAGGCACCTCCGCCACTGCTACCGCCGACATACATCGACCCGGCTGCCGGATTCAATCGCGTTTCGGCATCAACCAAGAACGAACCGCTGGTGACGATTCGATCGCCTGGTTCGAGTCCACTGAGCACCGGATAAAATGTCACACCGTCCGCACCGAGCATTCGTGGGCCGAGTCGCACAAGCACTCCTTCAAACTCACCCGGCACGACTTGTCGATAGACGATCTTCTGACGCCCGGTATCGATCACTGAACCTTCCGGAACCGCAAGCACCTCGCCTCGCTCCAATCGCTCACGTGGAACACTGAGCGGCACGGTGCTCGCAATCGCCCCAACGCGTGCCGGCGGGACGTCGATTAACACCTCGGCCGTTGTGCCTGGACGCAACTTGTGGCTGGGATTCGCGATCTCGAACCGCACCGTCACCGAGCGGGTTTCTTGATCGACGTGCGGGTAGATGAATGACAGGATTCCGTGAAACGGCTCATCGGGAAACGCGCGTGTAGTCGCCGTTACCGTCAAGTGTTCGGGACTGACATCGCCATGCTGCTCAGCCGGCAGGAAACGAAACTCGTCCTCGTAGACCTGAGCTTGAATCCAGACGGTTCCCAGATCGGCGACGTCGTAAAGCGGCATCCCTTCTTCGACGTACTGCCCTTCGCGAACGTACTTTTTGACGATGTGTCCGGAGATCGGCGAACGAATTCGCAGGTGCGAATTCACCTCGCCCGTCTTCAGGATATTTTCGATCTGGTCGTCACTGATCCCCAACAGTTGCAGGCGATGCCGTGAACTCTTCACCAGATCGGCGTTGTTCCGTTTGCTCGCGTCGACCAGCGTCTGCACAGAAACGTTGAGTTCGGGACTGTAAATTGAAGCAAGCTCATCCCCTTCCTTGACGAGTTTCCCAGTTTCAGCGGCGAGCAGTGAATCGATCCGCCCCTTCACGCGAGCCGAGACGTTTTTGAAACCTCGCTCGTCAAAATCGACATACCCGATCGCCGCGATCTGTTTGGTCAGCGGCATGTAATCCACGAGCCAAGTGTTGACCCCTGCAAGTACAACCCGATACGGCGACAACTGTACTCGACTGACAACGCCAGCCGGCAATGCCACATCAGAGGGTTCGCCCTTCTTGCGTTTCGAGAGCGGCATGAAGCAAACCGGACATTTTTCTTTGTTGTGCCCACGAACAACCGACGGGTGCATTGGGCAGAACCATTCCACATCCCCAACCATATGCACCGATTCACTCGGAAACCGCACCCACCTTTCGTAATACGCCACGAGTACGTCCCATTGCGTGATCCCAGCGCCGATGGCGACAAGCACGGCCACGAATCGCAGTCGCGCCAGCTTTACCAAGATGATGAAGTCGAACCACCACCAGGCCTTCCGCCAGCCTTTCAAATCCGACGGAGCGCGCAGGCCCCCTTCGTCGATCGGCGACGGCTTAAGATTTGTCTGGGACATGATCTCTCTCCCGCAATTCACAAGTCGGTGAGTCCGTCAGCGTCAGCTTTCGGATGCAGCGCGGCACATCATCTTGCCAGGGGACGAATGCTCTACGGATTGCAAGGCCTGTTCGGGCCTGACAATCAGGCGAGCTTCACGCCAAGAGGCGGCGCGTTGTTCGCGCCGCGCAATGCAGCGGCTCAGATCAGCAGATGCGCAAAGACAACGACACGATCCATCGTTGGACGACTCACATGCCCTGCCAACAAGTCGTCACACTGGGAGGCCAATGTCGATCTCAATGCGACGTTTGGCAGTCCAATGAAAGTGATGTCGATTGCGGGCGGCTGTACTTGTTTACTGAGCGTCGGGGCATCAAAGCTTTTCAGATCGCAGCAAATTCCAGACTTCGGGTTCGCATGACGCTGACATGTCTGACAGCCAGCGGCAGTTTCCTGCGACGTCGACGGCTCACGATTGACCTTTGCCAATCGTTGCAGGCAGCAAGATTTCTCCTGCGTCGGTTTCGCTGTCGGTGATTCGCCCGGTTTTGGGAAGCAACACTTGCACCACCGCTGTCCGCTTGCGGCCGCGAAACGACATTGCATCTGCGGAAAGCCCGCACCCAACGTGAATGGAATCAAGACCCAGACTAGCGCATGCCAAATTGTTCGGCGACCAGAAGTCATCACGTCCTCGCAGCTTTCAGCCGTCAGCAGGGTTCACCAATCGGCTGATTTTGTCAAGACAGTGCCTGACCTGTCACGCAATTATGCTTAAATCCAGCCAGTGATCGGCCGCCTCGATCGGCTCATTCGGCGCGAAAGTAGGCCGTTCATTCCTTGACCGGTTCGTTCGAATCACGGAGTGACCCGTCGAAATTCCCAGCAGTCCCGCTCAACATGTCTTGTCCAACAGCTCTGGAGAGTTCCGCCGCACGTCGATGGAAATCGGTGACGGCCATTTGATACGCCTCACGCAGATCGAGGATTTGTCGTTGGGCCTCGATCAAGCGCAGGAAATCGACCGTTCCGGCTTCATACCCTGACTGTGCTGCACGCAAATTGTCTTGCGCAGCCGGAAGGATTTTGGACTCGAAGACCGCGATCTTACGTCGGCTGCCATCCACACGAGCATGCGCGGATTGCACCTCACCGCGAATGGTGTCCGCGGCGAGATCGTAGTCGGCCTGCATTTTGTGAACTCGCCACAGCGCTTCTTGCACTGCGGCGTGACGCTTAGACTGATTGAGCGGCATATTGATATTGAGTCCAATCTGCGGTTGCTGAACGCTGTCTGTCCAGAAGCGGTCATACCGACCCATGACTTCGAAGTCGGGGTAGTACTCTTTGCACGCCAGGGCGGCGGCAGACTGCTCAGACTGCACACGAGCGGCCAGTGCCTGTAATTCCGGACGATGCCCGACCGCCCATTCACGAAGTTCTCCGACGGCCGGAAGTTCTTCCACAACGGGCAGATTCTGTGGCGGAGCTGGCAACGGATGATCAGGAGGGAGGTGCAGCAGCGTGTTGATCCGCGCGATCGCGACGATCTGTTCTTGATTCAATTCGATCTGCCGTTGTTCGAACTGAGCCAATTCGACATCGGCTTGCAAGACATCCTGCTGCGTGACCTGGTTGGCTTCGTACTTTGACCGCGCCACATCGCGAAACCGGCTGAGCGACTCACGACTACTGGCGTTCAACTCCAGTTCACGCTGATTGAGGTAGTAATCGAAGTAGGCCATACGCGCTGCTTCGGTAAGTCGCAATTGAACCTCACCAGCATCGAACGAGGCTGCGGCCGCTTCCCAATTTGCCTGATTGCCGCGCAACTCGCGTTTGCCGGACCACGGAAACTTCTGAGCGATTCCGAAGTAGTACGACCCTTGCACCTTAGATGCCCCGCTCCAGGTGGCCGGCGCGTACATCGACTGAAACATCGGGTCATCGAGCGCGATCGCCTGCGGGTACTTGTTTGCGGCCGCGTTCCAAGAAGCCATCGCCGCTTGCAACGAGGGATTGCGAGCTTTCACGGCCGCGACCAACTCATCGAGCGGTAATTCGTCGCGTCCGGCAAACAAGTCATCCGCCTGGTCAGCGGGTGTTCGTTCGGGAGTGACCTCGAGCGAGACCGGCATGACGCCAGACAGGTTTTCGACATAGGCATCACGCTCAGCCTGATGAGCCGAACGCTCACTCGACACCATTCGGCCGTCCGGTTTGTCACGCGGAATAAAAATGGCGACGTCAGGTGTGCGACAGCCGGCCGTCACGAACGACAGCGCAACTGTCGTGCGAAGGATGCGAGCGATCGACATATCGGCCTCCGGTGCAGCCATTCGCTGACCTGTCTCCGGTGGCATCGTGGCGGGCTGGCGGGTTAACGATTCAGTTCATTCGGTTGAGGACAACCTCTCCTCAACATCGGTGCCGAACCTTCGGACTCTTTCGGCAATTCCGGAATTGACGAAAGAGTTTTCCTAGTTTCACAAGCTTCCCTGGCCAGAACTTGGATTGGATCACTGTTCGCTGGTGGCCGTTCGTCCGCCAAATCATCGAGCAAGATCCAGACATCCTCGACAAGCAGCGGCAAGGCCTGAATGAAGACCCACCACTGATCCTCATTAACGATGCCGACAAGCCGGTACCATAAATTGACGAAAGAACTCAAACAGTCCCGCGCCGAACACCGCCCCTTCAACAATCCGGTCCCGCTGACGAAGCTGCCGTGGTGCAGTTGAGCGTGCCCCAGTCCGGCCCCCCACGTCCGGGCTACGTATGGCAAATGCTACGGACTTGGCAGGGGCACTTGATCCGGCGACATCAGATAGCCGATCAAGTCGCGAACCTGACCCTCGGTCAGATTCTGAAACAGTCCGTCGGGCATCAGCGACACGGTCGAGACTTTTTGCTCTTCGATGTCGGCCCGTTGAATTGTGACACGGTCGGTTTGCGTTTGGACGGTCAACGTCTTTTCGGTCTGTTCGACGGTGACGCCGTTGATGACACGGCCGTCTTTCATTTCAAAGACCGACATCCGGAAGTCGGCGGCGACTGTCGCGCTGGGATCGAGAATGTTCTCCAACAAATAGTCGAGGTTCCGTCGGTTGCCTCCGGTCAGGTCCGGCCCCGCCGATTTTCCGCTGCCGAACAGGACGTGGCAATTCGCGCAGCTTTTGGCGAACAATGCTCGGCCATCGCTGAGCTTTGCGGTCTGCAGGTGTTCCGGCGTGAGCAATCCCTTCCACTTAGCCGTGATCTGCTGCTTCTCGGCACTGCTCGTCCGGACTTCGCCCCAGACTTTCGCGAGTTGCTTCGTGAGTTCATCGTCGCCGAAGCTCAGAATTTGCCGCGCATGAAACGCGGAAATTTCTCGCCGCGGGATCTGTTCGGCGGCCACTGCATTCAACAGATCCTTCGAGTAACTGGGACGTGACACGAGCGTGCTGATCGCGATCATTCTGCCTTCTGGCGTGAGCCGGGCGAAACGGTCAAGCACTCGCTTGGGCGTTTCGGCGTGATCAACCGTCGCCAAGCCACGAATTGCCTCGACGATCAGCTCGCGATCGTCGAGCAGCTTGTGCAGCAGCACCACCAGCCCGTCCGGCTTCGCCGTCACGAGCGTCCGCAACGCCTGTTGCCGAGCGGATACGTCCGCTGCGCCATTCGTAACCAATGCCTTGAGTTCATCCATCGCCCGGCCGTCGCCGAACACAACCGACAACTCGCGAGCCAGCCTATTGAGTTCGTCCGATTCGCTCTTCGCCACCGACTCACTCACGGCTGTCCAACCCTTTGGGGGCGCAACCTTCGTCCAACCGCTCATGGCCTGTGACATTCCCAGCAGGATGTCGTGACGGATCTCTTCGCTGGGACTGGCCGCCGCTAACGCCAGCAGCGATTCGAGTCCGGCTGGTTGACGTTCCAATTCCAACGTGATGCGTCGCGCGGTGAATTGACGCACGCGATCCATTCTGCACGATGCAAGGAACTTCACCGCTCGCACGGAATCGCGTCCCACGGACGGTTCGATGCCGTACCAAATCAACAACGGCAGCATGTTGTCTTGCTCGAACTCATCACGGCTGGCGAGAGACTCCGCCAACTTCCAGCGCTGAGCCACTGGAACACGCGGCAAGGCCGACGCCAAATACATCTGCACGAGGCCAGAAGTTTCGTGGCTCGCCAACGCTTCCAGTTGGGAAACGCTCGACTCCGAAAGATCGCCCATGTCACACAACAGACGCACGCCCCAAGCGCGGACGCGGTCGTAGCTGTGACTCAACTGCGCCTGCAAGAAATGCTCGTCAGCCGCTCCGCAGTTGTGGAGTACCCACAGGGCGCGGAGCGTCTTCGTTCGATCTGCCTCGACTCCAAGAAATGAATGCAACGTCAAGCGTTCCTTTTCGGTCAGACGCTTCTCAGCAGCTCGCTCTTGCAGTAATCGGCGCGATTGTCGCACAAACCAATCGTCAGCATGCGACTGCAAGCGGATCAGTTCGTCATTCTTCTTGATCGACAAGTCGGGATTCGCCGCAGACTTCGGAGTGCCGTAGGTGATCTTGAAGATGCGTCCCGATGTCCGATGCACGCCGTCGTTCTCGTGACATTCGCCGATGTCCGACCAATCTGCGAGATAGACGCCGCCATCCGGGCCACTGATCAGATCAATCGCGCGGAACCACGGATCGCCGGTGCTCAGGAAATCGGGTTCATGCTTGGCGGTGAACCCTGCTTTGTAACGCTCCAAACGATCACAGTTCAGCCGGCGACCGTGCAGATTCACCGTGAAGGCTTTACCTTGATACTGCTTTGGCCAGTTGTCCCCTTGGTAAATCATCAGGCCGGAGTGTGCGTGTCCGCCTCCGGCCGCCGAAGTTGAGTCAGTCACGCCGAGCTTGCGGATGTCGCTCCAGGCTTCTTTGGTGTCCCAATGAAAGTGATCGGCCGTTTGTTCCATGATGCCGAACAGGTACGGATTGAAGTGTGTGCCGTACATTCGCCGCCAATGCGAGTTTGGCACGACATGCCACAGATGGCCGATGACCGTGTTGATCAGAAACATTTCGCCGTGCTGGTCGAAGTCAAAGCCCCACGGGTTGGTCGTGCCGTGAGCGACCGCCTCGAAAACCTTCCTGGTCGGGTGATACCGCCAGACGCCGCAGTTGATCTTCGTTCGCTGCGATTCGCTCGCGCCGGGAGCGCCGACGACCGAAGTCGCGAGAATGCCATGCCGGCCGTAGAGCCAGCCGTCCGGGCCCCACTTCAGTCCGTTGACGATATTGTGCCGCACCGCATTCCCGTCCCAACCGTCGAGTACCACCACCGGCGGTCCATCCGGCTTATCGTCGCGGTCCTTGTCCGGGAAGAACAACAAATTGGGAGCGGCCAGCGCCCATACGCCGCCGAAGCCCACTTCCACGCTCGTCAACTTGTCCAGCCCGCTGGCGAAGACCGTCCGCTTGTCGGACCGGCCGTCTCCATCAGAATCCTCCAGGACGACGATCCGGTCCTTTTGCGTCGCGTCAAAATTCACTTTACTTTCAGCGTAGGTGTAGCACTCAGCAACCCACAACCGCCCGCGTTCGTCAGTCGTGATCGAAATCGGCTGCTGTACGTCGGGCTCATGAGCGAACAATTCGACGCGAAAACCCACCGGGACTCTCATCTGCGCGAGAGCCTCTTGTGGAGTCAACAACGGCGTCGTGATCTCCTGCGTGTTCTTTGGAGCGGGGATCTCATCGCCATCACCGGCTGAACTCAGCCCCAACGACACAACTGCTGCAAATACCGCGCGTCTGATGACGGTCATCCTCACACTCCTTCACCAAATAAGCTCAAGAAGTCAAAATCTGAAGCGGCAGATTGAATCGTCTCGCTCACTCCTAGGAAAGCCCGCAGCGATCTCGAACTGAGCCGCAGCGACAGCCAAAACTCCCGTCGCCGTGCTTGGAGAAAGTCGCCAGACTGTGTCCGACAAACTTCGATAAGCCACGAGGTGTCTGATGTCCGCGCCTGATCTTTCATATTGGCAACACTCGCATGTGTTCGATTCCGGCAATCCGTTGGCGGAGCGAAACACTTGGCGTGTCGTCGGATTGGCGGCGGCGATGATGTTCGTCGAGATCGCGGCCGGCTGGTGGTACGGTTCCATGGCGCTGCTGGCGGACGGATGGCACATGAGCACACACGTCGCGGCATTGGGGATCACGGCGGCAGCCTATTGGTCGGCTCGGCGATACGCTCGCGATCCGCGGTTCGCGTTTGGTACGTTCAAGATCGAAGTGCTGGGAGGCTTCGCCAGTGCGATCATCCTCGGCATGGTCGCACTGCTGATGGTGGCAGAGTCACTCGAACGAATGTTCGCACCTCACGCGATTCAATACGAACAGGCGTTAGTCGTCGCCGTGATTGGCCTGTTGGTAAACCTGACGAGCGTCTGGTTACTCGGCGACAACCACTCGGCAGCGCATGCTCACGGCCAACATCACGACCGGGATCACAATTCACCCCATGATCCGCATCACGATCTCAATTTTCGAGCCGCGTATGTGCATGTGCTCGCGGATGCGGCGACGTCGGTTCTGGCGATCGTCGCATTGCTGGTGGGCAAGTATTGGAATTGGGTGTGGCTTGACCCGCTGACGGGAGTTGTCGGTGCCGTGCTGGTCGGCGTCTGGTCCAGCGATCTGATCCGCGCTACCAGCCGCGTGCTGCTCGACCGCGAAATGGATCACGCGCTGGTGGACGAAATTCGTAAAGCGATCGAATCCGATGGTCACTCGCGCATCAGCGACCTGCATCTCTGGCGCGTTGGTCGATCGCACTTTGCCTGCATTGTCGGAGTGGTAACTCCAGAACCGCGCACACCTGACGATTACCGACAGCAACTGCTCCCGCACGAGGAACTGGTTCACGTGACGGTTGAGGTGCATCGGGCCGGATGAGGGAACCAGGTTGGGTCTACTTTTTCGCCGGCTTAAGGTATTGATCGTTGAGCTTGTTACACGACCACAGCAAACCTCGCGTGACCAGATCGAGATAACGCGGATCGCCGACGGTGTCGTTGCTGTGCCCCAACGTCGTGCTGAAGACACGCGTCTTCTCGTACTGGTTGGTCCAGGCGACGACGTAGTCATCAACCTTTTTTCCGACATCTTGTTTACCGCGTGCCAATGCCTTCGCCGTATCGAACAGCCGAATGTTGTTGTACAGTTCTTCGTTGACTGTGGTCCAATTCTGAAACCCCTTCGTGATCGGGTGCTCAGGTTCGACATAGGTGACGTCAATTGGTTTTTGCGGACCATGCCCGGTTGAGTGAATGCCCACAAACTTGAACCAGTCGTCCGTGCCAACTCGATAGCAGTGCATGGCACAGTGCAGATTGACCGCGGGAATGCCGCTCTTGTGGGCATTCAGAATATTCTCGACATACGGCATCTCTTTGACGTCGGATGTGCACTCGTCATGGATAACGACGTCGTAGCCCTTCGCCCAGTCCGCTTTTTCATAGATCGCGAAGCGGGCCTTGGTCGTCGTGTCCGACGTGTGAATCTGATCGACGACGACGTGCGCCCGCGCTTCGAGCCCTGCCTTGAGCAAGTCCTTCTGCTTCGAGTAATCGTGGCAACAGCCGCCGGTAATCAGCAGCGCCTTGAGCGGCTTCGGAGCGTTGTCCTGCGCGCGGACGAAACCGCAAAGGGCAATCAATGTAATGCCGCAAACGGAGAAGATGGTTCGCATGTTGGTCCTCGGAGGCAAAAAAGGAAGTGATAAGAAGGAATTATCGCAGGCTTGTCCCGCTGGAGTCGAGCACTTGTGAGTTCGACACATCGTTGCCGAATTTCGCGTGACGTGCAAACTTCCAGGCGACTTCTTTCGTCTTGGGTTTTATTTCAATCAGTTGCGGCTGGTGCGGCCCGGCGTGGCAGTTGCCAATGAGATAGTTTCCGTTGGGCAGAATCTCCAATGTTGTGACCCAGGCCAGAGTGATGCCGGGGAGATCGGACTGCTCAATCTTCCAGACGATCTGTTTGTCGGCTGTGACTTCGATGACGCTGTGCCCATTTCCTGTGGTGATGAGCGTGTGGCCATTCGGCAGTCGTACGGCCGCGAAGCACTTGTTGCCGAAGGCTTCGGGGCCGTGGCCCCCTTTCGGTTCCTTGCCGAACAGCGGAACCTCGTATTCCCAAACCACCTCACCCGACTTGTTTTCGTACTCACGCACAAAGCCATCTCCTTCATGGCAGACGAGGTAGTTGCCGTTCGTCAGCTTTCGCGCCAGCCGCGTGTCGGTGTGCGGGTGCGGGTGATCGACCTTCAACTTCACTTCTTTCTGCAGCTTGCCGTCGCGATCGACTTCGATTATTCGCGCCGGGCCCGATTCGGCAATCATCAGCCGGCCATCATCGAGCGGCTGAAAGGCGTGGACTTCAACCTTCTTCCCCCGGTTACCGTTCTCGGTCGCCGAGTCGTACGACCAGACGACTTGCTTCGTGCCCGGGTCGATCTCGGCGACTTTAGCGGCCCCTTGCTGGACGAGGATGTGGCCATTCTTGATGACGTGAATGTCGTGAATCCCACCCCAGTTCATCTCCCATTCCGTCAAGCCATCGGCCTTCACGACCGTCAGCTTGCCGTTCCCTTGCAGGAGGACTTTATGAGCCGCCTCGGCGGACGAACCCATACTGAACAAACCGATCAGCCAGCAACAGAGCCATCGAAACATGGGCAGCCTTTGACGATTTGAATCCGAGAGACTTGCAAGACGCGGGCGACGAGTGGAGTTTCTATCGCTGGAAGTGCCGATTGGGGAGTGACACGCCCAGTTGTATCGAGCCGATGACGCCTGCAAGATGGCTTAGCCGGGCGCGAACTCGTCTGCCAGGTCATTTCGCCAAAAGTGCGCAGCATGAGACGGCTCATGACTCATCGACTGATCGTTCAAAAACAACCTCAAGCAGATCGGGATCGCGATCAACAACTTCCACGACCGCCGCAACGAATTGCCGCCGTCCCGGAACTACGACCACTACAGGAGTTGGGCGTTCTTGATTCTGCCCGAACTCGAGAGCACTAACTTGTTCAAGAATCGGGATCCAGATCTCAAGCACTACCGCCAAACCGACATCGCGCGGCTGACTCCGATTTTCTCCTACGACTGTCCGCCGCGGCGCGGGCCGCAGAACAGCACGCAAAACAATGACATCTTGTCGCCGTATGAAACCAGCGGACACGGGCCGGGAACTCTGAGCGACTATGCCTGCTCGGTCGGTCACGGGCCCCCCGGAGTCTGGAACTGGATCACGTCCAACGGTGCGATAATCATGGGTGCCGGGACGACTGATCCGCCGACGGTTCCCGCAGGTTGGTACGCTCCACCGAATGCTCGGCTCAAGGTCTGAAAAGTCGCACATTATTTCGCAGTCTGACCGATGGCACCAGCAGCAAAATCCTGATCGGCGAGAAACATGTGCGGCCATCGCGCTGGGGGATCGCTCAAGAGGATGGAGCGATCTACAACGGCGATCATCCAGGGACTTTCTGGCGAGTCGGTGATCCGGATGCTCCGATCGCCAAGTCGCCGACAGACGTTTACCGCGATAACTTCGGCAGCTCTCACGAAGGGACGTGCAATTTCACGATGGCAAATGGCAGCGTCCGCGCGATCAGCGTGCTGATCGCGACCGATGATCTGGGAAAGCTGACCGCTCGAAACGATTACGAAGTCGTTGGCGAGTTCTGAAAGTGGACCGAACTCCAACATGTGTCCCAAACTGATTGGACGTAGGCGTCCGGTAAATTTGGTTGCCGCGTCGGCGTGCGCGTAATCCACTTCAACCAGGATGTTGTTCATGCGCGGCTTGATCGTGAATTTCGGGCCAGACGTTTTGAACGATCGAAACTTGGGATGTATTTGCAGTGGCGGTAATTCTCCCGGCCGTTCGACGCCAGTGCCGATTTCGTAATCCGAGACAACCGCGACGCGATACTCAACGGCAATCGCCCCATCGCTGTTCCGATGCCGGCCGATGCGCTGGCCGAGATGGCCCGCACCGGCACACCCCTGGAGCGAGATCAAGTGCGAGAAGGGAGCGAAGGCGAATGGCGTCCTGCGAGCAAAGTCGCAGGCTTATTCGATGAGCAAACGCCGTCGCTTGGTTTGCAGTCATCAACATTGGAAGACCTGTTGGCGCACTAGAGTCCTGCGTTCAGCAAATCGCAGGCGTCAAGAAAAGCGAAGAGAGAAGTGGGCACGAAAGCGGTCAATGAAACAGAGGTCTCCGAATCGGCGGAGCTCGATTTCGAACTGGACGCTCCGTTGATCGAACCACTGCCGGCGAACGATCCGGACAGACACCACGTCTATGTCGCTGCTTTACCCGCGCGTGGCCGAGCCTCTTGATGGAGGCTGCACCGTCGCAGCAGAAGCTTCCTGCTTGGGAAACTTCCGTCACGCAAGTTCCGCGCAGGCGGTTACGAGTCACGGCAGCACATGCGAAAACTCGACGACCGATATCGATACTCATCGTGGCTTTGTCTGTGAGTATTGCGCTGATCGCGGTTGTTCCCGTGTGGTGGTTCTATCCTCGACCGTGGACGGATATCTGCAGCAGCTACGTGGCGATTTACGAAGAGTTGCAACAGAGCCGAGAGGCCACCTCGGAACAACCCGATTGGGTAGACTTCAGGGCACGAGCAAAGACGCAACTCGACAAGACGGTGCCGTGGTTGGAAGAACAAGCGAAACCGCGGGACCGTACGAAATCATTGCTGCTGTACGCCGGGCGAGATTTGCAGAAATTACTCGACATTCCCCGCGATTTACCTAACCCGCACCAGAAGCGGATGAGTGCTTTTGTCGAGCAGCTCCAAGAACTCTACGACTCGAATTGACAGCAAAAATCACGTCTTGACCTGTTTGACGGCGAGTCCTAATGTCCCGCCCCGCTTGGTGAACCTCGGCGGAATTCTCTCGCCGGATCGTCAGCGTCCCTTCGCCCCCTTCAGAAGTCTCTCCCCCTCCCTT